>QKAN01000184.1 GCA_003246365.1 Clostridia bacterium
GCTACGCGCTAAAATCGCGGAATGAGACGTGCTTCCGCCAACCTCCGTCACAATCGCGAGAACGTTTTTGCGGTCCATCGTTGCCGTGTCGCTCGGCAGCAGATCGTGCGCGACGACGACAACCGGTTCCTTAAGCGAAGAAAGCTTTTTTTCCGTTTCCCCGTGTAAAACGCGAATCAGACGGTTGCGCACATCGCGAATATCCGTTGCCCGCGCGGCAATTAACTCATCCGCCACTTTACTCAGCAGCAGCGCAAACTCCGTATAAACGCGATTGACCGCAAAATCTGCCGCCTGGCGTTTTTCCAGTATCGCACTGCGAATCTCATCGTCGATCTCTTCGTCCGATAAGATTTCACGATGCGCTTCAAAAATCTTCGCTTTATCCGCATGTTCGGCAGAAAAAGAGCCGATTAGAAGCCGCAATTCCTCGTCGGCTTCGCGCGCCGCCTGTTCATAGTGTTCCAGTTCTTCTTTTTCCGCGCCTTCCTGCACATAGGTTTCATACACATCGCAGGCAAACGCCTGAAAAAGATAAACGCGCCCCTCTGCAACACCGCTGGAAACCGGTGCGCCTTTGAAGATCTTCATCATTTAATCCTCGCCAAGTCCGGTTTCGATCAGCTCAACCAGTTTGTCGACCGCAGCATTTTCATCTTCGCCCTCGGCGGAGATTTCGATTCTCGTGTTAACCGGAATCCCTTCCGCCAGAACACGGACGATGGATTTTGCGTTTGTTGGCACAGCGCCCGGTTTATCGGCATTCCGAATGAATATGTTTGAAGTAAACTGCTTTGCGCAAGCTACGAATTCAGAAGCGGGGCGCGCATGAAGCCCGGACGCATTCTTCAGAACGATAATTCGATGATACATATCTGTTTCTTCTCCTTTCTCAGTTCCAATGGCTCAGCAAATATTCCTCCGCTTGCGCACACCAAAGACCGTTGTGCGCTTTTACGATTTCATGCAGTTCTCCGAACCGTGCATCTTCCTTTGAAAGCGACTCAAAGTCATCGATGGCATACATCGGCATGGATATATGATTGTAAACCAGCTTTTTTCCGCCGGGAATATGCGGCAGGTTTAAAATGGTTTCCGCTGCGGAATCGAGTCCTCCGACATGCGTAATCATCACCGCCGGGTCAATTTGCTCGGCAGCGGTCAGGCGAAGCGACTCTATCATGTCTTCTGTATTGCCTCCGGTTGTTCCCATCAGATGCGTCGAGTTATAGTGCACATCGTAAAGATTGATCTTCGCGCCGAACGCTTTGTCGATTGGGCCGGCGAAGAAATTCATGCATCCATCGCGACCCAATATGGCATTGCCCAACTCGGCAACCGCCGCAACTGGCGCAAATACGAGCACGTCGTCAAATCCGCCGTCGGACAACTTCAATAATTCATCTGCCGGGTTACCCATTTTCGACGTATCCGCAAAAATCACTTTTACGCCGTTTTGAGCCGCCTTTTTCGCAAATATTTCTTCTGCGCGTTTGAGGCGCACAGCATCGATATCGGCAACCAGAACGAGCGACGGTCTTCTATCGCAGCTAATCGCATAATCCAGCGCGCCTAGCCCCATTGGACCGGCACCGGCAACAATTGCCAGTTTGCCGCCTTCTTTAATCCCCATAATATGATGATAATCGCCCATGCGCGTGTGATATGCCGCATGAAACGCGCCAATGCTGCAGCTCATGGGTTCCGCAAGCGACGCTTCAAAATATGCCCTGCCCTTATACTCGAGAAAACACCCGAGTTCCATAACTTCCTGCGGAATGATATTGTAGGTTGCGTTTCCGCCAAAATACGGATAGGAGTAGCCGGGCGACCACATCGTCCCTTTATAGTTGAGCGCGGGTTGCAGCGTAAATTTCGTACCAGCGTGATATTGGCCGGCATATTTTGCCCCGACGGCGATGATATCCCCCGCCATTTCATGTCCCATAATCGTTGGATGATGCGCAACATCCGGCGGAACGCGCTTGTGTTCCTGCCCCAAAATTGCGCATTTATGCGTAGACATACAAACGCTGTCCGAAACCACTTTCACCAGGATTTCGTCGTCCTTCATTTCCGGCAGATCGAATTCCTCAAGCCGGAGATCGCCGGCGCCATATAAGCGAACCGCTTTTGTTTTCATATCTTTTCTCCTATTCGTTTAACACCTGAATCTCTATTTGCGGAATCATCGCATCCACCGCTTCGCGCTGCGGCGGGCTGCTTCCGGGACACGTTACCTTCGCCGTTGCGCAGGCTATGGCAAAACGGGCGGCGTCTTCTCGCTTAAAATCGGATTTTGTTGCATAGAGGTATGCCGCGGTGAGCGCATCGCCTGCGCCAACGGTACTAACCGCATCTACGCGAGGCGCTTTGCCATGAAGAACACCTGTTTCATCTACAAAAAGCGCGCCTTTTTCGCCAAGAGAAACGATCACGTGCATAATTCCGAGCTGAACCAACCTGCGCGCCGCGGCGCAAAGTGTTGGAATTTCCTTGTCCGGCAGTGCCATCAGTTCAAAAAGTTCGTGTTCGTTTGGTTTCACCAAAAACGGACAGATTTTAATCATTTCGCGGAGTGTTTCGCCGTCCTGATCAACAGCTACCAGAACACCGCGCGATTTTAACTCCGAAGCCCAAGACACAGGATCGGAAACGGATACCCCGGCGGGGAGACTGCCGGCAAACAAAACGATATCGCCGGGCGACGTAACATCAAACAGCTTCTTTTTTAATTGCTGTAAATCGTCCTGCGAAACTGCAGCGCCGGGCTCGTTCAGGTCTGTATAGGTGTGTCTTTCCGGATCGAACACCTTCAGGTTCGTACGCGTCTCGCCTTGCGTACGAACAAAATCGCTGCGAATCTGCATGCGTTCCAGTTCGGCGGAAATCACCGTTCCGCTGGAGCCGCCTAAAAAGCCTGTTGCGAGCGAATCCCCGCCGAGACTTTTCAGCACTTTAGAAACGTTGACTCCTTTTCCTCCGGGATCCTGCCGCCCGGACACCGCCCTGTTGACGGCGTCCAGCGTAAAGCGCGGAATCACCAAGGTTTTATCCAACGCGGGATTCAACGTTACGGTTACGATCACAGATCTTCGCCTCCGCTCATCAAGCTGCGATAGATAAACGCCGGATCGGTCGAACGTTTGATCTGATCGATCAGCACTTCGTCCAACATAACATTCGCCAATGCCTGCAAAATCGGAAGATGTGCGTCCTCCTGCCCCGCAATGCCGATTACGAGATATGCTTTTTCGTCTCCAAACGGAACGCCATCCGGAAACTGAAGAACGGAGAGTCCGGTCTTTTTGATGAATTTTTTTGCGGCGCCAACACCATGCGGAATTGCGACGCCTTCTCCGATATAGGTGGTTACAACATCCTCACGCGCCAACATCGCGTCTATGTATGCTTCCTCTACGCATCCACGCGCAACCAACTGTTCCCCTGCCATTCGAATCGCGGTATATTTGTCTGCGGCGGTAAGTCCGGTGCGTACATCTTCCTGTAGGAGGACGTTTAATCCTTCTGCCGCGTTGTTGTTCTGGGATTGCTCGGTACTCATTTCGTTCTCCTTATTGTCTTGTGATTTCATTATAATATGTATTCAGAACCTTCTCGACGGCAGCATAACACGCTTTCCAATCGCCGGTGTGAAGCGTTTCCATAAACGTTTCGTTTTCGACAACTGCGCGCGAAATGGATCCCAGTGTGCCGAGCACCTGTCTGGCTGCTGCTTTCGGTGCAAACATGACCAGTACCGTCTCAAGGTGTATTGTCTCATTTCGATATTGATAAAGAAGTTTTTCGGGGCGAACGATGCCGAACCAAATCTGATCTACCCCGTCTGTTCGGCAATGCAGCAACATAGTACGTTTGTCGGTCGAAATTGTGCTTCCGTATTTTTCCCGCTCGTACAAATCGCTGTAAACCGTGTCAACGAGAGATTTAGATGCCGCTGTGCGTTTTGCAACGCGCTTCATCACGTCGTCCACGGTTTTTGAAGTATCATCCGTGTCGATGAAAAAATTGGAAAGAATTGCCAATATTGTATCGATTACGCTTCTTGTTTTTGCAAGCGTCGTTGCAAGGTCTGCCAGCGACGCGTGATCCGCCGATTCATGCGGAAGGGTTTTACAGGACTTGAGCAACTGCCATACGGAATCCTTTTCTTCATCCGTAAGAAACGGCGACACCTGTACGCAGGGAATTTGGCTGTCTGAAAGCGCAGCTGTGGATATGATCATCTCGACGTTGTTTTCCAGTAGTTGTTCATAGTCTAAATTTGAAGTCGAAACCACATCCGCTATTTCAATTTCCGGATATTCGCGGTTCACGCGCAGCGCAAGCAATTGTGCCGTAACCATACCGCTCGGGCAGCAAACAATTGCGCGGCAGCGTCGAGAATAGTAACTGCGGCTGTCCTCCAGCGCAACACCCAGATGAACCGCAAGATAGCCAAGCTCCGAGTCCGGAACGGTAACGTGCAATTCGTCTTCAACAACACAAGCGCACTCGCGCGCCAGCTGATACAGCGGGCCGTAATGCTGTTTGATGTCCTCCAGAATCGGGTTTCGGATATCCATCCCCATCGACAATCGCATGATGGTCGGCACCAGATGTTTTTTTAACGCCTCCAGAAATCCGCCGTTTGGGTCGATCATAACGCCTGTGCGTGCTTCCGCCATGTGTATCATCCGGCTGGCTAGCCGCGTAGCCTGCAAGTCTGCTTCTTCGCTGGAAACGCCACCCAGTCCCTTTGTCGTGTGTAACAGCATCGCAAGATAAACGCGTTCGCCTTTGGGTATTTCAACATGAAACCGTTTTTCCAGTTCGCTGATCAGCACCTCTGCGAGCGGCAACGACGGATCATTCTGAGATAGTTTTTCTGTTTCGGTGGTTATTCCCGCGCCTTGATTCACACGCAGCAATATGAGATAAAGATGCACGACAAGCGCTTTCCGGTTGCGATCGTTCTGAATCAATCCCTTCAGCTGGCTCGTTTCGCTCAACATCCGGTCGATTTGATTTACCTTTGCCGGATCGAACAGTTCGCGCACATTTGCGGTCTTTGGTAGTTTGTCGTATTGAATTCTTGCGTCCTTTTTCTGCCCGTTGTCCGTATGCGAATAATAAAGCCGGACAAGCGCCTGCCTACGCTGCAACTCGTCCGCTTTTACGTAAACGCCGACGCCCGGTTTTCGAATTAACGTAATTCCGTTTGCCGCAAGCCAGGTTTCGCAAAGGCTCAGGTCTGTGCCAACCGTCGTTTCCGAAACGCCAAGACTGCGCGTAAATGTGTAGATTTTACGCGGTTCTCCCTCCATCAGCAGTGCCAGAAGGATTGCGACAACCCGCTCCTGCTGCGAATAGACGGGGCGCAGATTTGCTGCGCTTCCAAACCGGCCGAGAAGACGCCGACTGTCTTCTTCTGTTCCGCGAAAACGGATGCCATATCCGGTCTTTTTCTCGATTAAGTTTTCGTCTGCGCCGAGAAAAACATCGATTACATCCAATTCCCGCTGCACGGTGCGCGCGCTGAGGCTAAATCGTTCCGCGATACTGGATGTTGTCACAAAATCATCCGTTTGCAGTATGTATGCGAGTATCTCAAACTGTCGCGTGGTCAGCATACAACGACCGCCTCCTCTCATTTTTGATAGGGGGGAAAGAGTACCCTAACCTGATACCCTTTCCCCTTGCCGCGAGGCATTCAATGGAAATTATTTCAGGAGTTCTTTAATAAAGGTATCATACTCCTGCGCGTTCATAAAGTTATCGATCGTAAATACTTTTGCACCCGGCACTTTTGCGCGTACGCGGTCTGCAAGCGAGCTTTGCGTTACAACATATTCCACATCGCCCGGAATGTCTTCGATGGCACTATGTTGTACTTTGGTGTCAAACCCGGCTTTATTGATTTGTTTGCGCAACGTCGTCGCACCCATTGCGGAAGAACCCATACCCGCATCGCAAGCAAACACGATTTTAACATCCAGCGGCTTCAATTGACCCTTGCTCGCTGCTTTTGTAGAGGCAACCTCCTGCTGTGCGTAGGCAAGCAAGTCGTCGGCCGGCTGATTCTTTGCATTACGCTTTACAAATATGGAAGCGATGCCAAACGAAACAGCGCACGAGGTGAGTACACTCAGAAGCACCAGCAGTGTGTCGCCTTTTGGCGCCATGGCAAGCAGTGCGAAGATGCTGCCCGGAGATGGTGTTGCGACGAGACCCGCGCCGGTGATGACATTGGTCAAGACGCCGACCGCACCGCCGCCGATAACGGCAAGCAGGAGCACCGGACTCATCAGCACATAGGGGAAATAGATTTCATGAATACCGCCAAGGAAATGGATAATCGCCGCGCCCGGCGCTGTGCTCTTTGCCTGACCTCTTCCGAAGAGCCAATATGCAAGGATGATGCCCATGCCCGGGCCGGGGTTGGTTTCAATGAGGAACATGATGGATTTTCCGGCTTCGGCGGCCTGCTGGATGCCGATCGGGCCCATGATGCCGTGGTTGATCGCATTGTTGAGGAACAGAACTTTCGCCGGCTCAACAAAGATGGAGATCAGCGGCAGCAGTTTAGCATTGTAAATCCAGGTAGCGCCCGTCGTCAGAAGCGCCGTAATCGCGGCCACAAACGGCCCTACCAGATAGTAACCAATGATTGCAAGAATCGTTCCGATGATGCCGAGAGAGTAGTTATCGACAAGCATTTCAAATCCTGCTTTGACTTTGCCGTCGATCAGTTTGTCAAACTGTTTGATGAGCCACGCTGCAAGCGGCGCAAAAATCATGACGCCGAGGAACATCGGGATGTCGGTACCGACGATAACGCCGATGCTTGCGATACAGGCAATGACCGCGCCGCGTAGGCCGGCGATATTTTTACCCGCAGTGTACGCGACCATCAGCGGCAGCAGATATGTCAGCATCGGGCTGACGAGAGTCGCCAACTTTTCATTCGGCAACCAACCGGTCGCAATAAACAGCGCAGTAATCAAGCCCCACGCGACAAACGCTCCAATGTTGGGCATAATCATTCCGCTCATGCTGCGGCCGATTCTTTGGACAGTGGCTTTTGTGTTTCCCTTAGACATGCAATTACCTCCTCGATATTGAATTGTTGAAAGATGAGATGTGTGTATCGGAGCTACTGCTCACAAATCGATTATATGAGTGCGCGAATTGTTTTTTCAACGAAAAGAAAAACCATCTTGACCGATTCCATTACGGACATAATCTTATTACCATAATTATGTCGTTATTTCAATAGCAACATTTAAATCAGCTCATATTTGCCTGATTATCAGCCTTTTTATAGGCATAAGCAAAAAGCACAACACAACATCTTTGCATGCGCTCGATTTATAGACTCCGAACCCCTCTTGTTTTATACTGTTTTAATTTGTTGATGTTTAGCATGCATCTTTCTGACTTTAGGGAACATTCTTTGTCTTCCTGAATGGCATTCATTTGAATATGTTAAGCGAATATTAAGAACGCGGTCTGGCGGTTCGCCAAATGTTACGCGAAAAGAAGCCCCCGAAAACGAACCGTTTTTCGGGGGCTTGTCATGCGTTTGTTTCGTTGTTGTTTATCTGCCAGGTTTGCCGGAACCACCCGATTGCGTTCTGCCACCGCCGCCCATCTGGGACTGCGTCAGCACCGTCACAACCTCGCCGTTCACTGTTACAGTTCCGCCGTTCAATTCACCCGTTCCATTATAATCGAACGCTGAGTTTGCGGTGATATTCACCGTTCCGCCGTTGATATATAAATCGCCGTTCGAGTCCAGCGCATCGGTGTCGCCGCTGCTCATTTTCACAGTGATTGTTCCGCCATTAATCTCAAGTACCACATCATACGAGCTTTTTTGCGTTGCATTGATGCCATCGTCTGTCGCATAAATATCGATTTCGCCGCCGTTGATCTGTACATATGTTCCTTCAATCCCTTCCAGACTGGTTTCAATGTTGATTGTTCCGTTATCTATTTGAACAATCGCATTTCCTTGAATCCCATCGTCGCTGGCGGAGATGTTCATTTGCACGTTGTAGATGTAGATATATCCAAGCGTATTATCCGCATCATTCTCGCTGTGCAATCCGTCTTTTCCTGCAACAATTGAGATTTCTCCATCGTAAATCCGGATGGAATCGTTTGCTTCTATCGCGTCTTTTGCGGCTTGAATCGTATAGGTTCCGCCCGTGATCTTTAAATCATCTTTGGATGTAATACCGTTGCCTGCATTGGACACAACTTCCAGCGAGCCGGTTCCGTTTAGCACAAGATCCGATTTCGAGAAGATCACAGCGTCAATGCTCGTTGATGCATAATTACCCGATACTTCCAAATAGTTTGTGCTGTCAGACAGCGTAATAAAAACTTTATCCGCCGTTACAACATAGATTGCCGGTTCGTCGGTGTTTACAATGCTGACGCCATCCAGCACAAGCTGAACTTTCGCTTCGTCGTCCGCGTCGATTTCGATTGTAACGTTGCTGACGTCCCCGCTGATCACATATACGCCTTCCTCTGTGATCGAAACGTCTTCGTCGCTGACCAGCGTAATATACGTTGCGTTTTCAAGGTCGGCTGTTTGCTCAAGATCCCGTTCGGTGAACATGTCCGACACGTCCAGTTTCGAGCCTGCCACCGCCGTAATAACGCTTGCCGTATCTGTATCTGTGTCCTCCGTTGCGGCGGCTGTTGATACAGCGCTTGCGGTAATCGTTTGTGTCGTTGTGCTCGCTGAATCAGCCAATGCCGAGCTCGTGCTGCATCCGCCTAACAGCAAGGAAAAGAATATGGATAGCCCCATAATGAATCCGATTGTTTTTTTCATGGTACCCCCTCCTGGAGAAAGTTATTTTGTTGAAATACAGTCATCATTGATTTTTATTGTTACCGGTTCGGCTTGCTTTGCGGTTCGAACATCGAAATCTTTTATCGCATGTTCCCGCCTAGCTTTGTTGTATTTCGTACTATGAGTCTACAATGCCTTGCTGAAAGTAATCTTAAGTAATGCTTTCAGGGTTTTTTCAGGCTTGTGTAATTTTTTTGTTTAGATTTGATAAACAAAATGTTGAATTTGATTGATTTTTCCAAAGTGTTCCGTTGCATTCGCCGGCTCTGCTTTTTGCTATTATTTCGCATATCAAATAAATCAGGTTGAAATACGGATTGATACATAAGCCAACCTACTATATAAAAATAATTGGAGCGCTGTTTCTAGTAGACGCGCAATCCTTTGGTTTTACATCGCGATTTATTTCATCCGCTTTATTTCAATTACATATTTCATTCGATATCCTGTTCCATGTGCCAGTTCTGTCTAAGTCGTTTTCTTGTTTTCGTAATTAACTGCGCATCAAAAGAGCGTTCGTGTTTCGTTTAACGCGACGCTAACAATATAAAAATAAAGAATAACGGAGGGGTTAAATTTGCTGAACGATTTTGATTTTTGTTCTTATACACGATGTGTTTTCGGGAAAGACGCGGAACGAAAAGCAGGCAAACTACTCTTGGAAGACGGCGCGAAAAAAGTGCTTGTCATTCACGATGATGGTGCTTTTTTAAAGGAAAGCGGTATCCTGACAAACGTTTTTCAGGATCTAACCGATGCAGGGCTGGAATATGTTGACTTCGGTGGTGTTCGTCCTTGCCCACTGCGCAGTCATTGCGTAAAGGGTATTGAAACATATCGAAACGAGGGTTGCAATTACCTGCTGGCGGTTGGCGGCGGCAGCGCAATTGACACCGCAAAAGCGATTGCGGCAGGCGTTACATACGACGGTGATTTTAACGATATGTTTTCTCAGGATATCGGCGTCGACGTTTCGCGCAAACCGCATGTCGCAGTTATCGTTACCATAGCGTCAACCGGCAGCGAAACGGGATTTGCCTGCATCATATATGACGATACCAAACCCGGGTTGCAGTTCGGTTCGGGGATTCGCGCGACGGGCAATTTATTGCGCCCCGAAATCGCGTTTATGAATCCGGCGTTGACCGCCACCGTTCCGCCGTATCAAACCGCGTGCGGCATTGTAGATATGTTCGGTCATGTTTGCGAACGGTATATTACCGTAATTGACTACGGCGTCGTCGATTATCTGGCGGAAGGGTTGATGCGTTCAATCGTTGACTTCGGGCAAAAGGTGATTCGAAATCCGGGAGATTTGGAGGCGCGCGGCGAGCTGCTCTGGGCGGCCAGTCTTGCGCACAACGATACGGTCGGCGTCGGACGAAATAAAGATTTCGGAGCGCATTCCGTTGGCGGCGCATTTGGTCCGTTGTTCGGAACCGTGCACGGCGCAACAATTTCCGTGGTTATGGCTTCTTGGATGCGCCATATCTATAAACAACACATCGACCGCTTTGTCCGGTATGCCGTGGAAGTTTGGCATGTCGAAAACGATCCTGCGAATCCCGATCGCGTAGCGCTCGAAGGGATTGCAAGAACGGAACAATTCTTCCGCTGTATCGGTGCGCCGACGAATTTTAAAGAAGCCGGCATCCCGATGGACAACATCGAAGAAATCGCAAAGTATGCCGGCGGTGGACGCGTCATAAAACTAGGTTATGACGATGTGCTCTCAATTTTGTGGGCTGCCGCAGGAATGAAATAACATTCCTCCATCACTGATGGCACATAAACAATAATTGTCTTTCTTATCTCTCGAAACTGAAACGAGAATAAAACGACCGGATTTCATCGATTGCTTATCGTATAAGCATCGGTTCATCCGGTCGTTTTTTGTGAGATACGATTAAAAATATTTATGAAAATCAGATTTCGTTTACGTTTTTTCAGCTGTCGATGAAAGAATAACGTGTTTTCTCGTCCGCCAAAGTCCGGTAAACAAATATGCCAAGCCGATGAAGAACGGAACATATCCGGCAAGAGAATGCGCGTACCAATATCCGAGCAACCCCATGCCGCACAGATTTCCGAGGATGAGCGCCAAGCCAATGCGCGCAACAATTCCGTCTAACAGTCCGACAATCAGGTTGAGTCTGGAGTTGCCGGACCCGGATACCAGCGAGTTCATTGTTCCGCGCAAGGCGCTTCCAAAATACAGCGTAACCGCGACAGGCACATAGGTTAACGCGAGTTTTAGCACGTCCGGATCGCTCGAGAACATGCCGAATACCGCATTCGGAAACAGAACCGTTATCGCAGTTAAAATGACGGCGAGACTGACGCTCACCAAAGCGGATAATCCTATAATTCGATAAACGCGATTATATTTTTCCGCGCCAATACATTGGCCAATCATCGTTCCGCCAGAAACAGACATGGAATTCGAAAGTGTGTTCATCACGATTTGCAGTTTTGTTCCAATGCCAGTTACAGCGGCGGCGATCACACCATAAGAATAAATCCACGAATTCACAATTAATCTGGAAAAGTGAAGTAACGAAAACGTAAGGGTCATTGGAATTCCAAGTTTTAGCAGCGGAATAAACACGTCTTTTCGTATAATAAAGCTCTCTGCTTTAAAATCGAAACAAAACCCTTCTTTTCTATGGTATAGATAAACCAACGACCAGATGAAACTTCCGGCTTGCGCTAAAATCGTTGCCAACGCAACACCGAACACCGCCCAACGAAACACCACAACAAACAGAACATCGAGCGCAACATTAAGCCCCGACGCAATTCCGACAAACATCAACGGATGCTTGGAGTCTCCCATGCCGCGCAGGATTGCGCTGATCATGTTATACCCATAGATAAATACCAAACCCGCTGCGCAGGTCATGATATAAGTCATGGTATAACTCCATGCATCCGTAGGCGTATTCATCCAAAACAGAATATGACCCCGCAGCAAAAAGCAAATACCGCTAAGAATCAGCGCACAGATTGAACCGAATGAAAGTATCGTGCCGATTAGATGATTCAGTTTTTCCCGCATACCCGCGCCAATGTATTGCGCAACAATAATCTGTCCCGCGCCGGAAAACCCAATGGCGATAAACGTAATAAAACTCAACACATCGCCGCCGATGGAAACCGATGAGAGTGCGTTTGCCCCGACAAATCTGCCGACGATGACCATATCGACTATGTTGTACAGCGCCTGCAACAGGTTTGACAAAAACAACGGCGCCGCAAAGACAATCAATTGCTTTGCGACGTTTCCGTTTGTTAGGTCATTGATAAATTCGCTCGGTTGCGTTTTCTTTCGTTCCATCTTGTTTTCAGGCCGTCGGCTGATAACGCGACGCCTGCGCGGAAAACAGTTCGCAATAGCGCCCGTTTTTCTTCATCAAACGGCAATGGTTTCCAATCTCGATGATTTCACCGTTTTCGAGCACAACAATTTTGTCCGCCAACGTTGCGCTGGATAACCTGTGCGAAACGAAAATTGTCGTTTTATCCTTGCGCAGCTCGTCAAACTGATTGAATATCTCCTGCTCTGCAATCGGGTCGAGCGACGCGGTTGGTTCGTCCAGTATGATAATGTCCGAATCACTGTAAAACGCCCTTGCAATCGCAAGTTTCTGCCACTGACCGATGGAAGGCTCCACACCGTTGGACTCAAAATAGCGCATCAGCGGCGTGTCGTATCCGTTTGGCATGTTTTTAATAAACGAATCCGCGCCGCTCTGCTGCGCCGCGCAGCAAACGGCATCCTGTTCGGCTTGCCTGTGAATATCGCCAAACTGTATGTTTTCTTTTGCGGAAAACGCATACTTGCCGAAATCCTGGAAGATGATGCCAAACATCGCATACAGCTCTTCCACCGAATATTCTTTCAGGTCGTGTCCGTCCAACAATATCCGGCCTTCGGTTGGATCATAGAGTCTGGTCAAAAGTTTGATCAGCGTTGTTTTTCCCGCGCCGTTTAACCCGACGATGACAACCGTATCACCCTGATCAATTTTCAAGTTGATGTGCTTGATCACATCTTTTTGCGTTCCGGGATAACGGAAGGATACGTTTTCAAACACAATCGTGTGTCCGGTATGGCGCTCGACGGAGCGCGGATCCTGCGTTGCGGGAACAATGCTCGGCTTCTCATTCATGAAGGAAATCAGGTTGTTGGTAAACAGCGTTCCCTCATAAATCGACGCAACCGTTGTAATCAACGAGCTGACGCCCGAACCAAACGCGGTAATCGCGCCGGTATAGAGCGAATAATTACCAACTTCAAACGTTCCGGCAAAAACGCCTTTCGCGAAGAAAACATACAGGAACAGGAAAACAACATTGGAAACAACAACGCTCAATATGTTCCAAATCGTTTCGCCTAATTTGAGTTGCTTTAACCCTTTGTAATACTGGGTAAATACTTCCTGATATTTTTCGCAAAAAGTGTCCGCAAGGCCAAACATACGAATTTCTTTTACAAGATCTTTGTTTATGAGAATATTCGCATAATAGTCCATTTGCCTGCGGTTTTTCGATTTCTTATAACGATAGTTCACATTCTTCTTGCGATAGATAAAATTGACAATCGTTGCAGGAATCGAAACAAGAATAATCACAAGTGGCGCAGTGCGGTTAACGCCAAACAAAATAATCACATAACCGATCATGCTGATCAACGTTCCCAACACAGAAAACGTTGATTTCATGATTTCGATCGGTCGCGTTCCCGCCTCGCGGTTGGCGTTTTCCATCTTCGCATAAAACTCCGGCGAATCATAACTGGCCAAATCCACCGTTTTCGCTTTTTCCATGATACGGAGCCGCACATGGTTTGTCACGAGTTCTCCGGAAACGCTGGTTATCATGCTGTAGATATATGTCATTGCGCTGTTGAAAAACAGATATGAAAACTGCCAGATCAGCAGCACAGAAATAACGCCGAACGTTAACAGTTCGCCGGAATATGCAAGCGCTAATTTGTTCAAAATATTCGCCGCGATCAGCGATCCGATAACCGGCATAACACCGTTAAACAGCGCCATAAAGATCATCGCGAAAAGCAGCGTTTTTCTTGCGTTCCAAACCAGTTTAAAGATATAGAATAACCGTTCAAAGAAGGTTTTCGTCAGCGTATCGATATAGGCCGGAACCTCTTTCAAGCTTTTCGGTTTCGGTACACGATATTGGTCGTTGATTGCGCTTGGACCTCTTCCCATTCTTGTTCATTCCTTTGCCAATTTCAATGATTAATTGAGCCGCAGGGGCATACTGTGCCGTTATATACGGCGCAGTATGCCTCCGGTTTTTAGCAATATTGCTTTACTTACAGTTTCTTCTTGCGGTTTGTGCTGAGTGATTTGCTTTTTCTTACACTGCGGGCGGCGGAACAATGTTGGTCCAGTTGCCGCTTTGGAAATAATCTTCGATGCACTTTGCTACGATTTTAAATGTAATATCGAATATGTTGGAGCAATCTCCCGCAAGATGCGGCGTAATCGTAACGTTATCAAGGCCGACAAACGGGCTGGTAGCCGGAAGCGGTTCCTCTTTGAAAACATCCAGCGCGGCTCCGCCGATCTTTTTGTTCTTCAGCGCATCCAGCAGAGCGTCTTCGTCGATCAGCTCCGCGCGAGCGGTGTTGACGACAAACGCGGTCGGTTTCATCAACTCAAAATGCTTTGCGCTAAGAAGACCTTTTGTTTCTTCCGTCAGGCGATAATGCATGCAGAGCACATCCGCTCTTTTACAGAGCTCGTCGAGTTCAACAACTTCGTATCCTTTTTCTTTCAATGCGGCGGCGTTCGCATATGGATCATACACAAGAACGCTGGCTTCCATCGCGTGCATGACCTTCGCAACGCGCGCACCGACAGCGCCGCACCCGATAATGCCTATTGTAGCACCATCAATGTTAATGTTATAAGGACGGTTCGGAAACTTGTTGTTCCAAACGCCTTTGGAGAGCAGCGAATACCCGCGCGCAATGTTCTTCATCTCCGCAATAATAAGCCCTACCGTATATTCAGAAACGGGAACCGCCAATCTGCCCGGTGCGTTGATGACGCGAACATTTGCTTTGGCAGCCTTCGCGCGGTCTACGTTTTCTACGCCGCTGCGCAGAATGCAGACGGCTTCCACATTGCCGCCCTCAAAGGCAGCGGAAGGCACAGGCGCCATCGCGGTAACGATAATGTTTGCGGAGCTCAGCGCGGCAATATATTCCGGCGTATATTCAAACGAATCCGGCCCCATCTTTTCCATTTGACGGTTTCTCATCAAACCGGTATTGCTTTCAATTACGCATTCGTCGATAAACTCAACTTCAGCGCCTGCTACATCATTCAGGAAGCCGAACCGCTTCATCTTCTCCGCGTTTCCACTCTGGAGAATTACCATGACTTTTTTGCTCATGACTTTTTTGTTTCCTTTCCCTTGCGCGTTTCTGTTGCGCCTATGCGTTATGATTCAAACGTTAATACGCCCTTGAGATAATCCGGGTTTGCCATGAGCTTTGCCGTCGGCACCAACCCTTCGAGCGTATGGAATTCATGCGTAACGAGCTTTTCGAAAGGAATCTCTTTCCAGCGCATCAAAAAGCGCATCGTGCGGTTGAAGCATGCGGGCGTGTTTGCGCTTACGCTGGTGAGATGCACATTCTTCTTGAACACAAGCCGGTTTGAAAGCGTCGGCGTATCCGCATTGATTGCGCCAATTTCAACATATGTGCCGAGCTTGCGGATCATATGCAGTCCCTCTATGGTAGCGCTCGGGTGATTTGCCGCGCCGATTACGATATTCGGGCCACCGCAGGTTGCCTCCTGAACGAGTGCAACTTTCTGTTCCAATGTCAATTTGGAGGTGTTGATCACCATGTCCGCACCGGAAATCGCCTTGGCATTTTCCAGCTTTTCATCCAGAAAATCAAGATAAACAAGCTGCTCAACGCCCATTTCCTTCAGGATCATGCCCGCCATAATACCAATCGGGCCTGCGCCGATGATTAAGCAACGGCTGGAAATCGAATACCCTTCCGCAAGACCGCCGATGCTCGTCATAACCTGTTCAACAGCGCGCATTGCAACCGCACAGGGATCGAGCAGAACGCCGATTTTCGCCGGCATGTCGTCCGGCACTTTCCAGACATACGTATTTGCAAAAATATGTACATACTCTGCAAATCCGCCTTTAAAGTGGGGCCATACCGTCGGGTCGTTGTTCTTGATGTCGCTGGTGTTCACTTTGCCGCCGCCATACATGAAGTCGTTGTCGCAAACGCAAACGCCGTTGCCGTATGTCATGCAAACGTCGCACTTGCCGCATGTGATATGCGGATAAACGACGATTCGGTCGCCAATATTCAGCGTTCCGCCATAGGAATGGATCGCTTCGTTCGCGTTTTTGCCCATGGCAACGATTTTTCCGAGAAATTCGTGCCCGATGGTGCGCGGTTTCGCCGGTTTTGTCGTCAGATTATGTTGATCCGAACCGCAAATAGCGGCGGCCTCAACTTTGATGACTAAGCCGTCGTCCAACGGTTCCGGAATCGGGTATTCCTGAATTTCAACATCCAGCACGTCTTTTATGACAGCTATTTTCGCCATATTACCCATGATAAGCCTCCCGTTTTTGTCTTTCTCAATTTATTCTTTCTCAATTTATTCAAGCTTTAATAGTTTCTCTTGATTAGGCTTTTATCGCTCTGCTCTCAAATTCTAATTCCGTGTTGCGAATCGGTTTCCTTGCGATAATTAATATTGCCGCCGCGATCCCGATCGGAATCATCACAAGGCGGAACATCATCGCATATCCAAGCGTTCCCGCGATTACACCGGCAAGAATCGGCCCGACGAAGCTGCCCAGATCGATTGCAATAAAGCTGGTGTTGCTCGCAACGCCGCGTTTGTCATCCGAAACAGATTTTACGCACAGCGTCTGCATTGCCGGTTGGCAGGTTCCCTGACCGATTCCGCCAAAGAACGCGGCAATCAGGAACACCGCAAGCGTCTGTGCAATGCTGATCAGGTAGAAACAAATCATAAAACAAACCATTGCCGGAACGACAACTTTTACTACTCCGATTCGATCCATCAATTTGCCAAACAATGGTCTGGTGACCAACATCACGAGCGCGTTGATCGTGTAATATGCGCCGATTTGTACCGCAAGGTTGGTTCCAAGATTTTCGCCAAGGTTTTTTGCGTAAATATTTAAGAAGGAAGATATGCTCATTGCAGCCATCATGATTAAAAACAGAACGATTGCCGGCAAAACCGCTTCTTTCGAAAATATACTCTTAATCGAAATTTTAAATGCTTTTTTGGAAACATGCACATGTTTTATCATCGTCGCCATCAACGCGCCGATGATCATGCCAGCACTGCCGATGATAAACAAATAGTGATATCCGACCGCATCGATCAACCAGAGGCCGATCGTCGGCCCGATACTCATCGAAATAACCTGTCCCAGCGAGAAATAACCGATGCCTGTTCCCATTTTGTCGGAAGGCAGCGCTTCCGCTGCGAGCGCAAGGCATGTGCCGGATGCAAGCGCCTGCCCGATTCCCTGTACCAGCCGGAATACGACCAGCAGCGAGATCGAGCTCGAAAGACTATAGCCAAAGTAAGAGATCGCGAGGACACCCATCGCGATAATTACCAGAATTTTCTTGTTGAATGTCTCCATTGCAGGGCCCGCAAATACCCTGAAGAGCAATGCGGTAATTGCGAACATGCTTACGACGATACCGACCATTGCTTCAGAAGCTTGAAGATAATCTGCATAACGCGCAACGACGCTCTGGACAACCGATTGACTTAACTGCATTAGTATGTTTGCCATAAAAATGCTGATAAATGTCGGATTCCATACTTTTGTATAGGATCCTAATTCAATCGGTGATACGGTTTCTTGTTTGTTCACTTTGTCTCCTAACTCACATGCATCTCGGTCGAATTTCTTCCGGTTCCGAACGTGTTTCTCAACGAATATTAAACGTATTCAGGCGGCCCGAAAGTCTCGCCACCGAACGGTGGCGGACTGCCGCGCCGCCTGTCCTATTTCATCAAATGTGTTTTTTGCCCGTGCGTATAGCTGCTTAGCATCCGGACAAAAAACAGCTGATCAGATATCCTGCAGGTCTACGGTAACGCGGTACATATCGGGCTTAGTCGCATGTTTGTATGCTTCCTGAAGATCTTTCAGGCCGTAGGTGACACCTTCCCAACCAAACGCCGCGTCAACCAGTTTAGCGTTGATCAGCTTTGCGGCAAGCGCAACATCCTGAACGTCCGCGCCGATTGTTCCGATAATTTCCGAACGGCGATAGTGAACTTCGTTCGGATCCATATCCATCTCAGGTTTCGGATGGCCTGCCGAGAAGAGCAGGAAGCGGCCGTCGCTCTGTTTGAGCATCTTGTACGCCTGATTGTAAGCAGCGGTGAGGCCAACGCATACGGTAACCGCATCCGCGCCGACGCCGTCGGTCAATTCAAACACTTTCTCAACGGGATCACACTCTCTCGAATCGATTACGTCCGCCCAGCCCAAATCACGGGCGCGCGCCAGTTTCTTATCGGAGAGCTCGGTGATGATCACGCGCGCGCCATAAGCATGCGCCGCAAGCGCGTTCATCATACCCATTGTACCCGCACCGACAACAACGATGTTTTCGCCGGGTTGTGCGCGGAGCTTTCTCATGCCGTTGATGGCAGCGGAGAGCGGTTCAAGGAACGAGCAAAGATGCGCGGGAATCAGCTTGTTCATTTTCACCAGTTCGTCCTGGTTACGAATGCTGAAGTTGCTGAATCCGCGTCCGCCGCGATATCCGTTGATGATCGGATGCGGGCCGTGAGGCGCGGTGCAGCCGGTCGGTTGACCCATGCGGCAGGGAATGCAGTGACCGCAGCGGCCGCCGCAAGGCCCGACATAATCGCCAACTTTGTAAACCGAAACGTTATCGCCAACTGCGATTACTTCTCCACACCATTCGTGGCCAGCAGCCATCGGGAAACCCATGTGGTTTCTTTTGCCGTCCCACTGCTGATAGTCCGTCGTGCAGATGTTGCACGTAAGCATCTTTACAAAAACATCGTCCGGACCCATCTCGCCGATCGGTTCTTCATGTACTTCGGCGACTTTAGGTTCTACGATTACGCCCATTCTACGAGTTTTCGGTAGTTCCATGTTGTTACCCCACATTCTAAATAGTATTCTTTTTGGTTTCTGTTATGATCACGCCGCTGCAATCGTCCATTAGCTTGTGGCTTTTTGTCTTACTGTTTAATTGGAAAATTGCAGCGGTACTGTTTTTGATGAATTGAAATCCTTGAACATCTCCCGCATATTCAGCCGATTCTAAAATCAGGAATGAAACAGCGGATAAAGCGGCTCCTGCGCCTCATATACCTTTTCGTATAAACTAATAAGTTCTTTGTATCGTTCGTGGTGTTCCGGGTTTGGAATAGTGAGGGATGTGATGCTGTTAAATTTTTCGATTTCGCTGATGTCCCGGTAAACACCGATGCCGATTCCGCCAAGTACAGCAGCGCCCTTTGCCGCGGTAAATTCGGAATTTTCCATCGTTACGAGTTCTACGTTCATGATATCGGCAAACGTCTGACGGATATTTTTTCCTTTGCTCATGCCGCCGATGAACGGCGCGCGTTTCACAACGACGCCAACATCACGAACATGCTGCATGCAAAGATTTAAATTGAATCCGATTCCTTCTATGACGCTGCGCATGATATCTTCGCGCGTGGTGCTGAGCGATAACCCAACGAACGACCCGCGCGCGGAAGGATTGTTCAGCACACCGCGCTCCCCTTGCAAATACGGATGGAACATTACGCCGTTTGAGCCGATCGGCGCCTGATCGATCTTTTCATCGATCAAACTAAATACATCCTCGCCCTTGGAAGCGGCAATTTGCTCTTCCTCCGCGCAAAACACGTTTTTCAGCCAAACCATTGCGGCGCCGGTAGACGATGTGCCGCGAATGTTCACCTTTTTTCCATCCAGTCCGATGGCGCCAACGCCACCGGACGTACCCGCATTCAAGCATACGTCGCCGCTCTTGATCATGCCCGTTCCAACACTGGAGCAGTAGCCGTCCGATGCGCCGATTACAAGCCGCGTACCTGGAGCAAGTCCGCATTCATCCGCGATGTTCGCCGGAACGGTTGCCACTACATCGGTCGATCGATGCAGTTCGGGCAGCATGCTTTCCGGAATGTCAAGCAACTTGAGTAAATCATAGGACCAACCACTCCGGTCGGGGGTTGCCATTGCCATACTCCAGGCGATGTCGGTGTCTGTCATGGCTCTTCCGGCAAGACGCATCAATACATAATGGCTGTTTGCGCCGATCACTTTCGCGGTTTTCTGAAATACATCCGGCCAATTCTTGCGGATCCATTGTAGTGCAACCAGCGTTCGGGACGGCCCCAGGACACCACGCCCATCGAGCAGCTCAGGTGGTAGTCGCTCAATGATTTCGCTTGACTCTGCGGTGGCGCGGTTGTCCTGCCAAATGATTGCTTTGTGCAATGGCTTAAGCTCATCATCTACGCACAGGCAATTGGGGCACGTTCCGCTGAAAGAGACGCACAATGCACTCGATTTGTCGATTCCGTCGAGGAGGATCTTATTATTTGCACAAAACGCTTTCCACCAGTCTTCTGGGTCTTGTTCCGCCCATGTGGAATGCTCCCGGTAAACCGGATAACTCACCGTATTGCTGCGCACCATCTTTCCGTCGACGGTAAAAAGCGCTGCTTTTGCGGAACTGGTTCCGAAATCGTGTGCAATAATATAATCCATTGCGATTCCTCTCCGAGTCTTATTCTTTCCAGGCCTTTCCGTTGCTGCCGTAGACTTTGATCATTTCCTTGAGCTTGTTCTTAAAGCCTTCTGTTGCAAGGGCAAACGCGTTGCCTTTTCCGCCGGAATTCATAACGTTGTCCATCGCCGCCATGCTCAGGTCCGTCGCGATGTTGACCTTGTTGATGCCCATACGGCAAGCTTCGTAAAGCTGCTCAATCGGCGTGCCGGAGCTTCCGTGCAGAACGAGCGGGTAATCCTGACCAAGAATGCTCTTGATCGCCTTCAGGCGGTCAAAGTCAAGCTGCGGAACAACGCCTTTGGGATATGCGCCGTGTGCGGTGCCGATGGAAACCGCCAGGCAGTCTACGTCGGTTTCTTCAACGAATCTCTTTGCTTCATCAACGTTGGTGTAAACAAAGTCAATCTGATCGCCTTCATCGCTCATGTTGGAAGTTTTGCCGACATGGCCGAGTTCTGCTTCGCAGGAAATGCCCGCGGCATGCGCCGCTTCGCAAACCTTTTTCACTTCAGCGATGTTTTCTTCCAGCGGCAGGGACGAACGATCGGCCATGACGGAAGTAACGCCGCACTGGATATTTCTGATGGCAGTGATGTAAGATCTGCCATGATCTTCGTTGATTGCGATCGGAACCGGCGAAAGAATGCAGCGCATGCGCATCCAGTCTGCAAATTCCCGCGGATACGGAACCTTTGTCGGTCCGATGTTATCAAAGTGTACGTCGAGAATGAGCGGTGCGTCAAGTTCTTCCGCGGCTTCGACCGCAGCGTTAACCTCGCACGCGTTGCCGACGTTCGGGGCTGCAATCGCATAATTTTCTGCGCTTGCACGAACCAAGAGTTCTTTCATTGTTACTAACATACCTAACCTCCTAGATGTTTATAAATATTGGTTGCTGTTTTTTATTGCTAACGATTACAGCCTCCGCATATTTGCTTCGTTAATCTTTTGCCGTCGTTGGCAGATCATTTGGTTTGTTTCTTAGAAGTTTTCGCTGAAGAACCTTTTTCAGCTTGATTTAAAGCAGTTTATCGTGCTTGAGGGGAGATTGATGCCGGATCGGATTCCAAGTGTATAGGCAATCGGATCGCATGTGTTTGATGGTGTTAATCGATTTTTATTACTACTATTCTTATACTATATACATTTTTTTCGAGCAATCCGTTTTCATCAACCGTTTATGCAGCAGTGGAAATAATGACTCTTTTTGCAGTTCCCTGTTTTTGAGATTTTCCCGAAAATGCGCTAAAAAAAGCTCTCCGGCAAAATCGAAGAGCTTTTAAAACAAATTAATTTTCTTTTGAATCGTTTTATCTCGTAACGTGTTTTTGATTACAATTGACTTCCTGCCTTGTTTTCTCTGCCGTTGTTTTCTCTATATAAATAGATTCCGTTTTTTGGCGAACAACGCGCGATACATTTTGATCGAATGGAGTTTATTCCACGTTCGATTTCTTTAGATCGGCGGCCTCCTCGACCAGTTGTGAATGGATTTCTACCAGTTGCTGGGCATACGGTAAAAAAAGTATGCCGAATTCATTGATTTCGACAGCCCGGGTTGTGCGGTTGAGCAGGGGCGCGCCTATCTCCCGTTCCAGATATTTCATATGCTTGGTCAGAGTCGCGGACGAAATGGACAGGAGTTCAGCTGTTTTTTTGAATTCTCCGGTTTTAACCAACGCCAGGAATTCCGCTATATAACTTAGCCTGATAAAAATCCGCTCCTTTCTAACTGATGTTCGTTCTCATCTGGAATCTGGTCGAACTATTGTTTATTCTCGCGTCCTGTCGATATAGGATCTGATGTATTTCAAAAAGTTGTTTCCTGCCGCGCTGGCCATGTCTTTTCTGAATATCAGA
The DNA here is from genome assembly GCA_003246365.1 of Clostridia bacterium. GTDB lineage: Bacteria > Bacillota > Clostridia > Christensenellales > CAG-138 > UBA7703. The sequence goes on from QKAN01000184.1 coordinate 22,596, forward strand.
TCGATATAAACCTTCGTTGTCGGTTTGATGTCCATAACGATGGTGTTCGAGCGGCAAAGATACGTCGCGTTTTTCTTTAGATGAAGCGTAATGCACAAACCTTGCCCGACGAGACCGATATTGACGCGTCCGGTTGTTTTATAGGGTGCGATCTTTGGCGAAAATCCCGCCTTCTTAAACGCATATGTGCAAATCTTATGCAAATCACCGTTTTTCAGCGGCAATAAAAATCCCTCGTTTTGTATTTGATCGAACGAAACGGATTTTTCTTTCGCCAGAGGATGTTCCGACGACATCAACGCCGAAAGCACATCTTCCGCAAACCGGAGTTTTGCAAATTCACCCGCAGGGTCACCGTGCACGCCGAGGACAAACGCAAAATCACATTCTCCCGAACTGACCATCTTCTTTAACGTGCAAGACTCGTGTTCCACGCTGTCGATCTCTATCTTCGGATATTCTTTCGCGAAACTGCCGATCGGATCGGAAATGTTATAGGCGGCGATGCCCGGAAACACGCCGATCGTCAGCTTTCCGTTGATGTCTTTGGCTTTTTGCGCGAATGCCGCGTTGCACTCTTCATAAACCTTGGTCATGCGCTGCGCATAAGGCAGAAGTCGGGCGCCGGCTTTCGTTAGTTCAATCGTTCTCGTCGTACGTTTAAACAAAGGCAACCCGAGATTCTTTTCCAGTTGCATAATATGTCTGGATAAAGAGGGTTGCGAAACAAACAAGTCCTCTGCCGCCTGAAGGAAATTCTTCGTTTCAGCCAGCACAAGAAACTCGCGAATGATTTCTACTGTTATGTTGTCTTGACCATCAAGATTGTCTGGGCCGTCCCAGTGTTCCATGTCATCCATAGGCATCCCCCATAGTCGCGAGTATTTGATCGCAGATTAGAAGTTAATTTATGGACTACTTATTGACATTATATTTTAAACCAAATACCATGTCAATTTCGGTAAAAACTGTACAGTAAACAACACCTAACGGATTCTCACTAAAAAAGACTGCATAAGGTGCGGTCAACTTCCGCAATGGTTCAAGGTAAGCATTGTTCGTTTTTCTGTTATTTCAAATAATTTCCGCCATTTCGGGTCGATACGCCCGTTAGTTTCCATCACTTCCTATAATAGTTTTATCGTTTTTAATCCGCGTCTATAGGCTTATCTTTATATTCCGCATAAAGCTGCGGTAAAAACGTGCTCAAATGCTGCGCTTCAACGGTGTTATGAATCAACACCAACTTCAGCCTGTCGTTTGAAAGCTTGTATGCCGGGGTATCTTTGTCGCGCCGAATGTTTCCTTCAATCAAGCCATATCCCGGCCAGGACAGCGTAAGTTTCTCCATTCCCCCCGAGGAATGCGGACGGGATATCGACACCGAAAAGGTTGATCCCGGAATAGGCGTGTGCGGTTCCTGAAGCGTCCGGTTCTTAATCGTTGCAGCGTCGATGGTTACGCCTGCGCTTTTCAACGTCTTCTCAACTTGCTCCGTCAGACCGAGTTCCCTGAGATTTACCGGGGACAGAACAGAGTATGACATGTTGCCAAGACCATGCTCTGATGCGCCGTAGTTCAAATCCTGCGACTCAATCGTGAATACGCCGTTGCGGCTGTCCTTACCGTTGACAAACCCGTGGGTAAAGTGATCGGCTGGGCACCATATTTTATATCGTATATTTCCGGTTCCTTCCGGCTGACTTTTTGAGGGCGTATTGATCCAGTTCAGGTACCATTTCATCATCGTCTGGGTACAGTTCGGGTAGTATGCATATTGCGCAATATATCCGCTCCCGTCCTCCATCTGACAATAGCCAAAGCTTTTTCTTTGATATACATCGGGCAGTTGCAGATGTTCGAGCCATCTGTCAATGCTGAGCGCATCTTTTTCGGGATCGAGCGGGCCGGCATCTATGATTTGCCGATATAAAGGACCAAGTTCGTGAAGCGGCAAATTATAGTACTTTGCAAGCGGTAGTTTTCGCTCTTTCGGGCTTAATTGCGGTCGGTTCGTTATCATCACACGGCTTCTCCTTTGACGCCCGACTCCTCGCGGTTCAAATTCAGTCTATTATTATTTTGAGCGGGCGATCAATTCATTTTCGGTTTCGATTTATTCGGGTTTCGTTCGTTTTTTCCAAAATTCAAAGCAATTCGTCTTTTAAATCCAACCCATTCATTTGAATTTAAAATCCACATGATTTTCCTGCCGATCCATTTTCTTTTGCAAACTTCGCATTTCAAAAAATCAAAAAAGCCGCATATTCCCTTTCAAAATCGATATTTATCGTTCTCGATGATCGCTCTTTTCCTTTCGTTTGAATACACCAAATAATCGAACTTGTAATGAATTTCATTTATTTCAAAAGGTAATAGGCGCTACCAACAATTCGAATTGAAAGGGCATGTTAACTGTTCTATATTTTTCTTATAGAACTGTGTTCAGGTAGAACCGAGTTCGGGGAAGGAGTCATTATGCCGGATGTAATCGGATACGGCCAGGCAGTCATGGATCTTTGCATGACATTTGACCAAAGGCCGGGCGTTAATGAAGCCGCCTTTGCGACAGAATTAAGCTGGCAATATGGCGGAACGGTACCCACGGGATTATGCGCAACACGCATCCTGAGCGGATGTTCCTGCGGAATGGTAACCGCATATGGCGGTTCTGTCGGGCAGTTTATCATTCAGGATCTGGTTCGACACGGAATCGATGTTTCCCACGCAATTGAGCGGCCAGAGCAAACATCGCGGTTGACCGTTGTATTGTCTTATGAAGGTTCGCGGTCGCCATGCGGTCTTCCGCATATGCTCACCGACCTTCAACCGGAAGAAATCGATCCTGCCTATCTGGACGGAGCAAAATATCTTTACACGCACAAATACCTGCCGGGACACATTCAAGCCGCGAAAATAGCGCATGAAAAAGGAATTAAGGTTGTTCTGGATGGAGACAATTACGGGCAGGGAACCCCTTCGCTTCTCCCCTATGTGGACTATTGCATCATCTCTGAAAAGTTCTATCACGATATGTATCATCAGGAAGGCTCAATCGAAACCAACTTAACAAACTTGCGCTCACTTTGCGCTGCCGGCGCCGTAGTAATTCTGACACAGGGTGAAAAAGGGCTGACCGGTCTGGACGACGACGGATTCTTTCATCTGGAAGCGTTTAAAGTGGACGTAGTCGATACGGCGGGATGCGGCGACGTATTTCACGGCGCATTTATCGCGGGATTGCTTCGCGGCATGGACAATAAAACCTGCGCGCGCTATGCGTCGGGTTGCTCTGCCATCAAAGCGACGCGCATTGGTTGCCGCGCTGGTATTCCAACCCACGAAGTTTTGATGCATTTTCTGGAAACCGGCGAGATCGATTATACGGAGATCGATCAACGCATCGCATATTACTCAAAAATGCCGACCATCATCAACCCGTAAAAAAATCAAGATTGGAAAGAGGTACCAATATGAACGCCGAGAACTTAATGCGTAAACACATCTGCGAAATCGGACAGAAGCTCTGGCAAGCAGGTTATACGCCGTCCAACTCCGGAAATATCTGTGTAAGAATTTCAGACAACGAATTCCTCGCAACACCGACAGGCATTCAAAAGGGCATGTTGACGCCGGACATGTTGCTCAAGCTCCGCTATGAGCCGGAAAAACCGGAAGAAGAACGCATCACTGTGCTGCAGTGCACAGATCCATATAAGCTCACCTCGGAAATTCGCATTCATCTCGTTGCGCTCGCGGAGTTTCCGCAGTTGAACGCAACCATCCATTCCCACGCGCCGTATACCCAGCTTTTCTCTATGCTTGGCGTGAAAGCAATCCGTCTGCCGGACAATTTCGCCGGCGCACGAAATATTCCTATCGTCCCCTGGGTCAAACCGGGCACATGGGATATCGCATACGGAAACGTCGAAGCGCTGAAAAGCTGCCCGAAAGATAAGTTTGTTGTAATGGGACTGCACGGCCTGCTGACCGTTGGCCGCGATCTTGAGGATGCATTCCTGATTCAGGAAAAAATCGAAAGCTCCGCGCAAGCGGCGTATCTCTATCAAACATACACCCGCATCGTCGGCGATGACGCGTTTGTTCTCAATGCGCCGCCAGCAGAAGCCAAGGCGGACGACGGCGTACTGTAACCGTTCAACTGTCGGAAATCAACGCGATAAGGGGGCCTGTGGTTGAAACAGATAAACGTACTGGCTTTTGACATCGGCGCTTCCGGCGGAAAAGCGATGCTCGGCAGTTTCGACGGCGAGTCGCTCTCTGTTTCGGAAGCCGGACGCTTTGTGAACGCCCCCGCTAATCTCGGCGTTGTTTCCTACTGGGATTTCTGCAGGTTATTCAACGACATAACCACGATCATCGCCGCAACGCAGTCAAAAGTGGACGTCGCATCGGTCGGCGTGGATAGCTTCGGCGGAACGCCATGTTTCGTAGACCGGTGCGGCAGGCTCCTCGAAAATCCGCATTTTCCCCGCGACCCAAATATGCAGCAATATCTGGATGAAGCGGCGAAGTTACTTCCTATAGAAATGGTAAACAATGCTATGGGGGTCGACATGCGCGGGGAATATCGCCAATTGCTGAAGCTGCGCTATCTGACCGCGTTTCGAAAAGGCTTTGCCTCCGAAATAGACAAACTTCTGTTTCTACCGTCGTGCATCGGCTATTACCTCAGCGGCGCGGTATATGCGGAATTCAGCTATGTCGCCAGTCTTCAATGGTGCCACACGGGCAAGCCGGATTGGAACACCGATCTGCTTTCCCTCGCCGGAATCCGCGCGGAAATATTGCCGCCCATCGTTGCGTCCGGCACATGCGTCGGCAAACTGACCGACAGCATCCGAACCGGCAACAACCTAAAACCCGCAAACATGATTACGGTAACTGAGCACGACACCGGGTCGGCGATGAGTTTGCTTACCGCCGAAACCGACGACTGCGTTTATCTCAATCAGGGCACGATGTCGGTCATCAGCGTACCGGTTACAAAGCCGGCGCTGAGCGCAAACGCGCTGGAAAACCACCTCAGCATTGAGGCAAGCTTTGGCGACCAACTGCGATTAACGCGAAATCTCGCCGGCTTGATGCTCATTCAAAAATGTCGAGCAGTCTGGAATCGCACCGGAACAACTCAATCCTTTGACGAGTTGGATGCCGCCGGATGCAAGGCGGCCTCGCGGCAATATCTGTTTCGGGTGGACGATCCCGCCCTTCGCTTAACCGAAGATGCACCGTCGCTGATCGGTGAATTATGCGGCGCAAAGCTCACCCCGGGCGAAACCGTCCGCGCTGTCTATGACTCCCTGGCAGAAACATATCTGGAAACCATTCGTTTAATGGAGCACGAAACCGGAAAACGCTATCGAAAAATCCGTGTGCTCGGCGGCGGCTGTCGCTCTCCCCTGTTGTGTCAGATCATTGCTAACACCTGCGGTATTCCTGTCGAAGCCGGTCCGGTGGAAGGCTCTGCCATCGGTAACATCTGTGTGCAGCTCATCGCCTCCGGCGAGGTGAAAAACATGCAGGAAGCGGTGCAGGCAATGCAAAAATCTGAGTCGCTCGTCTGCTATACGCCCCGCTGACATGTGTATGAATTCATATTGGTGTTAATTATTTAAATAGGTAGAAAAAATTCGCGCGACGAAAAGAAAGGTGCGATCCGGCATGAAACGAGAAGTCATCATCGTTTTTGACGTAGGAACATCCAGCGTGAAAACTTCGGCAATCGACATCCACAACGGGCGAATCATCGGCCTGGAAACCGCGCAATATCCTGCGGTTTTCCCGAGGCCGGAGTATATGGAAATCAAGCCGGAGATGCTTTGGGGTGCACTTCAAAGCTCGCTGCAAACCCTTCTAAGTAAGCATGACTCACTCTTTGTCCATTGCATTTCCTTCTCCTGGTTTTCCGATAATCTCGTGCTTTGCGACGAAAACTACGAGCCGACGACAAACATCATCCTGTATTTTGACTTGCGTGCGAAAGACACCTATGAGTATTTCTTGAAGAAAAACCCCGAGCAGATCTGCAAAAAACTCGCAATTCGCCCGGTTTCACCGAACAACGAGCCAATGAAAGTGCTTTGGCACAAGCAAAATCAGCCAAAGACGTTCGCGCGCTCCAAATACATGTTTGACAATCAACAGTTCGTGTTTTCGCGTCTGCATGTCGAACCGGTGAACGACGATTCCATGTCCCTCTTTAAACAGGTTGAGGATGTTCCGAATCGCAGATGGTCCGAAGAACTACTCGATCTATACGAGATTCCGCGCGAAATGTGCAAGGAACGGATTGTCGGCTGCACAACTGTCATCGGAACCGTCAGCAGTGTCGGCGATGTTAAATTGCCCAATCCGAACGTTCCGGTCATTGCCGGCGCGCACGACGAGCTCTGCGGCGCAATGGGCGTTGGCGTTCTTCCGGAAAACGGCCCATATATCGCGGACATGATGGGCACGAGCGATACGATTATCTTTTTAACCGACTATTCCAACCGAACCGATTTTCCGGCCACCGGAACACTGCCGATTCGCACCGAGCACGGAACCTATAATTCCAGCGGCCGCGGCTTCCCGCTTTTGGGCGGTTCGCTCGAATGGTATGTGAAACAATATCACGCAAACGAGAGCCGCACAGGATTGTTCGAGCGCTTGTTCCGCGAAGCAAAGTTTGACGGCAGCAATAATGTATTGATGGTTCCTTGGTTCGGCAAACAAAAAGTCGGCATCCGCGGAATCACCGCCGGAACAACACCCGCGCATATCTTCTGCGCACTGGTAGAGGGACTTACCTATGAGTGTTCCTATTCTATGCAGCACAACGACGAGCTGATGGTTGCCGCGCGGGGAGAACATATCTCTCTGGTGCGCGCCGCCGGCGGCGGATCGCAGTCCGACGAGTGGCTGCAACTGCGCGCGAGCATATTCGGCATCCCCGTGCAACGCACCGAAACGCCGAACTCCTGCTCGGTTGGCGCGGCAATTCTCGCCGCAACCAGCATGGGTATTTACCCAAGCTTCAATGAAGCCAGCAAGAGCATGGTTCGTCTCGGAAAAACGTTTGAGCCGGACCCCGTCCAGCGTAGCATCTATATGGAAAAAGAACCAAAGTTTAAAGAGTTTCATAATTATATTATGGGTCAGTAAACAGCAAGTGTAAAAGTCAGGGTGTTTCATAGCGATACGCTTGGCCAAATACTTGAAACGCCTGAATCAATCCAATTGCGTGTTTCTATTGATCTAGAAAAGGAGAATGCTATGGATCTGCATTTAACCGACAAGATCGTCGTCATCTCGGGCGGCAGCTCCGGAATCGGTGCCGGCATCAGCGAGGCGTTCGCGCGGGAAGGCGCAAAAGTTTGCTTTACGTATCACTCCAAGAATCCGGACAGCGTTCAGCGCGCAGAAGCATTGAAGGAAAAACTCGATCTTGCCTATCATTGCGACTGTTTCTATTTTCCCGTGGACTGCGGAAACGAGCAGGAAGTCAGCGCTCTTTTTGATGCGGTTGAACAAAAGTTTGGCGGCACCGTGCAGATTCTCTGCAACAACGCCGGAATGACCGGCCCGAGCGGCACCATGCCGGACATTACCACGGAAAAATGGAATCAGTTTATCCAGAATCACATGACCGGATATTTCATGATGTCCCGCGAGTTCTGCAAGCGGATTATTCCGACAAAGCTGCCCGGCTGGATCGTCAACACACTCTCAAAAGCATCTTTATCTTCTACGACAAAAGGCAGCCTCTGCGTTGTGGCAAACAAAGCCGCCGAACTCGGAATGACGCGCGCGATGGCGGTTGACTTAACGGACTATAACATCCGCGTCAACGGCGTGATGCCCGGCTACGTGAAAAACAGCCGACCGGGCGACCCGGAACGCGAAGCACAGCGCATTCGCCGCGTACCGATTCACCGGATCGCCGATCCGATCGATATCGGCAACATTGTCGTATATCTGGCAAGCGACCAGTGCAACCTTGCCGTTGGCACGGCGTTTGACGCAACGGGCGGACTGCTGCTCGGATTTTAAAAGTATCTTTAAAACAAAGGAGAGCGCGAAATGGATTTGGGATTGAAAGGGAAAGTCGTATTGATCACCGGCGGCGCCCACGGCATCGGCGGCGGCATCAGCGAAGTATTTGCGCAGGAAGGCGCAGACGTCGTGATGAATTATTATCACTCGGACGCTGCGGACTGCGATGCGTTTGCAAAAAAGCTCGAAGAACGATATGGCATTCAGGCGATTGCTGTATCGGCGGATATCACGGAAGAAGCGAATATTCTGCGTTTATTCGATGCAGCATATGAAAAATTCGGCACGGTGGATATCGTTGTAAACAACACAAACTTCATGAATGGTGCAAACGGACCGATCGATACATTTGACGTTGCAAAATTTCAGGTTGCGGAACGCGCGGACGTCGAGGCAATGATGATCACCAGCCGCGAACTGGTCAAGCACTGCAAGTCCCTCGGTAAACCCGGACATATCGTCAACGTTTTGACCAAAACCGTGTTTTTCAGCAGCGGCATCGACAATACCCCCTATATCGCCGTGAAAGGTGCATGCACAGCGTTTACGAGAGGGCTGGCGCATGAGGTTGCCAAGGATAACATCTTTGTCAACGGAATTATTCCCGGCTATGTCATGATTGAAAAAACCATGAAAAAGCCGGAACGGTACGAGCAGACGCTCAATTATATTCCAATGAAGCGTTATGCCACACCGATGGAAATGGGATACGTTGTTGCTTTTCTGTGTTCCAACAAGGCGGTTCAGTGCAACGGTGCGCTGGTCGACTGCTCCGGCGGAACCATGAACGGCGGATATTATTACCACAATTAAGGAGGACTATATGAAAATTCTATCTATGGTGGAGACCCAGCGTCCGCTGATGGCTCCCTATATGCTCGAAGCAGCAAAAACCCTTGGCAATGTCGAAGTGGTCGAAGGCCACTGGTTCGGCCCGAAGGACGAAGACTATCTGAACGTGATGCGCCGCATCGAAGTCAACGGTCCAGCCTGCGTCGATGTACCGGATGAGTATGCCAATTTCAGCGATGCGGACGTCGCCATCGGTTCCTTTACCCCGTTCTCTGCGGAAGGTATGGATGTGCTCAAGAGCGTAAAGGTCATCGGCATCATCCGCGCCGGTCTGGAAAACATCGATATCAAGGCAGCAACCGAACGCGGAATTCTGGTCATCAACGCCGGTGGACGCAACGCGCACGCCGTGTCCGATTTTGCCATCGGTCTGTTGATTGCGGAAACACGCAACATCGCGCGTTTGCATCATAACTTTGTCAGCGGCTACTATTTCAAAGGCCCGCGCGACCAGTCCAACCTGCACGATCTCTACGGCAGAACAATCGGTCTGGTCGGCTTCGGATATATCGGAAAGCTTATGGCGAAAAAACTCAGCGGATTTGAAATGCGCATCCTCGCATACGATCCGTATGCGAGCGCAGAAGACGCAAAGGAATTCAATGTTGAACTGGTCGACAAGGACACGCTGTTCAGCGAATCCGACTATATCAGCGTTCACGCACGGCTTCTCCCGGAAACGCACCATATGATCGGCCGCCATGAAATCGGCCTTATGAAAAAGACCGCTTTCTTCATCAACACGGCGCGCGCAGGTCTTGTGGACACCGAAGCGCTCATCGAAGCGTTGCAGGAAAAGCGCATTGCCGGCGCGGGCATCGATGTGTTCGACGAGGAGCCTCTTCCCCTCGATAACCCGCTGTATAAGCTCGACAACGTCACGCTGACCCCTCACCGTGCGGGCGTTACCATCGACGCTACGGTACACTCGCCGCAGATGGTAATTGACCGTGTTTCCGCCGTCATCGACGGTATTCCGACCGATGGTCTGGTAAACCCCGAAGTCATCCAGACACCGGAATTCCAGAAGTGGATTCAGGCATCCAAAGCCGCTCTGGGAAGATAAAAGATTTCAGTACACAGAATCATTTCATGAGCCCCTAATAACCCCCACAACGTAAAAGCAGACAGATAACTGTCTGCTTTTACTTTGGAGAGAAGGATCTTTGGAGTATGCGCTATTGCGTTTTTCGTGAAAGGGCAAATGCCTTTCAACGAAACTATAATTACTCGGTTTTTCCGGAACCTGTATCTGCGATCAATGCAAGGCGAAAGCCCAACCCGTTAAGGCGGTAACTCTCCTCGTCTATTCCGCGTCTTGCCGCGCGGCATCGCCATGGCGGACTCTTCCAGGAGCCGCCGCGCACTACGCGTTCGCGACCGTTTAACGATCCTTTGGGATCCAATGTTTCGTGTTTGTCCGCCGAATAATGTCCATATCGGTCAAATACCCATTCGTGAATATTGCCGAGCATGTCGTACAGGCCCCAATCATTCGGCTGTTTTAAGCCAACTTCCATGTGTCCGTCCGACGAGTGATTGTGCACATACCAGGCAATTTCGTCGAGGTTTAGGCACTTTCCCTCTTCACTCGTCAACTCTTTTCCGTTGTACAGGGCGCTTTCGCTGCCTGCACGGCAGGCATATTCCCACTGCGCCTCCAACGGAAGCGAAAAGCGATATCCGGCAGGAAGAATCCCGGCAAAGCGCACATTCAACCTTGCGCAAAAGCGCATAGCATCCTTCCAACTGACGCATTCAACCGGATGATTTCCGCCCGTTTTAAATGCGCTTGGGTTTGTGCCCATAACGGCCTCGTATTGACTCTGCGTAACGGGATATTTCCCGATCATAAAGTCTTTGCTCAGCGTAACATAATGGCGGGTCTCATCAAGCCGCATCACGCCCGTTTCTCCGCTGGGACTGCCCATCCAGAAGCTCCCTGCGCGAATACACACCATCTCAAGCGTAGCGCTGCGCGGCAACGCAACAACGCCGTTAAATCCCGCTGATTCAATGCATTTTTTCGCGGTATTCTGCTGTTGATGCGCTTCTATCATGCTCAAGTCTCGCCGTTTCTGGTCGTAGGGTGAGGTTCGTGTGCTTTAGCTATGCGTCGGAATTCGTTCCAGATATTCGCGATAACGCTCGTTATAAGCCGCTTGCCGCTTTGCGTCCGGCTCAAACACATCCTTGATTACGATCATTTGATCCACTGCGGCTCTAAGGTTGGGGTAAAGTCCAACGGCCGCTGCAGCCATGATTGCCGCGCCCAATGCGGAACTGTCGTGGTTGACAAGCCGTTCAATCTTCATGCCGGTAACGTCCGCGCGCAGCTGCGTCCAAACATCCGAGCGGGCCGGTCCGCCGCCGATGCGGATGCGGGTGCAACCGCCCTGTTTGCTGGCGAGCGCCTGCTCCATCCCGCGGCGCGTCTCAAAAGTTAACGCCTCCAGCATCGCCTTAAATAAATCATGTCTGGTGACAGACAAGCTTAATCCTGAGAACATGCCGTTTCCGGAAAAAGACGGATTCACAAACACCGGTCCGGGAGCGCCGTCAAACACATTGTTCGTTTCCATGTCCGCATATGCATCCCGATCGCTGCTGCCGACAATTTCGCGCATAAACCACTCTACATCCGCGCCATAGGTCGGAAAGCCATACATGCGGACAAACGTGTTTTCCAGAGGGCCGGGCGCCCATTTTGCGGTCATCGGGCGATCTGGATCGATATTGGCAAGAAAGCCTATGTGGTCAAACGTTCCTGCCGATTCCCCCAGCACATCTTCCGATTCATCCATGATACCAAGGCCGATGATACCGATGGCTCCGTCGTGCGCACCGACCAAAACAGGAACTTTCACGCCGAGGTCAACGTCGCCAAACTTGCTGACCAGACCCGCAATTCCATCGGACGCAAGCACTTTCCCGCTGAGCTGTTCAACTGTGATTCCTGTGTCGTCCAGAATATCCTGATCCCATGTTTTGTTCGCCGGGCTATACAGATACTGCAAATTTGCAATTGTCGGATCCCATGCGGGTTCAAGGCCGAGCCGCGCAAGGATGAACTGCTGTATCGACCAGAAGTACCGCGTTTTTTCGTAAACTTCCGGCATCGTGTTTTTGATGTGCTTAATTTTTGCCGCGGACGCCCACTTTGAAAAATGAAACGTCTGCGTTGCAAAGCGCTTTGCCATTTCTTCCGCTTCGGAAACAGCGCGGCTGTCGAAGCAAAGAATACAGGGATACGTCGGCTTGAATCGCTCGTCTACGCAAATCAAGCTGGTTCCGATAAAGGAAAAATTGATCGCGCAAATGCGAACATCTTCGAGAGAGCGCACCACTTCGCGCACACACTCAACCGAGAAACGCCAAAGTTCCTCGGGATCAAGTTCCGAATATCCCGGTTTCGGCGAAGAAATCGCATACTTCCGCGAACAGGATTCAATCGCCGTCCCATTTTTTGCGTCAAACGCAATAGCCCGGCAGTTGGATGTTCCAAAATCAATGACAAGAATCGCATCTTTCACGTTGGAGACACCTCCGCATATCATCATAATTAAGTTTGATAAGTCTAATATACCGCTGATCAGATTGACATTCAATTCCAATCAGACTATACTTATATTAAATTTTCTAATAATTCATTCACAATCCACTTTTTGTAACAACAATGCCTCAAAAACACAGATAATTTCAATCGTTTCCATTGCGCTGCCGCGCAAATATACTTTGAAAGAACAGCCTTCGTTAACATCAACAGATTGACCGACGCTTGTTTCGGCGAACAGGATAAAGCCCCGTGTCACCGCCGTAGCAGCGCAGGAGGAGGATATTTTGGATATTGAATATATTCGTGAGTTTGTCGTTCTCGCCGACATAGGCGGCTTTCAAAAGGCGGCGGAACAGCTTTATATTTCCCAATCCTCCCTGTCTCAGCATATCAAGCGTCTTGAAATGGAACTGGGCGCAAGGCTCTTTAACAGAACAACGAAAATGGTGGAACTTTCTGATTTCGGAAAAATCTTTTTGCCATATGCGACGCAGATTTCGAATTTACAGGAACAATATACGGAAAAGCTGAAATCCGCTCTGAAAAACAGCCAAAAGAGCATCACCATTGGCTCCATGGAATTGCTCGACTTATACAACATCACCGATATTCTGGCAAAGTTCAAAAAGAAAAATCCGGAATACTCCGTCAATGTGATTCAGGGAAAGACAAAATATCTTGAATCGCTTTTGCGGCGAAACCAATGCAGCATGATCGTAATCCGCGAGTTGAGCGATCAGGAAAACGTCGAATTTAACAAAGTGACGTATGCGGTAGACCCGCTTGTTGCGGTTCTTCCGGCAAACCATCCGCTCGCCGGCCTCGATCATATGTCTGTTGCAAATCTGAAGGACGAGCCGTTTATCATGTTTTCCGAACGTTCTCTCACCTACAACCTCTGCACGCAACTCTGCAAAGAAGCAGGATTTGAGCCGAACATCGCCTTCACATTCGGACGCACCGGAAACGTTTTAAACATGATTGAAAAAGAGATGGGCGTGAGCATCATGACAAGAAAAATGCTGCAGGAGATCCCGACGCATTCGATCGCTGCGGTTCCGATTGAACCCGCGGTTTCCGTGTATGTCAACATCCTTTATCCGAAGGCGGACACCCTTCCGCTTGCCGCGCGGCTGTTTCTGGACTGTGCGCTTGAAGCGCCTCTTGTGATCAAATAAATAATCAATTTCTTTTATTATATTTCCTGATTTATAACCATACAAATCTGATTTGACGCTGCTAACCTGGATGCGATACGATCCATTTGGGGGAGCTCATGTCGTTTTTTTTGCATCTCCCGCCAAAAATTCACGCAAGGAGAACTGACATGCTTCCAGACAAAATACACTTTGGCGCAATCATGGATGTCGGAAAAGCCGAGATGCATACAGGCAATTTCCCGGAGCCCGGGCCGGAAGATATCGTCGTTAAGATGAATATCTGCAACATTTGCACCAACGACTACCAGCAGTTTAACGGCATGCGTAAAAAAGATTTGCCAATGGCTGCCGGACATGAATGTTCGGGGTATATCGTTTGGAAGGGAAAAAACGTAAATCCGCTATATGAAATCGGCATGCAGGTAAGTAACTTTATCAACAGTTGCGGCGTCTGCTATGAATGCAGAACCGGAAACCAGGACCTTTGCACCGGTAAATTCTCGGAGGACGGTCCCTGCTCTGACGGATTTTATGGACGCAAACCCGGTGAACGCGGATTTTCGGACTATATGGTCGTCAATCAACGCCGTATGATTTCCGTCTCAAATGACATAGCGCCGGCTTGCGCGGCGTTTCTGGAGCCGTTTTCCGCGGCGTTGCACGGCCTTCGCAAAGGCCATGTCATGCCGGGAGAGGACGTTGTCATCATCGGCGGCGGAACCATGGGTCTCGTGAACGCACAGACGGCGCATGCGCTCGGCGCGCGCGTGATCATCACAGAAATCGATCCGTACAAAATTGACCGTGCAAAATCCATGGGTGTTGCGGATGTAATCGATTCTAGAAACAACAACGCGGTTGAAGAAGTCAAACGCTTGACCAAGGGAAAAGGCGCCGATGTCGTCGTTCCCTGCGTTGGTCTCTCCGCTGCCTATAAACAGGCATACGATATGCTGCGCAAAGCCGCAGGTCGTTTCATTATATACTCCGCCGGATATCCTGCGCCGGAGTTCCCGCCGGATATGGTCAACTCGAACAAAGTCCACTATAATAAACTGGACATTATCGGAACGATCGGCGCAAACAGCAGCGACTGTGCGGATGCTTCCCGTTTCATCTCAAACCGTCTCGTTAAGCCGGAATTTATCCTGCAACTGAACAAACCAATTCCACTGCGGGACATTCAAAAAGCCTACGAGTTCGCCAGCACGCCCGGTACATACCGCATTTCTGTGGATTTGCAGGGCGTATAAGCAGCCATTCATCAAGACAGGCGCAGCATAGCCAACAAGGAGGAACCGATGCAATTTAGAACATTCGGTCGTCAGAATAATCCGGCATCGGTTTTAGGTTTTGGTTGTATGCGCCTGCCTGTTTTAGACGGAAGATCGGAACGCTCCGGCATCGATGAAGCCGAAGCGCTCCGCATCATTCGTCACGCAATTGACAGCGGCGTAAATTATATCGACACGGCATATTTCTATCACGACGGTCAAAGTGAGGTGCTGGTTGGAAAAGCGCTGAAAGACGGATATCGTGACAAAGTCAGGCTCGTTACAAAATCGCCTGTAAACGGAATCGTCAATCGAAAAGAGGATTATCGCCGGATTCTTGACGAGCAACTGAAACGGCTGAACGAGGAAACCGTCGATCTTTATTTGTTTCACGGGTTGAATAAAAAAAGCTGGGGCATCGTCCAAAGCGAAGATTTAATCGGTTGCGCGCTGAAAGCAAAACAAGAAGGAAAAATTCGCGAAATCGGATTTTCTTTTCATGATGAATATTCTGTGTTCGAAGAAATCGTCAACGGATATGATGGCTGGTCGATGTGCCAGATTCAATATAACTATATGGATACGGATCGGCAGGCCGGAACACGCGGGTTAAAGCTTGCGGCATCCAAAGGTTTGGCGGTCGTTGTAATGGAACCGATTCTCGGCGGAAAGCTAGCCAATCCGCCTGAAGCAATTCAAAGACTCATACGCGAATCCGGCTATCCGGGCACGCCCGCGGATCTTGCGCTGCAATGGGTTTGGAATCAACCCGAAGTTTCCGTCGTTTTAAGCGGAATGTCCAACATGAATCAGGTGCAGCAAAATCTGGATTCGGCTGAGCGCTCCGGCATTGGAACGCTTTCAACCGAAACGCTTGCATTAATCGAAAAAATCAAGGCCTATTACAACGCCGCGGATACCATTCCTTGTACTACATGCAAATACTGCATGCCCTGCCCAAGCGGCGTCAATATCCCGCGCAATATAAAGGTTTATAACGAAGCTATCACCTATCAAAACACAGCGGAAGCCGGAAAAAAATACGCCAATATGAAAAGCATCACCGGAACTCCCGAATCTGCCGACCTCTGCATCGGGTGCGGTACCTGCGAAGAAAAATGCCCGCAAAAGATATCGATTCGCAGCTGGATGGAGCAAATCGATTCATTCCTCGGGCAAAAGTAATCCGTATTTCCGTACACTTTATATAACAACTTAAATTGAATAAGGTTCGCGCGTATTGTTACGAGTGATTACATAATGAAATCTTCTTCTGTTTTCGGTACGCAGTTTTCATTTGGTACTCTCTCGTACTGAATTTTATTTTCTTTTCTCCAGATTAATAGCAATAGTAATCCGCCCAGTGCGTATATCGCAGCGTTGAACAATTCATAACCAACGTCTTTCACAAAAATGAGCGACAGGATGGACGAAAGCGAAAGTATGCCCATACTGATTGCACCCGCCAGACTGGCCGTAATCAACGGCTTATTTGTCGCCTTAAATTCGCCAATCGTCAACTTGCGCCCAGCAGGAAGATAAGATAGCAGCACAAACAGTATCCAACCGGACATCAAAATCGCTATCATTCCGAGCAACGCCATAAACTTCGTATAGTTGCTCAATGCGTTTCTGGACATGCCCAAAATGAGCGCGGCCACCGCAAGCAGATACGATAGTCCATACACGATCTTCAGCTTTTTCCATTCATCGTCAGGCATCTCATGCTTGTAGTATTCCCCGGTATAAACGCGTACAATCCGCGTCCCTTTGCCGTTTTTTCTGGGTACTTTTTTTTCGGTATAGTTTTCAAAATAGCGGTGATATGCATTCCGGTGTTTTTCACGCCGGGAAAACCTGATCTCTTCAGGATCTCTTTTTTTGCTTCTGCCAAATGAATCACTCATATTGCTTGCCTCATTGTTTTCGACTCAGTCTTAACGAATTTCTTCCTATTATTATAGAATGATATAAATTGCGGCGCAAGAAACGTCGCTTTCGGTCTATTGCAGTATAGCAGATAAAACACGGCGGAGAAGAAATCTCCGCCGCGTTTTTGTTCCTCCCGGGAACACTTCGTATCAAATCGACCGATCCAATCCTCTAACGTTTTTATCCGTTGATCTCTCTTGCTCTGCAGCAGGATACGAAGTGATTCGGCGCGAGCTCCTCGAGCACTTGCGGTTGTTTGCAGGCGTCGGTCGCATAAATGCATCTCGGCGCAAACCGGCAGCCTGGTCCGGGATCGATAGACGATGTAATCTCGCCTTTCAGCATGATGCGGCTCAGCGGTTCGTGAATGTTTGTTGACGGAATCGCGGAGAGCAGCGCCTTTGTATAGGGGTGAAGCGGTGCTTTAAACAGCTCTTTCGTGGGACTTGTTTCTACCAGCTGGCCAAGGTACATAACGCAGATGTTATGCGAAATATGTCGCACAACCGACAGGTCATGCGTTACGAACATGAACGTCAGCTGCTTTTCATCCTGCAAATCCATCAGCAAATTCAGAATCTGCGCTTGAATGGAAACATCCAGTGCCGATACCGGTTCATCGCAAACGACAAATTCGGGGTTGAGCGCAATTGAACGGGCAATCGCGACGCGTTGACGTCTGCCGCCGTCCATTTCATGCGGATAGGCAAGCTGAAGGCGTTCTTCAATGCCGACCAAGCGCATCAGTTCGGAAACCTTTTCCTCTATCTCCTTGTTGCTGTATTTACCGGAAATTTTCAAAGGTTCCCGTATCGTGCTCTTAACCGTTTTACGCGGATCGATGGACGAGTATGGATCCTGAAAAATATACTGCATCGCTTCACGTGTCCGCTTCAGCTCTTTTCCTTTTACATCCGTTACGTCTATTCCGTTTAAAAATATCTTTCCGCCCGTTGGTTCCAGAAGATGGATAATCGTTCTGCCCAGCGTCGATTTGCCGCAGCCGGACTCGCCGACAACGCCCATCGTCTGGCCTTTTTCAATTTTGAAGGTCACGTCGTCAACCGCATGGTTCAAGCCGGACGCAACTTTGAAATATTTCTTCAGGTGTTGTATTTCAATTGAAGTAGGCATTTATTTACCCTCCTTCGCGTCAATATTGCAGCAGTAGCATTTATGGCCGGGCGCTACTTCCACCGCCTCGATTTCGCCATGACGGCAGGCCTCGATTGCAAATCTGCAACGCGGATGGAACTTGCAGCCGGCGGGCAAATCCCGCGGATCCGGCGGCAGGCCCTTAATCGGTTTGAGTCGGGTTTTATCCTCGTTCATGCTCGGTAAAGAATTGAACAACCCGATGGTATACGGATGTTTCGGATTATCAAAAATTTCCTCGCGCGTGCCGGATTCAACAATCTGTCCCGCGTAAATGATTGCGACTTTGTTGCAAGTTTGCGCAACGATGCCGAGATCATGCGTGATTAAGATCATCGCGGTGCGGAACTTCGTCTTCAGCGCGCTGATCATTTCGAGCACCTGCGCTTGAATCGTAACATCCAAAGCTGTCGTCGGCTCGTCTGCCAGTAAGAGCTGCGGATTGCAAGCAAGCGCCATCGCGATGACCACGCGCTGTTTCATGCCGCCGGAAAACTCATGCGGATATTCTTCCGCGCGCTTTCCTTCGATTCCGACCATCTCCAGCATTTTGATCGCCGCTTTATCGGCTTCCGATTTGGAGCATTTTTCGTGGATCTGTATGACTTCGGAAATCTGGCTGCCGATGTTCATCGTCGGGTTCAACGCAGTCATCGGATCCTGGAAAATCATCGCTTCTTTTTTACCGCGAATCTTCAGCATCTCTTTTTCGTGGAGTTTTAAGAGATCTTTTCCGTCAAGGATAATTTCTCCGCTCTTCACCTTCGCGGGCGGGTCCGGCAGAATACGCATGATCGCTTTCGCAATCGTCGTTTTTCCCGCGCCGGTTTCGCCGACCAATCCAAGCGTTTCTCCTCTGTCGAGATCGATGCTGACTCCGTTTACCGCATGAATCACATCGCCGCCGGAAGTATATTCGACAACCAAATCTTTAATTTGCAGATAGGCTTCATTTGTAGTACTCATTCAGGTTACCTCGTTAGTCCTTAAGCTTTGGATCCAGTGAATCACGCAGCCCGTCGCCAATCATGTTGATGCTCAACGCCGCAATCGCAATTGCAGCACCCGGCGCAATCAGCAGGAACGGATACTTTTGTATGAAGTTCTTGCCCGCGGAAAGCATCGCGCCCCATTCGGGAGCAGGCGGTTGAACGCCCAGACCCAGATAAGAAAGACCGGCGCACTGCATGATGACCGACGCGACTTTCATGGTTGTGGTGACGATAATCGGAGCCAGGATATTAGGCGTAACGTGCTTTGCCATAATACCGATCGGACTGCAGTTGATCGACCGCTCCGCTTCAATATATTCCATCGTCCGCTCTTTTAGGCACATGGCGCGTGCAATACGCACATAGGCGGGTATGTTTCCAATTATCATTGCTATGATCGTATTCACATAGCCTGCGCCAAGGCCGGTTGAAATCAAAATTGCAAGCAGCATGGACGGAATTGCCGACCAGATATCGATGATACGCATTGCGAAAATATCGACCGCACCACCGATATAACCGATTAACACGCCAATTGCAAGGCCAATGATCGCCGCGCCGACTGCACCCGCAAGGCCGAGGCCCAACGACTGCCGCGCGCCATACATCAACCGCGTCAGAATATCTCTGCCGAGCTCGTCCGTTCCGAACAAATGGCTTGCGGAAGGAGCAGCATACATGTTTGCGATGTCCATCTCGTTGAAACCATAAGGCGTCAGCAGCGGAGCAAACGCGGCGCAAAACACCAGCAAGCCAAACAAGATTAAGCCGATCAGCGATTTATTGTTTTTAAAAAGACGTCTCATGACTTCCCGGAACATCGAAGTCTTTTTCAACGTTTTTGGTTTAATAACCGTGTCGCTCTTTCTTAACCGTTCCGTTAACTTTCTCTCTGCCATCTTGATCACTTCCCTTTGCCAACAAACTGCGCTTTAATTCTAGGATCGATCGCAGCATAAACGATATCTACGATCAGTTGCACGAGTGCAGCGAAAAACGCGAGAATGAGTATGCAAGACCGAACGACCGGATAGTCTCTAGCGGCAATCGCGGTCATCATGTATAAGCCGACGCCCGGGAACGTAAACACGGTTTCGATGACGACCGAGCCGGCAATACCGGAAGAAAACTGACTGCCCAGTTCGTTAATAATCGGAATCATCGCGTTCGGCAGCATGTGTTTCCAGATGACAACTCTTTCTTTCACGCCTTTTGCACGCGCTGTCGAGATGAAATCGGCACGAACCGTTTCCAATACCGTTGCGCGCGTCAAACGCGAGTTTGCGTTGATGCTGGGCATCGAAATCGCGATGACAGGCATAATCCAACACAGCCAACTCGAAATACCAAACGCCGGCAGCCATTTCAGATTGAGCGAGAACAATATAATCATCATGAGCGCCAGCCAGAACGACGGGATCGAGATGCCCATCATTGCCATTACCATCAAAGAATTGTCGGCGAAACTGTTGCGCTTGAGCGCGCATAATATACCAATAGGTATTCCGACTCCTGCCGCAAGAATCATACCCAGAACATTCAATGTAATAGTACGGGGCAGGCGGGCAAACAGTTCGGTGACGACTGGAACTTTGTAGATCCAGGAAACACCGAAATCCAATGTAAACGTATCGAGGAGATAATTCCCCAATTGTACGAGATACGTTTGATCCAGCCCGTAAATATGTCTAAATTCAGCTTTATCTGCTGCGCTGGCGGTATCCGGCAGAAGAACGTCCGCTGCGTCGGTCGGCATCAGATACATGATCGTAAAAATCAAGACAGCCGTTCCCGCGAGGACGAAGATTAACCAAAGGAGTCTTTTCCCAACATATTTGTACATAAGTAATCCCTCAAGGTTCTTTAGAATAGTCCGTCTTAAAAAACAGGGCGGGGAGCGCCCGCCCTGTTTTACCAATTGCCTTAGTTAGGATTCACGTAGGTAAACGATCCGGGTTGATACTGGCTCTGCGGGCCTGCAAAGGTCAGGCTCTGGATCAGGTCTGTGCTGTAAACAGAGCAGAGGTACAGCTCACCGATGGTGTAGCAATATGCATTATCGATGACGTATTCGGCAAATGCCGCTTCGTTTTCCGGACTAAAGGTCGCAACGTGGCGCGCCGTGCTCAGCAGTTCGATCATCTGATCGTCCTGAATACCGGTCCAGTTCTGGCCTTCTACCGTGTTGCCGCTGCCGGAGTAATCAAAGTAGTTGTACCAAATGTTAACCATGTAGTCGTTGGAGTGCATCGCCATCAGGTCAATATCCCACGCAGAGAGATCGGAGCGGTTGCTCTTTTCAGTGCTGCTGTCAAGCGCCATGATTTCCGTGTTGATGCCGACGTTGTTCAGGCACTGTGCGATGTACTGCGCCATGGTCTTACGAGTGCCGCTGTTATCTGTGCTGTTGCACATAATGCGGATCGTTTCGCCGTTATAACCCGATGCTGCGATCATTTCTTTTGCCGCTTCGGTGTCAAAGTTGTGCTCAAAGTCGTCGCGTCCGGCCCAGATTGTCGGGTCATAGTCCGCATAACGGCTTCCACCGAGACCATACAGGGGGTTGCCCATGCCTGCGCCAAGCGCTGCCATGATCATATCGTGATCGATCGCATAGCCGATTGCAAGACGAAGGTTCTTGTCGCTCAAGGGGCTCAGAGAAGAGCAGTTGAAGAACATAACTTCGATATCGTTGGATGCGATGACATCAACGCCGAAGCCGTCCGAATACAGACCGCCCTGCATGAAGTCCGAGGCCACAGAGTAGGTAATCTGCGGTGCGAAATCCATTTCGTCGTTTACAAGAGAGATCTGCTTCTGCTGATCTTCGGAAACGAAGTAGTAAACAATCTTGCTGACGTTACCCATATCGATCGGGTGAATAACGGTGGAATCCGTCTGCCAGAAATTATCGTCTTTTTCCAGCGTAATGCTGACGCCAGGCGTATAATCGGTGATTTTATAGCGTCCAGTGCCGCATGCATCAGAAGCCAGGTTGGACGGGCTTGCATCAAATGCTGCTTTCGTCGCGCAGTCGGTGTTTCCTAGATAGTAGAATAATTCGCCGACGTTTTCAATAGGACCGCTCAAAGTGAACTGAACGGTTTGATCGTCAACCGCAACGATTCCGGTGTCGATGTCAAGCTTCGGAACGTTGCTGGCATAGCCTTCCGCTTTCCACTGCTGATAGCTGAACACGACGTCGCTCGCGGTAAAGGCGTTGCCCGACTGATCGTGGATGCCGTCATAGAGGTGCACTGTGTAAACAAGACCGGTGCTGTCAACTTCGTAGTCTTTTGCAAGTACGCCGAAGAGCTGACCGTCATTGCCCATGCCAAAGAGGCGCTGGTAAACCATAAAGAAGATGGACTTCTGCGATTTCGCACCGTAGAACGGGTCAAGGTTCGTCGGGTCTGTTCCGGCAATGCGGATGGTGTCGGCTACGTAAGCAGCCTGATCTGTCGGTTCCGCTGTGGCCTCGCTGATAACACCGGTGTTAACAGCTGTGTTCGCGTCCTCGCTGTCGCTCGTTTGTGCCGCTGTGTTCGCGGCGCATCCGGTCATGATGCTCAATGCGAAAATAAGCACCAAGATGATTGGAACAATACGCTTTGCTTTCATGAATTCTCCTCCTTATTTGTTATCTCGCTTATTCAAGCGCAGAATTAATAATACACGGGGAGCAAATTGAGTTTTTTACCAAGTTTTTTGCCAAGTAGATATCAAGATCCAGAAAAGTGTTTTTGATTACTGTGCGTTATTAAGTGTTGTTTATATGTTATATATACTTCATCGAATATAACTGAGCAATCCGTTTTCATGAACCGTTTATTCAACATTGGAAATAATATGAATTGATTATCTTCGCATTTTAGAAGCAAAAAACTCGCAAACTTACGCAAAAAACGCAATGTTCCAACTTAAAAACACGGATGACTTTGGACGCATAATTTTTTGTTGAATTCATCAAGACTGATAACTTTGTATCAAAGACTCAATTGCTTGATAAAGAGAATCGGTCGATTCCGCGTCCGCATAATTCACTACAATATCGCCGCTTGCCGTAGAAATGACGATATAATTGGTTACATCCAGATCAACAATCAACCGGTATTCGCCGAATGTATCGTTCATGCGCGTTCCATACATAATATTGTTGCTCGTTCCGCCGTCGACAAGTGTTCCAAAATCCATTTGATCTGTTGTAGATATATCGTTTATTTCTTCATATGGAATTTCTACTGAGTAGAGATTGGTATAAGAAAGCGTAAACGATGTATCGGTTGAATTGATTTCAAAGTGGATGCTGTTTGGCTTTAAAAAAACGACCGCAACGGCAATAACCGCAACAAACAAAATGCCATTGATCAGTTTTCGCAACCATCCTGTTTCCTCCAAATATCGAAACATAATTCTATCCCTGCCTTTCACCCTATTCGAAACAGTGTATATGATTTCTAACAATCCTACAATATAAACATCGCATAGTTTATTTGTTGTAAAAGACAAATTAGCGATCTAAAACTTGAACATTTTTCGTTTTGATGTTGCAAAAACTGCATTTTAAAGAAAAGTTCTTTGATTTGTATTTCAATTTCCGAATAGATCAGATACTATAAAAAAGCTTGAATCTGCCTGGATGTCTTCTTCCATTATAGAAACATTCGCGCGGAAAACAGTTCGCAATCGGCATCGCCGACAATATATACCAAAAAGGAGCCTCCATGATTCGCAACTATCACAATAAGACATCGCAGCAGTTTGAAACCGTTTTTTTCGATCTTGACGGTACAATAACCGACTCAGCAGACGGCATTCTAAACGCACTGCGTTATATGTTTGATAAACTTGATTTCCATAATTATGAAAACGCAAATCTAAAGCGTTTTATCGGTCCGCCAATTCAAAGCATATTGATGGATGAATATGGATTTACCGAGGATGCAGCAAATAAGGCGTTGCCGTTTTTCAGAGAATATTACAACGAGTACGGTATTTTTGAAAACCGCTTGTATGAGGGCATCACGAAATCCATTCAGAAAATTGCAGATTCCGGAAAAGCCGTCTATATCGCCACCTCAAAATCAGAAGAACAGGCGCATCGGGTAATTGAGCACTTTCAATTGCAAAACTTGTTTCGGGGTGTGTTCGGCGCAAATCAGCAAGCCGGTATTCGCTTGAAACGCGAGGTGTTAGCGTACGCGCTTCAAAATCTGGGGCATGTGCAAAACGCCGTTATGGTCGGCGACCGGGTATATGATGTAGAAGGCGGGCGTTCCATTCAGGCGGCAACCGTTGGCGTGCTCTATGGTTACGGCGGTTTAACGGAACTCGAAACTGCCGGATGTGATTATGTTGTTGACACGCCGGAGGATCTTTCTCAGCTGCTGGGATGATTTGTTGACGAAATAGTTATTTACCTCGTTATTGCGATTATTTCGTTATGTGAAAGCTTCAACATCTGTTGTTCTTCGTATATTCAAATATATAAGAATCAATCATATGGTGCGCACTTTAAATATCACAAAATGTTATATCGTTTTTAATTATTAGAATTCGTACTATATGTTATGCGCTTTTAAAATTGCTTTTTGATCTGGATTG
Organism: Clostridia bacterium; assembly: GCA_003246365.1. Classification (GTDB taxonomy): domain Bacteria; phylum Bacillota; class Clostridia; order Christensenellales; family CAG-138; genus UBA7703. Next base: position 47,179 of record QKAN01000184.1, read on the forward strand.
TCACTACAATAGAATTGAATTTAGATATTAACCATGGGTAAAGGAGAGATGAACGATGAAGCAATTCAGCAACTACAATCTGTATCTCTATACAGAGTATTTTCTGTCTGATACGGCGGAAAAAGAAGTTGGAAAAATGGTGAAAAAACACGGCGGCTCCAAGGTTCTGCTCGTGTATGACGCAACGGTTAAGCTTCTGAGCCTGGATAAAACGGTGCAGGAAGCGCTGACTGCCGACGGTGTTCCCTATGTCATGATGCCGGAAGGCGTACTGCCGAACGGACGCCGCTCTCTGATGGAAAAAGGCGTAGCGCTCGCAAAAAAAGAAGGCGTCGATTTCGTCGTTGCAATGGGCGGCGGCAGCACGATTGACACCGCAAAGCTGATCGCGCAGGGCATTTGCTACGACGGCGATCCCTGGGATTTGGTCACGGGCAAAGGCAAAATTTCCACCAACGCCAAGGTTGGTACAATCCCGACCATCGCGGCCTCCGGCAGCGAAAGCAGCCGCGCAAGCGCAGTTGTGGACGATATTGAAACCGGCCTGAAGAAGGGCAACGGCTTCCCCAATAATCGCCCTGTTTTCTGTCTGCAAAACCCCAAACTGACGATGTCTGTCCCCGCTTTCCATACGGCATGCGGCGCAGCCGACGCGTTTGGCCACACGTTTAACCGTTTCTTCTATCCTTCCTATTCTTCTCTCGCAGACTGGATCAGCGCGGGTATTCTGCACAACATCCTGAAGTTCGGCCCCATTGCGGTCAAAGACCCCGGCAACTATGAAGCGCGCCGCGAACTCCTGATGAGCGCTGCATTCGCGCATAACGATATCACCGAAGTTGGTCACTCCGGCCCGCACGGCGGTGCGCATGATCTTTGCAATTATCTTTGCAACGAATACGATGCGCCGCACGGCGTGAATGTTGCCATGAGCTTTGCTCCTTGGCTTGAGTTTGTTGCAGAAAAAGGCAACGAACAGAACGTCATGGATGCCGCCAATTTTGCGGTAAAAGTACTCGATGTGCCCGCGGACTATTACGACCCCAAGGGTGTTGCAATGGAAGGCGCGCGCAGAATCCGCGACTGGGTCAAATCGCTCGGCCTGCCGACAACGTTCTCTGAATATTTCAAGATGATCGGCAAAGACATCGACCCGGCTTCGATCAGTGAAGACGATCTGCTCAAATATGCCGAGTTCAACAGCAAAGGCGTCACCAGCGGATATATTGATATGACCCGCGAAGACCACCTGTACACGCTTGCGAAAATTGTAAAATAAGAGTCTTCATTTAAATAACCCCCTGTTATCAAAAGCCGCCGGATATTATCCGACGGCTTTTGACCATTCCTGAATTATGAATTTCGTAGAACACGATTCGTTTTTTCCGGCATGCAATCTTTTGGCTTCTTGCCGCCATTTTTCTCGATACCAAATCTGATTATTTTGAGCCATCGCGCATTCTACCACTTATGGTAACGCGATTTTTCCCAGCAAACACGAGCCTAGACGGGTCAAATCTACCACTTGTGGTAATATCTATGTGCGCCAAAGATCTGCAAAAATCCCTAATTGATCGTTACAGATCCTTAGAAATGATGTCTTCGTATTGCTCTTTATTCTTGAGCAGCCATGCGTTGGCATACGAACAAGTAGCCGTCGCCTTTAATCCTTTTTCGCGCAATTGCTTGGCCACAACTTCCATCATCTTTCCCGCAGCGCCCTGTCCGCGCAGAACCGGACTGACGAATGTATGGTCGATATCGACTTCTCCGTTCGCCATATAAACATAAGTCGTTTCCGCAAGCACTTCCTGATTTTCATCCAAGCTGAAAATTCGACCGTCTGTGATCTGAAATTCCATGTTGATCTCCTGTTGATTCATTTTTCTATGCCGTAAATATACGGTGTTAATATTACTATTACAGATTTACTGCGGATATGTCAATATTCGACGCGGTTCTTTCCCTGTCGTTTTGCCTGCAAAATGACCATGTATTGTGATATGAATATACGAAAATCGCTTGTTTTGCGCAACATTATCACGCATAAATGATATTTATCGGCAGTTTTCTGTCTTTTCGGCTAAATAACCTTGCTTCTCGCCATTTTTTGCCGTCTTGCTGAAAATTGCATTCGCTTGCTCAATCAATCGTGTTTCATCTTGAATAAATATTAATCAGGTGTATATTTCTGAAATTTATTTGTTATAATGAAAATATCAATTAACGTTTGTTTGCCGATTGCAATCTCGATTTTGACAGTGCCAGGCAGCAAATTTCCAATTCTCTTTCAGAAAATATAGCATGAAAACTTCGGAAGTCATCGATTTAGGGAATTACCATCCCTCTGTTTTTCATAATCGCAAACCAATAATTGTTTAAAGGAGGTCATTATGAAATTTCAGTTAGCAATGGACATGACAAACGAAGGCCAGTTTTGGAACGTATTGAATCAGACACAAGATCTGATCGATATTCTGGAAATTGGTAACATCGGCATGTATCTGGGCGCACAGTTGATTTCCAAGGTTCGCGAAAAATATCCCCGGCTGACGATTCTATGGGATCAAAACGTCAGAGATTTATACAACAATATTCCGGCGATCAATTTGGGGGCTGATTACGTTACCGTTGACGCCAGCGCAAGCGACGAAGATTTTATCCTGCATCTGGAATACGCGCATAAGCTGAACTGTAAAGTTGTTGCCAACCTGAATGCCGATACCGCCGGATCCGCGCAAATGCTCCGGCTGGAAGAGCTCGGTGTCGATCAAATATCATTTCACCCGAACGTGCACGCCAATCTATATCCGGCAGGAGACACGCTGCAACTGCAAATTGCCAAGCTACTTTTGACGCAAACAGAGCTCTCAACGCACGGTGGATTCACGCCCGCCAACATATTCCCGGTTCTCGAGTTGAAACCGGATATCGTATGCGTAGGCGCCGCAATCTGGAATGATCCCAATCCCAGGAGAATCACGCAAAACTTTGTCGAGCTTCTTCAAAAATACAAATAAGCGATAGATGCGCTAACCGGTAATACCGGGATTGCATCTACCAAAATTGTTTGAATGTCCTATTAGAGAAACAGAAAACGCGCTGCGAGAGAGCTGAAATACGTTCTTCTCGCAGCGCGTTATTTAATTTGCTCGGTATCATCGATTCCTTGCTTTTCAGCAATAAGTCGCAGCGCTTTTTGTCATCAATCGAAATTGATTCGCTCTTCCTCAACAACCAGCGGCCGATTCATAATTCTGATGTTCATGCTCATGATATACTCCCCTACCAATCCGATAAAGAACAATTGGAAGGAACCGAGCACAAGAACCGCCAGTAAAACCGGCGCGCTGCCGGCGCTGAACGTGTTCCACCAAAGCAGCTTTAGCACCAGATAAACCAACGCGATTAAAATGCTGCAGGCTGCAAGAATAAACCCGCCAATCAGCGCAACCCGTAAGCCGATCTTCGTGTACGAGGTAAAGCTGAGCATCGCCGCGTCATAGAGCGTATAGAAATTGTTGTGTGTTTTTCCCGCGCGGCGTTTCTGCTGTTCATAGGGAATTTCTTTGCGCTCAGGTCCGAGTTCCGCAACAATTCCCCGCAAAAACGGGGTTGGATCATGTAGCTCTCTTAATGTGTTAATAAAGCTTTTATCATAGAGCCCAAATCCGGTAAAATGTTCAATCTGCTCGACATCCGAAAATTTCTTGATCATCTTATAGTAAAGCGTACGCAAGGAGCGAAGCAGTTTGTTTTCCTTGCTTGTCGCCTTAATTCCACAAACGATTTTGTAGCCCTTTTCCCATTCGCGCACAAACTGCGGCAACATCTCGACCGGATCCTGAAAATCGGCGCACATGCTAATCGTACAGTCACCGTCTGTCTGACAGATTCCATAGTAAGGCGAGTTGAACTGACCGAAATTTTTCGAATTCAGGATTGCCTTCACCTTTGGATTACGCTTGCAGATATCGCGTAATCGATCTCTCGTGCCGTCTTTTGAACAGTTGTCAATAAACACTAACTCATAGTCATACTCTGATAGCTCCGCAGCCATAATATTCGCAACAGCCTTGCTCATCGGCACTACGTTTTCCACTTCGTTATAGCAAGGGATTAAAATACTGATTTTTTTCATAGTTGCTTTCTTTCCCTGATTTTTTCTTTCTTAATAGTAGATTTCAGTCGTTTCTGCTGTTTATATGTGCATTGCAATAACTATTTGAGTATTCGTTCTCTTTTTGTTTTTATATACGCTATCGTTTTTTTAATTCCTTCCTCAAACGATACTTCCGGCAAAAACCCGGTGTCCGCCGTTAAGGAAGAGATGTCCGCGTAAAGATGCATCACCTGATTTTTTGAGTATGGAATTTCGCAAAATCCGATCGGCAGCGCGGGATCAATCGCATCGCGTATAGCGGTGATGTACTCTTTCAGCGGCCGCGCGATTCCGCCGCCAAGCGGATATACAACGCCGTGTTTTTCGGAATTCCCCAGCAGGTAAAACGCCTTTGCCGCATCCTCGCTGAACAGATAGTCCCATTGCTGTTCGCCGGCTGTACAAGCCGGTTTTTGCCTGTCCAGCAAGGCGTTGATCACGCTGGATACAAGGGTTCCTGCCCCGTCGCCCGGGCCATAGACGCTTAAAACGCGAACCCACAACTGCCGCAGGCCGAGTTTTTCGCACTCGACTCGCGTCATTTCGCCAGCGCAAAGCTTCGCCATGCCGTATCCGTTTTCCGGAAAACACGGTGTGTCCGGGCGCAGCGTTCCTTCAACTCTTCCATACTCCGCCTGACTGCCCGCGCCAATGAACAGGCGGCATCCTAGTTTTGCCGCCGCGCGCACCGCATCCAGCGAGTATTGAATGTTTCGCACCTGCGCATCCATATCGTTCCGTGCCGACGCGCCAAATGTATTGGCCCAGCCAAAGTGATAAAACACATCGTAATCATGCGCGCATTTCTCCGGAAGACTCGCCAGCTCGCTTAGATCGCACTCGATCACATCTACAAGCGGATGCGGCGGTATTTCTTTGATGCGCGCAGACCCCGGTCTGCAAACGGCAGTCACACGAACGCCATGACGAACCAGCTCGCTGATGAAAGCGAGCCCGATTGCGCCCGTAGGCCCTGTGAGAATGACGTTTGCGATCTGTTCCATCCGATTAAATCAATTCCATGTTCTTGTTTTGCTCGTACTCTTCCCGCTCTAAAAACGGAAACATATCGTCGATCGGTGGGGAGACGATTTTGCCGTCCGGTAAAACGCGCGAAGAAAGTTTTGGTTCAAACGCCTGTTTGGGGCTGAGCACCGCTTCGCAGATGACCGGCCCGTCGATCTCCAACGCTCGCGCGATATCTTCGCGCAGCGTATCCGGGTTTTCCGCGCGCACAAACGGAATTTGGTATGCCGCCGCAATTCGCTCCGCTTCGGGGAAACTGATACCGCTTTCCTCGTCGACGCCGCAGAAATTCGCATGAAACACATTCGTCTGCGTCTGGCGGATCGAATGGTACCCGTTGTTGTTCAGCCAGAAAATTTTGACGTTCAGGTGGTTATGCACGATGGTTTGCAATTCCTGCAGGTTCATCTGGATGCTTCCGTCGCCGTCTAAGCAAATCACACGCTTACCTTTTTGCGCAACCGCCGCGCCGAGTGCCGCGGGTAGGCCATATCCCATGCTGGCGCAGCCCGAGTTGGTAAACAACCGCTGCCCGCGCTTGATTTCCATCGTCTGAAACGAGCAAACGCAGGCGCTTCCGTTTCCGGTCACCGTAACTTCTCCTTCGTTCAGCTGCTCGGAAAGCGCGCGCATAAACACATATGGATTAAGCGGCGGCTGCCCTTCGTAATATTTCGGCAGCACGGCTGGATATTTTTGATTGACCATGCGGCCCCAATCGAGCCATTTTGCCCACTTTTCCGCAGGAAAGTGCACATCAGTCGCCAAAATTTTCTCAAACACCGCCTTGATATCCGCATGGATTGGCAAATCGATGGAAAGCGTCGGTTTGTGCAGCTCTCCTTCATCAATGTCAACGGCAATTTTATACGCCTGATCGGCAAAATTCTTCCATTCGTAGCTGATCTGGCGAATGTTCATGCGGCACGCAAACGAAATCAGCAAATCGCTGTTCTGTACAACGAAATTTCCGCCGCGTGTGCCAATGGTTCCCGGTCTGCCGCAATAGAGCGGGTGTTCGTCCCAAATCACATCATGCGCATTCCACGCGGTAACGACAGGAATTTGCAACCGGTCGATGACCTCAAGAAACAGGTCATACGCCTTGCCCGTGCGGATTCCGCCCCCAGCGAGGATAACAGGCCGTTTCGCCTGCGCGATTTTTTCAAGCATTTGCGCGATTTTGGTTTGTTCCGGTTCCGGCGGCAAAATGTCCGCGTCCTCAGCGGGATCGTAATGCGTCAGCTCGTCCGTCTCGATCATCGCTCCCTGAACGTTCAGCGGGATATCCAGCCATACCGGTCCGGGTCGTCCATGCGTCGCCAGATACAGCGCTTTTTCCATGTGATACGCAATCGAATTCGGATCGGTTACCATTACCGTATACTTCGTCATACAGGCGACGCAATCCGTAATATTGAACTCCTGATCGCCAAGCTGCCGAAGCGGCACGTCGGTGGAGCGGATCGTCGTAGAAAACTTGACCTGACCGGATACCACAAACATCGGGATCGAATCCAGCCAGCCGCCCATCACACCGGTGATCGCATTCGTTCCGCCCGGCCCGCTTGTTACGCATACCAGCGCAATATTTCCCGTTAGCCGTGCGTAGGCTTCCGCCGCCATTGCGCAAGCCTGTTCGTGGTGGTTATACGTGCATTTTAAGTCTTCGTGATGACCGAATGCATCGTTTAAATGCATGGCGCCACCGCCGGTTATCGTAAAAACGTCGTGTATGTTCTGCGCGGAGAAAAAGTCCGCCATGTAATTTGCCAGTTTGATCTTCATCTTTGGTGTTCCTTCCGGATTGCGTCGCTTATAATTTTATATCGCGCCTGAAAAAACAGACTGTTCTTTCAACGCATTTCTTATCGGGCTTTTGTTATATAGGAATATGCTTCAAATATCTCTTGCGTTTGAACATCGTGCACCAACGACAACTGGGACGTTTCATCCATTAAAACAGCCGTTACGCCGTCGTTAATTTGCTTTTTGTCGTTTTTAATCGCGCCTAAGAGCTGTTCCGGTTTTAAACTTACACGAAGAGCACTCGCAGGAATGATTTTATAAAGCGTATTTTCCATGCGTAAAGCAAATTGCTCCGACATGATTCCCCTTGAAACTGAAACGCGGTTTGCAGCGATCATTCCCATAGCAACCGCCGTTCCATGCGGTATTTCATATTTGCTAACCGTCTCAATCGCATGCCCGAAAGTATGCGCAAAGTTGAGGTATACGCGTACGCCGTTGTCGAATTCATCCGCCTCAATATAGTTTTTCTTATAGAGCAGCGAACTTTCAACAAACCTGTTTGTCGTTTCGGTATCACGTTGAATCATTGCATCGATATTTGCTTCAATATTCTTAACGCCTTCTTCACCCATCAGAAAATTGAACTTCACAACTTCTCCCAAACCGCTCTGGAAGTCGGCTTCCGATAACGTATGGAAAAACTTGGAGCATACAAATATCTGCTCTGGTGGGAAAAATGTCCCAAGCAGATTTTTATAACCCTTGTAATTTAAAGAAGTCTTTCCGCCGATGCAGCTGTCGCAAGCAGCCAGCAGCGTTGTCGGAACAAACGTCCAGTGGATTCCGCGATATAGCACATTTGCCGCAAATCCAGTTACGTCCTGCGTGATGCCGCCACCGAAAGAAATCAGTCTTGCGTTTCGTTTTGCGTGCAACTGTATCATTTTTTCACAGATTTCGAGAGCCGTTTCGATTGTTTTTTCGCTTTCCGTTGCATCCAATAAAAACAATCTATCGTTATCTACCCGCGAAAAAAGCTGCGGATATAAGCGGTATACATTTTGATCAATAACGAAAAATGCCTTTTCATCGCTCAGAAGATTCATCATCGGCGAGAAGTCCGGCGTGATCGTCAATTCATAATCTCTGATTTTTGAGTGAATCATCACTTCTCCGTAAATCCTCCGTCCGCCGTAATTTTCTGTCCGGTGATATATGTGTTTTGCTCGCTTCCAAGAAAGTAGACCAACTCGGCAATTTCAGCAGGTTCTGCCATTCGGCCGAGCGGAATTTCTTTGCTGATTTCGGCAATCTGCTCTTTCGAGTTATTCTGATACGTCAATTCTGTCAGTGTAAATCCCGGACAAACAGTATTCACGAGAATTCCGTTCGGCGCAAGTTCGACCGCAAGCGTATTCGTAATCCCATGGATTCCGTTTTTTGTTGCAGAATACGTGCATCTGCCGGCTTTTGAAACAACCGCCCAAATGGACGCTATATTGACGATTCTGCCATACCCTCTTTGTTTCATGCCTCCAACAAACCCGCGCAAAAGGCGCAAGGGCGAAGTAAGGTTGATCGCCATCGTTCGGGAAATCTCGTCATCCGTTATCTCTTCAACAAGATGAACGTCGTTGATCCCCGCGTTATTGATGATTACGTCTATTTGTTCGTTCAAATTACGCGCAATATACGATTCAACAGATGCCGCATCTGCTAAATCCATTTCGTTTCTGGTGGGCGCAATTACGCGATATCCCGCAGAAGAAAAACGCTCGCAAATCGCTTTCCCAATTCCTCGCGACCCGCCTGTCACTAATACGGTCTTCATTTCTTCTCCTTGATTCTGTCGATACCAGTTGATGCTTGTATGATCCAATTCATTGCAGCGATTCCTGATAAATCGACGGCGTTACAAACTCCAGTTGAAGCGCATCCGCATGTTCGCGTAAAAACTTCGTGTTATATGCGTTGAGATAATCCACTTTTTCGTGTACAAATTTATACTCCATCTCCGCATTCAGATAGTTGCAGGCATTGTGACTATATCCGTCGAATCCAGCGAGACCGACGCTTGCAACGTTTGCCTGCAGCAGCGCCTTGAGCAGCATAACAAGCGAGTTGTCCGGAATCTCGGTTTCCGCGTCGATCAACGACCCGAAATTCAGCACAAAACTGAAATCACGATTCACGCGGCTCAGATTCGATGTTGCAATCAGCTGAACTTGCCTGTTAACCGGCTTGATCAGCTGGGCCAGTAGCTTCGTGTACCGCAAATTATTGGTTGCAAACACGTAATCCGGACAAATATCCTCCGGCAAAGAGTTGATCGCGATCACAACCGGATGTTTTTGAGCCAGATATCGGCCGATGTCTTCCCCGCATTCCTTAACGCTCTTCCCCGGCCCGATCACGAGTATGTCTTTACCGGCCAGCATGGAGCGCAGCGTTGCGCGGTCTGCGCTGTCGTCGCATTCATCCTGTTGATAGTTTAAATAGAGCTGCTCGATATATTTCTGATCATAGAGCAATTTCTTCGGCTCTTCCAATCGCTGCAGCAATTCGTTGATGGACTTCATGGAGAGCGTGCCTTTGTCGATCAGAAACGAAACATAATTTGGGTGGCACTTTTGCGAAGCTGCGATAAAGAAAAACGGTTTGTACCCCCAAGGTAGTCTCTGATGAATTTCCATGAGATTCATTTCAATCGCATCCAGCATGAGGCTGATATCATATTTCGTGTTAAAATGCTCGTTCAGATACATCGCAAGCAGTTCCAGCGGCGTATTCCCCGCGCTTTTTCCCATGCCGAAAAGCGTGCCGTCAACAATCAACGGTCGCTTCGTTTCGCGGCTGATAAACTCGATTCCGTTTGCGTATCCCATCTGGAAATTGTTATGCGCATGATAGGCCAATCCAATTTGCGGTTTTAGGTTTAAATCCATCACCTCAAATATCTTCATGAGCCCTTCCTGATGCAGCAACCCATAGGTATCCACAATTGAAACGGCATAAGGTTCCAATTCGTTAATCAACGAAATCAATTCGATCAATTCGCTGTCGTTGTAACTTGTAATCGAAACGCAATTTGCAAATACTTTATAGCCGAGCGCTTTCACTTCGGCGCAGAACGCAATCGCTTTTTCTTTTTTCTCTTTTTTAAATATTACGCGGATGCCATCCAGAAACGATTCTTCGCACGGCTGCAGGTTCTCAATCGGGCATGTACCGTAATCGATCATACCCAAAATCATCGCCTGATTCGTTTCGATGCCGTCGAAAATTTTTGCTGCGGATGCAGAATCCGGCATAATGCTGCGGTTCATGTCGAACGGACGTCGTTGATCGAGAAATCCTACTTCAATAATATCGATTCCGGCTCCAACGAGGCGCTCCAAAACACTGACCATGGTTTCATGCCCAAAAAGCCAGTCGTTGATATATCCACCATCGCGCAGGGTACAATCTAGCAACTTAATATGATTCATTTGACTCCCCTTTAACGCTCAAACAATACACTTGAATCATAACACATTCACGCTGAATATGCCCTTTTACTCTTCCTGTTGCGAAGAATAATTTGGGCATCTTTTATACTCTCAAAAAATATTGTTGCCACCAATCCGAGCTGTCCAAGACTACAGACGAACACGGTAAGATTTACACCGTTTGCATTCGTTATCGTTTTAGGAATGAATTCCGCGGTACCATACGGAAGAACACAAACCGTCATCGCTAAAAAAGCGGCATATAAGTAATCAATCGCACGGCGATTATCCTCCGCAATAAACAAAGCAATCGGCAATATGTATAAACTGGCAGTATAGTAATGAGAAAACGGTGGCATCAATACGCAAAGTAGAGTAACTATAAGCATAGCGCGCCATTTTGACTGTGATATGAACGTTGCTAGAAATAGCAACGCAAGAATTGTCCTGCTTGAAATCGTTGCACCAATAACATGTAAAAGTCTTATTGCCACCTGTGCAATGTTCATGAGATCTATACGGGATCCTCCTCCAGAGTAGCTATATCTACTAAGCAACCCCGATGCATCTTTCAGACATACTGTAAAATACTTGATTGCTCCGGCAAAACCTCCCATAACCATAAACGGTATGAAAAACAGAAGAACTGCATACACTGCTGTAAGAATACTGTCTCGCCATCTCTTTTCGCGCAACAACAATATTCCAAACAATGCTGGATAAATTTTTAAAGCGGCAGCCGCAGCCAGACAAATCAAGGCTATTTCTCTTAAAAATCGGTGTTCGCTTTGATTCCAGAGCAAGAACAAACCAATCAATCCGACTACAAACAAAATAATATTCCCACGCTCCAACGCAAACATAACCGGCCCAGCTGTTAAGATGCATGCCGTTAGCAACGCTTCTTTCCATCCGGAAACCTTGCTGAGCCCGCGAACTACAAACAACAAAAGCAATATATTTACAATCGATACATATACCAGTGCCATAATGGCAGTTTGCGACGTAAGCTGAGACCCACTAATATCTATCGTATCATTTTGCTGATGCATCGTCTGTGGTACTGCTTGCGCGATCAGTCCAAAAATCACATAGTTAAGCGGAGGATAGACAGCAGAATACGTAAGATACGTTTCATTCTGTGCAAAAAGCATAGAATTATACATATCCATACCAATATTCTCAAGCGGATCATCAAGTCCTGCTTCCTGAAAGTAAATCAGCGATAGATTGTCTCCACGCGTAATTCCAACAGAAAATACAAAGGATAGCAGTGACAGTACCATTATTAAAATCAGAAATCCTACCGGGGTCGGTTTCCATTTTTTATGCACGATTGACTCTCCCTTGTGTATGATTCTGATTCTGTTCTACCTCTTTCCGACAATCAATTTTTAATAATCAAATCCATATTAATTATTTTTTTCATCTCGGAATGCCCAGAGTTTATTCAGAACAAAGTTCGTAGGAATCGTAATGATCAAGTTGATGAAAAACGCAATATAGGGGTTGATTCCGAGGACATCAACCCAGAGGTAAAGCAGTATGTTAGCAAGCACCAGACCCGTTATCCCGTAGGAAACATATGTTTTGAGCAATGTTTTCCACCAAACGCGCTGCTCACCGTCCGATTTTTGAAACACAAAACGATTGTTGAGCATATATGACCAGGCAACGCTAATGACAAACGATACGATGCTGGCAACAATATAGTATCCGCCCATGTAGAGGATTAGCGCATATACGACGTACGAAACCGCGGTATTGGTCACTCCTACCAGTCCAAATTTGATGAATTGAAGCAGTAGTTGCCCTTTCGGGTGTTCCGTTAGCCAATGTTTGACCGAATTGATCCAGCTCATCTGTTCACACTCTCATGAATGCTTTTTGCAATAAAGTCGATCACCGCATCCGTCATGCCCGGATAGACGCCAACCCAAAACGCATCGCGCATAATCTGATCAGTAACGGTCAGGCTGCCGACAACGCGGTAACCCTCGCCGCTTTCGCGCATGTCCGTAAAACACGGATGGCGCAGCAGATTTCCCGCAAACAACATTCGCGTCTGAATTCCTTTGCCTTCGAGATATTGCACGACCGCATCGCGGCTGATTCCCGCGCGGCAGGTGATGAGAAACCCGAACCAACTGGGATCGGCTCCTTCGCAGGCTTCCGGCAAAATCAGCTTTTCCTGCAAATCCGACAATGCTTCTTTTAACCGCGTAAAGTTGCTCTTCCGGCGTTCGATGAACTGCGGCAGTTTTTTTAACTGCGCACAGCCGACCGCGGCCTGAAGATCCGTCGCTTTCAGGTTATAGCCAAAGTGCGAATACACATATTTGTGATCGTATCCCTTGGGCAGCTCGCCATACTGACGGTCGAACCGGTGCTGGCAAAGATTGTCCATACCCGAAGGGCAAACGCAGTCCCTGCCCCAGTCGCGCATGGAACGAACAATTTTATGGAGCAAGGCATCGTTTGTGTAAACCGCTCCGCCTTCGCCCATAGTCATATGATGCGGTGGGTAAAAACTGCTGGTTCCGATGTCTCCAATCGTACCGGTATATGTCCCGCGGTATTTCGAGCCGAGCGCGTCGCAGTTGTCCTCGATCAGCCAGAGCTTATGACGCGTGCAGAACGCTTTGACCGCATCCAGATCGAACGGATTGCCCAACGTGTGGGCGATCATCACCGCTTTTGTCCGCGGAGAAACCGCTTCTTCCAGCATGGCAACGTCGATGTTATATTGCGGAATCGTCACGTCCACAAACACCGGAACAGCGCCGAATTGCACGATCGGCGCAACAGTCGTCGGAAATCCGCAGGCTATGGTAATGACTTCGTCCCCGCGCAAAACGGCGCGTTCCCCGAGAAGTGGAGACGTCAGCGCCATAAACGCAAGCAGATTTGCGGATGAACCGGAGTTCACAAGCGAGCAATGCGCAACGCTTAGAAATTTCGACAACGCCTGTTCGAATTCGTCCGTATACCGCCCCGCAGTCAGCCAGAATTCCAGCGCGGAATCGACGAGTGTCGTCATCTCTTCCCGATCATACACTCTGGCGGCATATGGAATTCTCTGTCCGGGTTCAAACGGCGGTTTCTGATTATGAAAGGTATCGCAATAGGCCGCAACTTGCTGCAAAATCTGATCGCGTGCCTGCTGTTCCGTCATGTCCTCAAACAATGATTAATCCTCCAAATATTCATCGATCTGATCGCGCATGCACGCGGCGATATCCCCACCATCCAGCCAGGTGCGCGACCATTGTACCGTCTTTTCAATCGCTTGGTCTATATGCCAGCGCGGTTGCCAGTCCATCGCCTGTTTGAGTTTATCGCAGTTCAGGCGCAAGAAATTCGCTTCATGCGGTCCGGCTACGGCGCGGGACTCCCAGGTTTGACCGTCTCCCCAGCAATCGCAGAAGAGCTTGACCAGTTCGCCCGTCGTCACGCAATCCTCATCGTCCGGTCCAACATTATACCATCCTGCCAGGTCGGGCTGTTCCGTTTGCCGCCGCGCAATCATCAGATATGCAAAGATCGGCTCGAGAACATGCTGATACGGTCTTGTGGAGTTCGGGTTTCGCACGATAACCGGCTCGTTTTTTGCCGCCGCGCGCACGCAATCCGGAATAATCCGGTCGTTCGCAAAATCGCCGCCGCCGATGACGTTGCCCGCCCGCGCAGTGGAAATTGCGCAGCGTCCGTCGGCAAAAAAAGCGTTTTTATAGCTGTGTGTCACCAGTTCGGAGCAGGATTTGCTGTTGGAATATGGATCAAACCCATCCAGCGGCTCGTCTTCCGTATACCCGAGCGAGCGCTCCTTGTTCTCATATACTTTATCCGTCGTAACATTTAAAAACGATCGAACCGTTTTGCTTTCGCGAACACATTCCAGTAGATTGACCGTGCCCATCACGTTCGTTTCATAAGTATATCGGGGCATCCGATAACTGTCCCGAACGATTGGCTGCGCCGCCATATGAATCACAACCTCCGGCACTGCGGAAACAAACGTTTCTTTTAACAGATCAAAATCCCGCACATCGCCGATCACCGAACGCATCCCCTCGGCAACACCACTCAATTCAAACAGGTTCGGCTGTGTCGGCGGTTCAAGCGAATAGCCGGTCAGCACGGCTCCGGCGTCGATCAGCACGCGGCTCATCCACGTTCCCTTAAACCCTGTATGACCGGTTAAGAAAATCCGTTTCCCTTTCCAGAACTCCAAATTCATATCAAACTACTTTCCGCAATTTGCACCGGTATCGAAACCAATTACCAGACTTTCCAGGGCGCATTGCCGGAAGCCCAGAGATCCTCCAATTTTTGCTTATCCCGCTGTGTATCCATCGACTGCCAGAACCCATCATGCTGATAAGCCATCAACTGACCTTGTTGCGCAACGGCTTCCAGCGGCGTGCGTTCAAAAACTGTTTCGTCCCCTTCGGTTATGAAGTCGAAAATTTCCGGATTTAACACCATGAAGCCGCCGTTGATCACTCTGCCGTCCGTCTGCTGTTTCTCGCGAAATTTCGTAATTTTCCCGGTATGGTCAATTTCAACAACGCCAAACTGCTGACCGATATTGATCGACGTCATCGTTGCAATTTTGCCGTGACTCTGATGAAACCTTACCAACGCCCCGATGTCCACATTGGATACGCCGTCACCATAGGTCAGCATAAACGGCTCGTTTCCGATATAGGGCGCGATTCGCTTAATGCGTCCTCCGGTCATCGTCTCTTTTCCAGTGTTGACGACCGTTACTTTCCAGGGATCCGATTCACTGCTATGAACCTGCATGATGCCACCCTGCGTAAAGTCAAACGTGACATCGCAGCGATGCAGATAGTAATCCGCGAAGTATTCTTTGATCATGTGCTGTTTATATCCGGCACATATGACGAACTCATTATATCCATAATACGAATATAGTTTCATAATATGCCAGAGAATCGGCTGCTCTCCGATTTCAATCATCGGTTTCGGGCGGAGGTGACTTTCTTCAGAGATTCTTGATCCAAGGCCTCCCGCGAGAATGACAACTTTCATTGATTCCGACTCTCCTTTACGAAATTGAATTCGTTTAACCGCCATTTAAAATCGAACCCGGTTAAACTTATGGCATTATTGCACCGTTTCAGCCTCAATGTCAGATAGTTTTACAATCAAATATCCGCGATAAACCATTATCGAACCTTGTTCGGGATAAACAGGCATTTGCCTGATTGTTTCATCCTTGCTTAATTCTGATATTGTATCTGAATCGGCATATGAGAAAGCAACCCCGATATAGTCTCTCAGTAATATTTTCAGATGTTCCGCATCTGTAATCGGTAAGCGAAGCCCGGTATATCCATCTCCATTGGTACCGCAGACTTGCGAAAAATCTCCCGTTATATATTGAAATGCGTCCGGCAATTCCGTTCCGACAAAAGCAACAGGAATTTCCGTCTGGTAATCCTCCGTTTCGCGTATATCGTCTACCAGAAGAATCCCTGTTGACAATGCATTCTGATCGGCATAGCGCAAAAACTCATAACCCTGATTCGTTGTCATATACCATTGCCGCAATAACAATATCGATACAATCAAAACAGCAATTCCCGCAGAACGCGTAAATGCGTTTCTACGTTTTAATTTCTGTTCGGTCGTCTGTTCTGTCTGCTGTAAAAGCTCAACGCGATCGATCAATGCAACCATCATAACAAAGGTCAACACAAACGGATAACACATGATCCAATGCGTATACTCGTTTTGACTTAATACGCCGACGGCGTGGATCGCAAGCGGAAAAAGAGCGACCAAAATTGCAATCAGCGCAACACGGCCCCATTTTTGATATGCTTTGGTTTTTATTCCGAAATAAGCCGCGCAAATCGCCGCAATCATCAGCGTAGCCCAGTTCAACACTCTGAACATCGGTTCGATTCTGAAATTGTTTAAATAGATAAAAATTCCGTATATGAAGAAGTATAAAACTTTTTTATATGCATAAACCACAGCGGAAAACAGCGAACTTAGAGAGATATTGCCAATTCGATCAATATTGCGATATTCGGATAATACGATTCCGGATGCATTCTGCACGATCTTCAAAATAAGATAATAAAATGCAGCCGATACAATCAAAACCGCTACAAACTTAACGCCCGATAATAAAATTTCAGAAATTTTTCGTTTATTTTCCAGTAGTTCCAGAAGCAGAACGATAACAAACAATCCGGCGGCATACCCGATAAACACCGCATAGATTCCGCAAGAAAGCGTTAATAATACGATGCCTGGCAGATACCCGTGTTTCATTCGAACAGTCACAAATACAGCCAGCGCAGAGAGCAGCAACGCAAAGAAAAACACAGCCGAACCGTAAAACGTATTGGCGCTCATGACCGAAGGAAACAATACAAGAAAAGCGCCTATAACAGCCGCCCAGAGATTGCTATGAATCTTTAATATTGAAGCCGTCAGCGCTGCCGTCAGGGCGATAAACAGAATTCCGATCGGAATAATAATGTTCGTTGAAGCAATATTTCCCTGCAAGAGAAATGCAATCGGAGAACTAAGCCATTTGCCCTGCTGCAAGGCAAATGTACTGCTCGGATCAAATAGTAAATACGTCAACGAGTCATGGTTAAACAGGCGATTCGCAATGATTGGCAGGTGCGAAAGGAATCCAACAATCAGCGCGCAAAAAAAAGAGACTTTTACTGTCCTTGTAATTTTTGACCAGCTTTTCGAAACCAAAAACTCCATATCAGCATATCGTCCATCAATTTTCTACATACTTTTAATAATTATATTTGTAATGATCTGTTCTGTCAATTACAGCAAGCTCCCGCAAAGCGCCGAGCAGGCACCCAGAATATTCCAGATAAATTGAGTTAAGTTTCCTTCTTAAAAAATACACCGCTTCCGATGACGATACCCATGACCATCGATATAGCGGTAAAAAGGCCATATTTCTTTTATTAGATTATTATTCAGTCTCAGATATGCAATACGGTCGATTCTCTTACAATCAACTTTGGCAGCGTGATAAACGTTTGAAACTGGAGATTCGGTTTTCGCATTTTATCGAGAATCATCTTCCCTGCCTGTATGCCAAGATCGTATACGTCGATATTGACCACAGTCAGCGGCGGGTCAGTGATGCGCGAAAACGGATAATCGTCAAACGTTACCACAGCGATTGACGAAGGAATGGAAATCTTATGTACATTGAGCGCTTTCATGCAGCCGAGCGCAATTTCGTTGTTGGCGCAGATAATCGCGTCCGGTCGGGGCGAGCCGGAGAGCAGCGCTTCCGTCATGCGGTAACCATCCTGCCGCGTGGACTCGCCACGCATCAGCAAATGCGCCTGCAGCGGCAGATGCGCTTCGTCGAGGGCGAGTTTCGCGCCCTTCAGCCGGGATTCGGAAATCGCGTCGATTTCGTGTCCGCCAATATAAGCGATGCGCCGCTTTCCCGTGTCCAACAGGTGGCTTGCCGCCAGTTCGCCGGAAATCGGGTTGTTGTTGTCAATCCAGCAGAGCTTGCTTGGAAAGTTCGGCGTGCCGATGACCACATGTGGAAACTCATATTTCAGCACCAGTTGAGATAGTTCGCGCGTGACAATCGCTGCATGAAAAACGACGCCGTCCACACTTTTTTGGAGCATCAGCTCTTCTACCGCCGCGCAGTTCCCCTCCGCCATGTCGATGACGACCATGCTATAGCCCTTGCGGGCCAGTGAAAATTGTAACCCCGACATGATTTCGAACATATGCGGGTTGACAAACGCGGTATCTCTTTCCAACGTGGTAACAAACGCAACGCTGCCGGATGACTGTCTGGCGAAATTCTGCGCGCGTTTGTTCGGCGTATAGTTCAGCTCTTTCATCGCGTCCCGAACGCGATTCACCGTCGCTTCAGAAATCGAATATGAACCGTTGATCACCTTGGAAACCGTAGCCGTAGAGGTATCGGCGAGTTTTGCTACATCTTTAATCGTTGCCGCCATGCACCTTTCCCCCTTTTCAATCGTTTCCCAAAGTTGTTGCTCTGATTATATCTCTGGCGCTACTTTCGCGCAATTCTCCAGCCATATGGGGCAAGTGTTGTTCCGTCAAACCCGTACGATAAAATCGCATCACCCAAGCGCGATTCCGCAGGCAGTTCGGCAAATTTGTCCTGTGCATTAAGCGCAATTTGAATGCAGGATTTCGCGTCGTACCGCTCATATGCATATAATCCATCTTCGGTAACCAACGTTCGAAATTCGCCCGTACGCAGGCAGGGATTTGCGTTTCGAATTGCAATTACATCCCGGAAAAATTTCGTCAGCTCCGTTCCGTCAAAGCACATCGGCGAACGGTAATCATCCTCCATCAAACCGGTAATCCCCTGCTCGTCTCCATAAAAAACTGACGGCGCGCCGATAAACGTGAGCAGGAATAACACGGCAAGACGATATTTTCTCTCGTCCTCACCGCAGACGGAAAGAAACCGCGGCACATCGTGGCTGTCCAGCAAATTCAGCTGTCCATAGGTCAGATTTTTGCGGTAACGCATGCGCATGTCCGTTACGCGCGCGTCAAACGCGGCGGCGTCAATATCGCCGCGCGCAAAAAAGCGTTTGCAGTGCTTCATCATGTCGTAATTCATCGTGGAATCAAACATGCGCCCGTCAAGCCAGAACGGCGCACTCTGCCAGACCTCACCGATGATAGCGACGTCCGGTTTTGCGGCTCTCGCCGCGCGGCAGAAGTCCATCCAGAACCGGTGATCCACCTCGTCCGCAACATCCAGCCGCCATCCGTCGATATCGTACTGTTCGATCCAATAGGTGCCGACATTCTGAAAATACTGGCGCACTTCCGGATTTCCGGTGTTGAGCTTCGGCATGAGCCGCTCATAGGCAAAGCACTCGTAATTTGGTATCTCTTCGCCCGATTCAGGTTTGATTACAGGAAACTTTAATTCGTAAAACCAATCGCGGTAACGCGAGTCCTCGCCGTTTTCTGCCACGTCGCGGAACGCGAAAAAATTCCAGCCACAGTGGTTGAATACACCGTCGATGATGATTTTCATGTTCCGTGTATGGCATGCCGACACGAGCGCTTTGAATTCCTCATTTGTGCCAAAGCAGGGATCGATCTGGAAATAATCCAGCAAATCGTATTTGTGATATTCGCCCGCGGCAAAAATCGGGTTGAGGTAGATGCAGTTAAACCCCAATCCGGCAATGTAATCGAGGTTTTCACGGATGCCATTGATCGTTCCGCCGCGCTTACCGCGCACAACGTTGCCGTCCAGTTCCTTTTCGCAAGGCGTGTTCGATATTTCGCGCGCTCCGCTGGCAAAGCTATCCGGAAAGATGTTGTAGATGACCGCGTTTTTCAGCCAGTCCGGAACATCTGCAATATCTTCGCGGCGGTTGTAGGGCAGTTTGTAATATTCCGACCGCTCGCTTGCGACATAGTTATAAAACAAATCCCCGTAATACAGCGCTGTTTCTTCGCCTGCCGTCAGTTCAAAATAGTAGCAAACGCGACGATACGGACTTTTCAGCGTTACCTCAAACCAATCGAACAGTTCTGAAGACGCAACTTTTTCCATATCGACAGGCGTAAAGAGAACCGGATTGACCCGGCAGGCCGTATCTCCGTAAAACAAGCGGCAGCTTGAGAGGTTGTCTTTTGCCGCGCGCAGACGGAACACGAGATTTTGTTCGTCAATTCCGTGCGCAAAATTGGACATCGGTTGATGTAAAATAGCTTCTCGTTTGATCATAAAATCCTTTTCAACGGGTATTGTTTTCGTTAATTGTTTTCCTGCGATTTTTTGTCTCTCTCCCTGCGCCTATCCCTTTACGCCGCCGGATGTCAGCCCGGAAACCATGTGACGCTGCACGTAGAGGAAAATGATCAGCACCGGCAGAGAGATCACGAGCGACGCCGCTGCGAACACAGGCCAGCTGCCGGACATCTCTCCGGCCTGAAGGGAATACAACCCTGTTGCAAGCGTAAAGTTTTCCGATCCGGTCATAAACGTAATCGCATAGATATACTCATTCCAGACATAGATGAGCACCATAACCGCGGTCACGACGATGGACGGTTTTGCCAGCGGCATGACGATGCGGCGAATAATCTGCATTTCGCTTGCGCCGTCGATGCGCGCAGCCTCCTCAATATCGAACGGAATTGTATCGAAATAACCCTTCATATTCCAAAGTCCGAACACCGCCATCGTTCCGGTATAAATCAGAATCAGCCCGATTCGCGTATTGATCAGTCCCAGCGGGTTCATGAGCTTGTAGATGGCAAACATCGAAAGCAGCGAAGGGAACGCATTGAGCAAAACCAGCAGGTTGAGCAGCGTCTTTCTGCCCCGAAACCGCATGCGCGAAAACGCATATGCTGCGGGAATCGACACAGAAAGCGCGATGGCTACCGTGCAAACCGCGATGATTACGCTGTTTTTTAACCAGAGCAGCACAGGTTTTTCGGTGAACACCGCTTTATAGTTTTCCAACGTGATGGCTTTCGGTAAAAATGAAAAATCAGCGGAAAGCAGGCTGTTGTTTGCGTTGAGTGAAACGGAAACCGCATAGAGAATCGGAATCAGCGTAAGAAAGCAAAGCGCGATAAAAAACACCTGCAGTGATACGATTTTTATGCCGGTAACGGTCTTTCTTTTTTGACGCGGCGTCAGGCTCATACGCGTTTCCTCCGCATCTCTTTGTTGGTTAAAATCGTAAACGCGATCATCAGCACAAATATAATGATGGAAACGGCTGAACTATAGCCATAGTTGCTTGTGATAAACGCGTTTTCATACGCATAGGTCAAGATCGTATGAATGTTTGCGCCGCTCGGGGAGCCTGCCTGCTGCGTGAGCAGATAAACCACGTCAAACTGCTTAAACGTCGTAAACACCGTAATGATGACCGCAGGCCCGATGACGGATTTGATCAGCGGAACCGTGATGTACGCCGTTTTTTGCAGGCGCGTCGCCCCGTTGAGCAACGCGGTTTCATAAAGACTCCGGTCAACACTCTGCAGCGCGCCGTCGATAATCATAATCATAAACGGCAGCGCAAGCCAGAGATTGACCGCCGTGCAGCTCAGAAAGGCGCTCACATCGTTCGCCAGCCAACGAACCATGGAGAATCCCAACCGCTGCATCCATTGATTGAGCAAACCGAAGGTAGAGTTGAACATACCCGTTTTCCAGAGCAATATGGAAACATATCCCGGCATTGCCCACGGGAACATCAAAATCGTTTTATAGATTCCCTTGCCCTTCAGGTTCGGTGAGTTCAGCAGGGAGGCTAACCCGAACGCGATGACAAGCTGCAGCGCCATATTCAGCACCGTCCAAAGCACGGTGCGCAACAACGCCGCCAAAAACCCGGAATCGAACACGAACAGCGCGTCTTTATAGTTTTTTAACCCGACAAAATCGAAGTTGAACCAATGATAGAGGTTCATATTCGTCAGGGAGATATACGCCGTATAGAGAATTGGAAACACGACGATTACGAGAATCAATGTCAGCGACAGCGCGCTGTATAGATATGCTCTGCGGTTGTCGTTTCGCTGTTCCATCGTGTTTCTTCCTCCGTTTCCTGTCCGTTTTCGCATTGCATCTGTGCGTTATTGCATTGCTTCGATCAGCTGTTCTGCTTTGGCCTGATATTTCGTAGTTTCCGTCTCTACCACGCCGCCGGACATGTTGACCGCAACCAGCAGGTTGCCCAGAACGGTCCACATAACGTCCATCTGCGGAATGTTCGGCATGGGTTGGGCGGTTTCCGCGATCGCGCGCATCGTGCTCACCATCGCGTCCGCGCTCACGCTCGGATCATCGTAGGCAAGAATATTTGCCGGCGCGCATCCGCTGGCGTTGGCAAGGTCGATGCCGATTTGCGGATCGGTCAGCACGGCAAGCACGCGCGCAATCGTGTCGTGCTTTGATTCCGCGGCAACCTTGAGCACATGAACGCCCTGAACGCCCGTATACGGCGCGAGCGGAAGACCCGTTTCGTCCACGACCGGCATGGTTGAAAACCCAAGGTTCACGCCCGCTTCCCGCGCGGAAGGCACCAGCCAGGGGCCGCCGATGGTCGAGTCCGCCATGCCTTCGAGAAACAGCGTATTCACGGTGGAATATTCGCTCTCCCCCGGCATATACTGCAAAAACTTCTGGTGATATTTCAGCGCGGCGCGCACCTGCGCAGAATTGAGCTGCGGCACACCATCGCTGGTAATCAATTCTCCGCCAAAGCCGTTGATCCAGGGAATGCTGTAGTAGGCGGTGCTGTGCTGTTCAACAAAACCATAGTGTCCGCCGGACGTGTTCGCCTGCATATAGGCATAGAGCGCTTCGGTCGTTTGGGGCACTTCGCTCTCGTCCATCAAATCTTTGTTATAAAGAAACAACAGCGTCTCGAAATAGAGCGGAAGCTGATAGAGTGTTCCTTTATAGGTTGCGGATTCGAGCGTTACAGGCAGATAGTTTGCCAGCGTTGCTTCATCCACAAAATCCGTAATCGGCGCGAGGATGCCGAGCTCCGCGTACACGCCGATTTTATCGTGCGCAAACAGATAGAGATCCGGCGCGGCATTCGGGTCGTTGCCGACGAGTTTCAACGCTTCCGTCAGCCCGTCTTTTCGAACCAGCTCGACCGTTACGTCCGGCAGCGCTTCGGCAAACGCCGCCTGCAATACCTCGACAACCGCATCTTCCTTGTCGTGCCAAATGACGATGTGGTTCGTATCCACCGTTTTTTTTGCGCACCCCGCAAACGGCAATATTCCCGCAATCAGCAGGACGCTAAGCAGTCGCATCAGCGCTTTTTTTACAACAGTTTTCTTCATCGAACATCACACCTTTTTTTTGTTAAAGTTGAGCGGACAGATCAGCTGCCCGCTCATATCACAATCGATTCGCCGTGTGTTACGCGGCTTTTTTCTTCTTTTTGGCCAGCAGGATTCCGCCGGTTGTGCCGCCCGCGACGACCACCGCCGCAATGGCAATCCAGAGCCAGGTCAAATTCGGCTGCGCTTCTTCCGCTGCGGGTGCGGCGGGTTCAGCGGTTGCTTCCGGTGCGGCCTTGTCGGCAACGGGCTGCTCATAGCTGAGCGTATAGTTGCCTTCCGCGTCTACAACAATCCAGAGTTCCTTGGTTTCAATTTCGATATCCGCCGTCTGGATTGCGCCGGCATTGGCGTTGATGATAACGCGGTTGACCCACATCGGCAGACCGTAGCTGTACCAACCGTCTCCATCGTCAATCATATCGGCGCCCGGCCAATTTGTAAACACATTGGTGCCGTCGGGATGCGACCAGGACCAAACGCACGGCATCGTCCACGTTGCGTCCACCTTGGCATGCACGGTAAACGTCGGCTCGGCGGGTTTTTCATAGGCAACCGTCGCTTCTTCCGCGCTGGCAACCGCAACCCAGACATCCTTGCCCGCTTCGATTGCGCTGCCCTGCGTCTGTACGGAACCTTCGTTTGCGTTGATGATCACGTTTTCCATGTTTGCCGGAATGTCGATGGCATACCAGCCGTCGGTCTGCAGTTCCATCGCCGCGCCCGGCCACGCCTCAAACGCGTTTACGCCGTCGTTCGTCCAGGCCCATGCGCACGGGGCAGTCCAGTCTTCCGGAACCTGCGCATAGAGTTTTACGGTAGAAACATACACCGGCAGATCACCCGTCGTAAGCTGATCGTAACTGACCGCAAACGTTGCGTTTTCGCCTTCCGCAGCAGCGGGTGTTACGGTGAGCCACATGTTGTTCGGCTCGATTGCGCCGTCTCCGGTCTGGATTGCGCCTTCATTCGCGTTGATGATGACGTTTGCCATCGTCTTCGGAATAAAGATGTAATACCAGCCTTCGTTATTTGCGTCCGCCATCATCTTGCCGCCCGGCCAGGCGTCAAACGCGCCTTTGCCGTCCACATCCCATGCCCAGACGCAGGGATCTGCCCAGTCTGTTGGAACGTTTGCGTAAACCAGAACGACGTCGTCCGCCGTCAGCAGCGCCGCCGCCGGCTCTTCATAGGCAACATACGCGGGCATATCGCCGGACGTCAGCTTGTCGTAGCCGACCGTGGCAGTTGCATCGTCCGCAACCGTAACCCAAAGGTCTTTGGCTTCGATGGCATAATCGCTGGTCTGCACGGAGCCTTCGTTTGCGTTGATGATGACAAACGCCATCGTATCCGGAATGTACATGTAATACCAACCGGGGTTGGCTTCGTCCGCGGTCATCGCCGCGCCGGGCCACGCGGAAAATGCGCTCGCGCCATCCGCATCCCAAGTCCAGATGCACGGATTTTCCCATCCCTCGGGTACCTGTGCATAGACGCAGATATAGCCGTCTTCCGCCAGTGCGCTCATCGGGAGCAACGCAAAAAGCATCAGAGCCGCTACGATCAGCGCCAAAAGTTTCCCTGTTCGTTTCATGATGATTTTCTCCTCCAATATTCTTTTGTTCGGTTGTTTTTTCCGCAAACATATTAGAAAGTGAAGATTGTTTTGCAAATTCAATATATCATCGCGCCACTATGCTATCAAGGAAATTTTGGTTAACCGTTTTCCCTATAAAATCAATTCCACCATTATCGATGAGGGATTCTCTCATGACTTCTTTGAATAAAATACAAAACACAGTTTCCAAAACAAAAAAAAGCACCGAACGGCAGGAATTACATTCCTGCCGTTCGGCTTTGTGCATTTTATGTTATCGATCAATGATGACCGTGACCGTTTTGCTGGCCGCCGTTCGTGGTTACGGTGCTTGTGTACTCGAGGTTGAGCGCGTTTGCAACCGCTTCCATGATGCCGTTGCTGCTGTAGGTCGCTCCAGAAACCGCGTCGACGTCCGGCGTCTGATTCGTCAGAATCTCGCTGATAACTGTGCTTTCCGCACGGGTGAAATACCGTTCGTCATCGCTGTAAGAGTTGACGACGATCGAGGTGATCGTTCCGTCTTCAACGGTTACGGTAACGCTGGTCTCCCCGCGGAAGCCCGTTCCTGTTCCGGTGTATGTGCCGTCCGCCAGTGTGATCGTGCCGTCGCTGCTTGTGGTTGCGGCCGTGCTCGTCGTCGTTTGGGTCGTGCTGGCGGTCGAAGTATCGCTGGTAGCAGTTGTCGTGCTGCCAGACGCGGTTGTCGTTTCGCTGGAAGAAACGGTCTGCGTGCTGGTTGTTCCAGTAAGAGCGCTGGAGAGCGCATCCGTCACCGCGCCGATGATGCCGTTGCTGCTGTAGGTTGCGCCGGATACCGTGTCCACCGCCACGCTCTGCGTCGAGAGAATGTCGCTGATAACGCCGTTTTCGGCTCTGGTCAAGAACTGCGCATCGTCACCGGAGGAAAGAACCGTGATGTCGGTGATCAGCCCGCCGGACACCGTTACCTGCACCGTTGTGGTGCCGTGGTAACCCGCCGCGCTGCCGGTGTAAACGCCGTCAACATACTGTCCCGCAGAAGTAGTCGAGCTGGAACTGAGCTGAACCGCCGCGACTGCCGATTGCGCGGATGCCGCGCTGTCCGCCAGATTGCCTACAAAGTACATGCCGCTCATCGCGACGACGGCTGCGGCTGCGGCAATCGCCGGTTTCGGATTGGTCTTCACGTTATCCTTCGGACAAATTTCAACGCACTGCATGCAGTCGATGCACTCGCCGTCTTTCACAACGTCCATTCCGTAGAGCGGAATCCCCATTGAGCAGTGCTTTGTGCATGCCCGGCAGTTTCCGCAGTAAGGCGTTGGTTTGCGAATCTTAAACAGACGGATTCTGGAAACGATCGTAAACACCGCGCCAAGCGGACAGAGATACCGGCAGAAGAACCGTTCGATATACAGCGATCCGATTCCGATGAGTAAAAGCAGCAGTGCACCGACCGAGAGAAGCGCGGACAAATCCGCCCAGCCTTTATACGTCGCATACATGCCAAACACTGTCCAGGGGTTTGCGGTGCCGCTCAGGAGCGAAACACCGAGTGTCCAGACCAGCAGAACGATGCCGCCGAGAACGATGAATTTCACGTATTTGAGCATGCGATCCATCTTTTCCGATATCTGCGGACGGCGAATCTTCAGCTTTTTGCCGAGCCACCAGATTGCGTCGCCCAGCGCGCCGAACGAGCAAAGGAACCCGCAAAAGAATCGGCCCGTCAAAACGGTGATGAGCAGCATGGAGATCGTAAGCACCAGGTCTCCGGCGTTTGCCGCCATGCTGAACGTGCCGCCAATGATTGCGGTATAGATCGACTTCAGCGCGGAGAATGTTGAAATAAACAGTCCCGGAAAGAGGACGAATGCCGCTGCCTGAATGATTCTGCGCGCCAGCGCGAGTTTTGAATATGATTTCGTTTTCTTGTTTTCCATCGTTTTTCACCTGCGTTTTAGTTCAATGTGGTCTGTTTTATTTGGTCTCTTGTCCCGATCCATACACATTTTGTATCATCGTACGGATCAGATCTATTTCAGCAACCTGAGCGGTTGATATTGTTAAAATGAATCGTGTCTTTTTCACGAATCAACCCGCTGTGTTTTCCTGGTTCATCGCCGATTTCGTTGCGTGTTGTTCTTTCTTTCATGGCTCTATTTTAAAAACCGCGACTGAAAACACGCTGAAAAAATCCTTTCAGCTTATTTCAGGATTTTTAATTTTACCGTATTTTTCCGCTGGACACAAAAACGCTGCCGTCGGATGCCGACGGCAGCGCAATTGCTAATTCAGGATTTCATCAATACCCTTGATTGAACAGCGGTTCCAGAACATCCGCGTATTCTTCAAGCACATTCAGCACAAAGATGTCCCAATGCCGTGCATCGGCGGTCTTGCTGCCAAACACATAGTCTTCCTGACCGTAGTCGATAACGTCGAATCCCGGGGTGGATTTGCTGGCTCCGGCCACACGATAGGCCACAGCGTCCGCAAGGCTGAACGATACGCCCGTTTCATCCGAATACGTCGCCCACGAGCTGATATCATTTCCGCTCGCCTCGGTCTCCGTTCCGTTGGTGGTTTGCTGCGTTGCCGCCGCTTTTTCAACGGTTACCGCGCCTTCCACATATTCGCCGTACATTTGATCGACATAGAGCGCAAGGGAGTTGCCGAGAATTTCCGAAGGAACGTGTCCGCCGTCCCACTGCCATTCGATTACCGCGTCGGTTCCCGCATTCAGCCAGGCAATTTCGAGGTTCAGAGAAGCGAACATCGACATATCGCCCTCGGAAGCGCCCATGACAATCTTCGTCCAGGTCGGGTTTTCCGTGCCGTCCGCACCGATATAATTCAGCGGGTTATAAAGGGAAACGATGTTGTTGCCGTAAGCGTCGCCCGCGGTAATCTCATCGATATCCGCCTGATACGCAGCCACCATTTCCTCATAGCTGCTGTAGTTCGAAGAATCTACGCTGCTGGTTGCGGACTGTGTTGTTCCCTGATCCGGCGTGCCAACTTCAGTCGTCGTATCTGTCGTCGTGGTATCCGTCGGCGCTGTGCCGGTCGGTGCACCTGTCATATCGCCCGGTGCGCCCGTCATGTCTCCCGGTGCGCCTGTCATGTCGCCCGGTGCGCCCATCGTGCCCCCGGGGCCGCCCATGCTGCTGGAAGAAGACTTCGCATAGCGCCCTTCGAGGAACGCGGCAACCATGTCGTCGTGGGTCATCGCCGCAACTTCTTCATCGCTCATCGCGGTGCCGTCCGTGTTAAACCAGGTCCAGCCTTCCGCGTAATCGAGATTGTCGAGATACCATTCCAGATTCTGCTGAAACTCCGCCAGATACAGATCCAGATATGTTCCGTAATATCCGTTGGTGTCCGCATGCGCATCCGCATCATACTCAATGGTCAGCGCAATGGTGTCGTCCATATCGCCGTCACCGTTCAGGTCAAATCCGACAGCGGATTCCAGCACGGAGAGGTTCTGCTCGTTGATATATTCCATGTACTCCTGCGAGAGATATTCCGCAAGCTGTTCCTGGAACGGTGTGTTAAAGGTGTAGGCGGTGTCCATATAATATTCAAACGCCATCGCCATATCCGCTTCGTACAGCGAGGTAATCGCGCTGTATGCAACGCAGCCCCATGCGCCGTCCGAAATTTCATAATCCTGACCGTCGATTGTCACCGTGGTGGAGTAGGTTCCGTCGTCGTTCTGATAGACGCCGACCGCGCCCGCCGCAATCTGATAATCGTAGAAATCGGAATTGTTGGATGTTGCCGCAAACATGGTCGCGTGCGCCGCGCCGCCGGATCCGCCGGTGGACACGAAGTAATCGACGCTGCCGGGCAGGTTGCCGAGAAGAATGTTATACTTCACGAACCTTGCGGCCGCTTTCTGGTCGGCAAGGCATGTCGGCGCATCGCCCGTATAATACGTGTTTCCGCTGGAATCCGTCGCCGTGTCCTGTTTGCCGCGGTTGCCGCAGGAAACGCTGATATAGCCGTCTACCGCGTAGGTTGTGGATGCGGCAGAATTCGACTGCGAGCCATATCCCGCCGCGCCAGTGGTAATGATGACCGGCGCCGTTGCGGCGGTATACACCTGTCCATTCGGGCTGGTGATTTCGGCTTCATAGTCGATGACGAGAGAACCCTTGACCGCAGCGGTATACGTTGCGGCGGTAATGTCCGCCGATCCATCCGCATTTGTGTCGATGCCTGTTACATACGCGCCAGGCACGCAGACCGAAACACCCTGTTCATCCGCAATTTCGGGATAAGCCACCGCGGACACAACGGAAAGCACCCACGCGTCCGCATCCGCAGAGTAGGTCCATTCCTGATCCGCATTGTTTGCCAGGTTCAGTGTTTCTTCAATATAGTCTTTATCATAGGTTGTGCTGTCCGTGGCAACCGTTTCTGTCGTTTCCTCGGTTGTCGTCGTTTCAACAGATTCGCTTGTCTCGGTGGTCTTGGTTGTCTCCGTAGTCGTTCCTGCCGTTGCGCTTCCGCACGCAGCAAGGCTAACCGTCATCGCCAATACCAATAAGAGCGATAATGCTTTTTTCATCAACATGCCTCCTAAACTCTGAATCGATACGGTCTTTTGATCAATCCGCCGTATCTTCTTTTGTAGCGTAGCAGTCGAAGATTGAATGTAGATTGAATCCTTCTGTCAAAAATATGACAATCATGTGTTCGCGGGAAGTCGCGCCTCAAACGTGATCTGCCGCTTTAGGCAGGACACGGCAATCTTTCCGCCGTGCGCCGTTACAATTGCCTTTGCAATCGCGAGTCCGAGGCCATAGTGTCCTCCGGTGTTGCTCCTCGCTTCGTCCCTTCGATAGAATCGGTCAAACAAATTCTCCAGTTCCGATTCGGAAATATCCTCTCCCTCGTTGGACACGGATAAAACAGCCGCATGCTGCTCCGTTTTTAGGGAGATGCAGATCACACTCCCCTCCGGCGCATATTCCAGCGCGTTTTCCACCAGTATGGAGATCAAATTGCCCAGTTGCTCGGTGTTGCCCGTCAGTTCCACATTTTCCTGTACCTGCAAAGAGAGCGTTTGTTCTTTTTCGAACGCGACGATTTCAAACGGCAGCACGCTTCCCGTCACCAACCGGCTGAAATCCAGTTTTGCCATTGCCGGCGCAACGTTTTCCGCGCGGGCAAGCTGCAAAAGCTGCTTTACCAGCTCGCCCATGTGATTGTTTTCATATCGAATATTCTCCAGCCACTGGTTGGAGACACCGCCGCGCTCCAACATCTCCGCGTTCGCGCTGATCACCGCAATCGGCGTTTTCAGTTCGTGTCCGGCATCCGATATAAACTGCCGCTGTTTCTGGAAATTCTCCTCCAGCGGTTTAACGATGGCGCGCGCCATCCAGAACGCCGGAACCAAAAGCAGAACAATTGCGATTACCCCGTAGAGAAGCATATTGTTAAAGAGCGTTGCCATATTGTCGCTCATCACGATGTTATCCATCAATACGACCAGTGTTTCGCCGTTTTGATGCTCTACACGATAAATCCAGTTGTCCGAAACGCCGTTTCCTTCCGCCAACTGCGAAAGCGGCTGGCAGAGCGCTATCAGCGCCTCATCTGAAAACCCCGTATTGTCGCTGTTGTCCACGCTCAGCGCATCGCCCACATCGGAAAATTCGACCGCATAAAACGTAGAAAGGCTATATATGCGGTCGCCCGGTGCACCGGCTTCATCCTCCGGCGGCGGGGGTGTCTCCTGCCCGTCCGGGTTGCCGTTTTGCCAAAACGCTTCCGCGTAGCGCTCGAGCATCAGCGTGTTTTTCTGATATGCCTCGCGATAGCTCGAAAAATAGATCAACCCAAGCGTTGCCGCGAACATCACAGCCAGAACGCACATGATCAGCGCGACAATTTTATTCCTCGTTTTGCGAAACATCCGCTTCCCTCATTTCGTATCCCAGTCCGCGCAGCGACTTGATCTCCTGTCTGGAACCGATAAACGCCAGCTTTTTTCGCACAAAACTGATGTATACCTCAACGTTGTTGTATTCGGCTTCGCTTTCATATCCCCAGATATTCAACGCCAGCTGTTCCCTCGTGAGCACGCGTCCCTGATTGCGCAGAAACAGTTCAACAATGCGATGTTCCTTTTTGCTCAGCCGCACGGATTGTCCGCTTTGGCTGCAGGCGAGCTCATAAGATTTGAGATTCAACGTCAAATCTCCGCCGGATAGTACTTCCGCAGAAACGCCTGCAGACCTGCGCGTCATAGCGCGCAATCTGGCGAGCAGCTCTTTTGCGTCAAACGGTTTGGTCAGGTAATCATCCGCGCCACAGTCCAGGCCAAAAACCTTATCATCTACGTCGCTTTTTGCCGTTAACATCAAAATCGGCGTGTCTTTCCCCATTTCGCGTGCATTCCGCGCGATTTCAAAGCCGGACATGCCCGGCATCATCACATCGAGTATAATCGCGTCAAAATCCTGCGTGCAAACCTGCTCGAGTCCGGAAATACCGTCAAAGCAGGTTGTTACCTCATATTGTTCCAGTCGTAGCAGCGCAACAAGCGCTTCCGACATACGTCTTTCGTCTTCCACCAGCAACAGTTTCATATCGCCCGGATGCCGCTTTTCGCGCGGCTGCCTCCTTTCCGGCAAGTTTTTATTCGACCCTCAAACGGATTTCTTCTTCATTATATCAATTATAACGAAAAGCATTGAAAAATCATTGAAAGATCTTTTGTCGAGCGTTCCCTCTTTTTTAGTCAAAAACCGGTGATCATTTTGCTCAAAATGCGGTCGGTTGATTTTCATGGACGAACCGTGTAGAGTAAACGATAAGTAATTGCACATGATCGGCAGATCGGATAAAGTGCCGAATCAGTTTCTTTGTTGACCAAACAATAAACAGGTTATGGTGTAAAAATGGAATTTCGAGTGGAAGACCGCATCTTTGAGGCATTGCCAACCGTTTGTTTCGCCGTTGTTTACGCATTTGGGTTGGACAACAGCCGGGTACATGAAACCATCAACCGCATGTTGGAAGAGAATATTCTGCAATGTCAGCAGTCTCTCGAGCAAGTCAACGTGAAGGAAAGCCCCTATGTCGCTTGCTATCGCGATGCGTTTCGACAGCTGAACATGAACCCCAACAAATTCATGTGTTCTATCGAGGCGCTTCTCTCCCGCATTGCCAAAGGAAAGGGAATCCCAAGCATCAATTCGGCTGTCGATTTGGGCAACGCCGTTTCGCTCAAATACAAGCTTCCGATCGGCGCGCATGACATCAACACGACGAACGGAGAAATTTCCGTGCGGTATTCCCGCGCGCAGGATACATTCATCCCGTTCGGCAGCCCCGAACATGAACCAGTTGATGAAAACGAAATCGTCTATGCCTCCGGCAATTCCGTCAGAACGCGCAAATGGATCTGGCGGCAAAGCGAAGAAGGAAAGATCACCGAAGAAACGAAGACCATATTCTTTCCGATCGACGGGTTTACGGACGTTAACAAAGAAGCCATGCTTTCTGCGCAACGGGAGCTGGCGGACCTGCTCAAGCAAGAGTTTGACTGCACCGTCAAACTTGGATGGGTGGATGCCGAGCACAGGATTTGCGAAATCGTCGAAGAGTAAACACGCTCCAAAGAATATTTCCAGTCCGAACACTGGCTATGATATATATCAACTTTTGAATGCTCCGCAAATGCGGAGCATTTTTTCATCAAACTGGCTCTTTTCTAATCAAATCTCTTCAATTCGCGTCATCATTTCACCAGACTTTCCCTATCAATCCAAAATTACACTGTGACACTATTTTTACTATATTTCTGCAAAAGTTATACACTAACCTGAATTTTCAGAGTCTGTCTATACACTTTTCATCTCTGAAGAGAAATCAGGCGAATTTCTTATTGATTTTCGCCGTTTTTATGCAAATCGCAAGTCGTCACCTTTTGTTTTTCGTCTTTACTCACGCTATTCTAGGGAGTTTTGTGTATAATTTTTTGCCATATTTATCATACACTTTCCAATTTGACGCAAAATCAAAATCCGAATATGGTAAAGCTACTGTATTAAGTGTACACTCCAATTGGAGGTGATATGCTTTGAAATCAAATAAAGATCGCATTCTTGATTTCATACGGCTTCAGTCCGTATCCGGCTATTCAAAGGGAATTTCTACACAAGATATCGCAGAAGCGCTAAAAATTGGAAGAACAAACGTCAGCAGTCTGCTCAACGACCTGGTTCAGGAAGGACGCGTCGCAAAAGAAAACGGACGCCCCGTCTTATACCAGCTGGCACAGGAAGAGGAAAACGCAGAGCACGACTGTTTCGCCAACATGATCGGCAGCGACGGCAGTTTACAGCAGGCCATCCGTTTGGCAAAGGCCGCACTCATCTATCCCGGCAACGGTCTTAATACGCTGCTCGTCGGAGATCAGGGCGTTGGTAAAAGCTTTCTAGCGATGTTAATGCACCGGTTTACGACCGAGGCGGGCATTTTATCCGCAAACGCGCCGTTCGTCGTTCTGGATTGCCGCGAGTATCAGGAAAACGACGCCGGCCTTGCGGAAGAGTTGTCGCTCGATAACGAATCCGGCGCGATATGCACCGCAAAAGGCGGCATATTGCACATTGACAACGCCCAATTTCTTTCTCCGGGTAATCGCTGCAAAATAGGGCAAATCTGCGCCTTTGCGGACAGTCAACCCCCGCAGGAGCGAACGATCCCGTTATTAATCGTTGCGTGCGACCGCAGCAATAAAGCCGCAATCGAGTATTTTGAAAAAGCGTTACCCGTCACGATCACATTACCTCCACTGACAGAACGGCCGCTCTCGGAGCGCATGGCTCTGATTCAAAGTTTCCTAACGCTGGAAGCCGCGCGCGCAAAAAGAACCATCGTGCTAAACGCCGAGTTATTTCGCTGTTTGCTGTTGTACGACTGCGCAGCCAATAACATCCTGAAAATCAAAGCCGACATAAAAAAAGGCAGCGCAGCGGCGTATCTGCGTGAATATAACAACAAACAGGATCGTTTGTATTTGTATATCACAGATTTCGACCCGATCGTTCGAAAAGGATTCTTGCAATATCGGGAACACCGGGCCGAAATCGAACAGTTAATCCCGGAAGACTACTGCTATGAATTCTCCGAATCCACGATGGAGATGAGCGCAATTGACCGCGCCAAGCTGCTTTCGGGAAGCTTATATGACGAGATCAACCGGAGGACAGACGAACTTCTGGCGCGGGGCATGACCGAGAGCGAAGTCAAAACCATGCTCAGCATTGAATATGAAGCGTTGTTTCACCGGTATTGGAACGCTTCGGTCAAGCAGGTTGTCAACAAAGAGCAGTTGGTAAACCTCGTTGCGCCGCCGGTGATTCAACTTGTGGAGAACTTTTTAAACGACGCAGCGTCGCGCACCGGAACTGTGTTTCCGCCATCCGTATTTTATGGTTTGTGTCTGCATGTTTCCGCGCTTTTGAAGAACGATTCGCCCCGGCATTCGTTCAGCAGTCAGCAGATCTCGGACATCGTGGAACTGCACGGCAAAGAGTATGCGCTCGCTCTGGATTTTTCCGGCCGGTTTGAGAAGGCGTTTCAAAACAAGCTTCCGCTGGATGAGGTCATGCTCATCACCATGTTCCTCAGCACGGAAACGCAGCCGGAAGAGGTCGTTGACAAACCGATTATTCTGCTTGCGCTGCACGGTGGGCATGTTGCCAGTTCGTTAAGCGACTGTATCAACGGGGTTGTCGGCGCGGACAACATTTTCGCGCTGGATATTCCGTTTGAAGAAAGTCCCGAGGATACCTATGTTGCCCTGAAAGACTGTGTCGGGCGTATCCGGCGCGGCACAGGCGGAATCGTCGTTTTGTACGACATGGATTTTATCGGACAGATTCTGGATTCGATCGCTCAGGAAACGGGCGTGCAAATTCGGGCAATGTCGTTCCCGATTCCTCTGATCGGCATCGAATGGTCCCGCCGCGCGGTGCTTGCCGAGGACACCGACTCTCTGTTCTCCGGAATGATGCAGAGTTTAAACCTTTATCAAATTCATTTTCCGCGTGTCATCGTAGCCCTGTGCACAACGGGAGAAGGCGGCGCGCAGGAGCTGAAATCTTATATCGAACGCTACGGTAAAGCGGACGATATCGAAATTGTCGCGATGGCCGGCGCCGACAGGGAGAAGCTGAAAGCAGAGCTCTCCGAGCTGCAGAAACGCGCTTTGCCGGTTTGCATCGTCGGAACACAGGACCCGAAGCTATTTAACATTCCGTTTGTTTCTATTGCGGATGTGTTAAGTTGCAGCACAGCTGTTCTTCCCGAAGTTCTCCGCGGTAAAAACAGGGAGAAAAAGCACATCGACATACAACAGGTGTTCGATTATCTGGAAGAACAATTTGAGTATGCCGACGCGCGCAAACTCCGAAAACTGCTGCCGCCCATCGTTGAACAGTTTAACGAAAGCGTAATTTCGATGTCCATCGACACGGAAATCGGGCTTTTGATGCACATCGCCTGTTCGATCAACCGCCTTTGCTCCGGCGCTTCAACGCCGCAGAACCTGCGCCGCGAAGATATCATATTCCAACACGGCGAAGCTTACCGGACGCTTCGCAAAGAGCTCAAACCGCTGGAAAAGGCGTTTCGCATCATTTTTCCGGATGACGAGCTGGCCAACATCCTCATGATCATCTTTAAACTTTAACGTAAGGGAGTTCAAACATATGGCACTGAATGAAAAAACAGAAGAAATCGCCATGACCATCATCTCAAACGCAGGCGCTGCCCGCGGCGCGGCGTTTAACGCGCTTGCGTCCGCTA
The DNA here is from genome assembly GCA_003246365.1 of Clostridia bacterium. GTDB lineage: Bacteria > Bacillota > Clostridia > Christensenellales > CAG-138 > UBA7703. The sequence goes on from QKAN01000184.1 coordinate 82,901, forward strand.
AAGGCGGAAATTTCGATGAAGCTGCCGAATTGCTAAAGAGCGCTGGTGAATTTTCACGCGCGGCGCATAAAACGCACTCGGAATTATTGCAGCTCTATGCAAAAGGCGAAATCGAAGGCAGCGACATCTTAATCTCGCACGCGCAGGATCATTTAATGAGCGCGGCGCTGGCTCTGGAACTCATCGGCGAAATCGTCGATTTGCGGAAAATACTTACTGAAACGGAAAGGAGGAGTATCAAATGAAGATCCTATTGGTTTGCGCAGGTGGTATGTCAACAAGCATATTGATGAAAAAACTTGAAAAATATGCGGCGGAGCACGGAATCGAGCTCGAAATACTTGCGCGCGGAATGAACGAATATGACGATGTGTACCAAAGATTCGACCTGATTCTGCTCGGACCCCAGGTGTCCTACCAAAAGGCCAGTATCGAAAACGATACGCATAAACCGGTCGCAGTGATCGCGCCATACGATTATGCCATCGGCAACGCCGAGAATATCTTCAAACAGATCGCAAAACTCATTCCGTCCAAGTAACTATTACGATACGAAAAGGGAGGTAATTCCATGGAAGCGAAACAGAGCAAAATGGACAAAGTGTTTGAAAGCAAATTCATGAAAGGCCTGCAGCGTTTCGGCGAAAAAATTGCAACAAACAAGGGCTTTTCCGCCATCAGCAAGTCTTTGATGGCAACGATGGGCATCATCCTCGTCGGTGCCGTGTTCCAGATCGTTGCAACCATTCCGACGCTGTTTGGTTGGTATACAACCTCTGACCAGATCTATACGATTCTCTACACGCCATATAACATGACGATGGGCCTGATCAGCGTTTTCCTCGCGTTCATGATCGCATATAACTATGCCAAATCGTTCGATATGAAGCCGATGCAAAACGGCATCGTGAGTCTGGTGTGTTTCCTTGCCGTCAGCGCACCGATTCAAACCGTCACCCTTGCCGACGGAAGCACCACGATGACCGTGCTGAATTCTTCCTATCTCGGCGCGCAGGGCATGTTTGTTGCAATCATCATCGCGATTCTATCCGTAAAGCTGACGCGGTTCTGCGAAAAGCACAACATCGTCATCAAAATGCCGGATGTTGTTCCGTCTTTCCTCTCGGATGCGTTCTCTGCGGCGCTCCCGATGTTCTTCAACCTCTTGGTTTGGTTCGGCGTCGGAACCGTGCTTTCGCTTTTGACGGCGGGACAGATGACCTTGCCACTGTTGATCACCTATGTTCTCTCCATCCCCCTCTCCGCGCTGAACAGCGTACCGGGCATGCTGGTTATCTCCATTTTCGCCTGCCTGCTCTGGACATTCGGTATTCACGGCACAATGGTCGTTTTCATCGCGCTTCTCGCGATTCTGATGCAGAACATCGGCGCGAACGCAGCCGCGGTCGCCGCAGGCGGAAAACCGGTATTCTATGCTTCCCTGTTGATCTCTTCCATGATGACTGCCGGCGGAACGGGAAACACCTTTGGTCTTGTTCTGCGCGGTTTGCGTTGTAAATCCGAGCAGGTTCGCGCGGTCAGCAAGGTTGCGATCGTCCCCGGTCTGTTCGGCATCAATGAGCCGGCAACCTTCGGTTATCCGATTATGTACAACCCCATTCTTGCAATTCCGTTCATGCTGACCCCGTTGATCACGATGATCGTCGTTTGGGCGGGATATCTGATTGGCTTCTTCAAACCGGCGTACGTCATGATGTTTTCCCTGATGCCGATCGGCGTCGGCGAATTCCTCGGCGCAATGGCCTGGCAGAACCTGTTAATTCCGGTCGTCGGCATTATCATCGGCTACTTTGTATACTACCCATTCATCAAGGCATATGATAAAGAGCTCTATACAAAAGAGCAGGCCGCTCTGGAAGCGGAAACGACCGAATCCTGATTTCAGCGAATGAATCTAATGGACGCGGTGCAGCCGGAGCCGGTTGCGCCGCGTCCGATAAAGGAGACGTAAATGGAAAAAAGTTTTCCGACAGAATTTC
>QKAN01000200.1 GCA_003246365.1 Clostridia bacterium
AGGCCATTATGCAGGAACATATCTTGCATGGGGCGTTCATCAGAATGGCTGGTGGGGAGAGGGCGAATGGAAAGTATATTTAGACGACGACACGGATTATCCGACCATCTGCGGCACGGGAACGGAGGATTACTTCTGCGGTTCTTATAACTTTGAGCACCCGAAAACGCACCAGTACGAATCTTACACAACTCCCTACGCAGGACTGCCGCAGATCATCCGGCCAGATGGCTTATATGCGTCTCAGATGCGGTTTGGTATGTATCGCTGGCACATCATGGATCCGGTGCGATTCTCGAGCCGGATTCAGGTGACCATACAGGCGCTCGGATGGCGGTCGGGCAGACGCTACCTGCCGCTGCAGGACGATATTGCATCCGTGGCATATTGGTATCAGACGTTGCCGACGGCGCCGTTTCCGATCCTGCCGGACAAAGACGCTTTGGAGATCATCTAAGCCATGGATGCGACTATTTGGGAGAAGATTGTGGTACCGCAAGAATTAAAAACCAAGATTATTCTTGATTTTTCGAAGCGTTGCAGCCATGAAAAACTGAATCTTGTCTTTGAGAATACGTTTTTTAACACGCTGGAGACCACGACGGAGTGGCTGGATTCCGATGAGGTGTATGTGTTTACCGGCGATATTCCTGCGATGTGGCTGCGCGATTCTTCCGCTCAGGTCAAGCAGTATATCCCGTACGCAAAGGACAGCCTGTTCCTCCGCCGTATCTTTCGCGGCCTCATAAAGCGCCAGATACGGTACATGCGAATCGACCCGTATGCAAACGCATTCAACAAAGAAGCAGACGGGAGCGGACATCGGGACGAGCCCGCCACGAGCCCTTGGGTCTGGGAACGGAAGTATGAAATCGACTCGCTGTGCTACCCGGTGGACTTGAGCCACCGATATTGGAAAACAACCGGAGATCAGACGATATTTACCGAAGACTATCATCGCTGCATTCATGAAGTCCTATATCTATGGGAAAAAGAGCAGCACCACGCGACCAAATCGGATTATTACTTTCGACGCGAAAACTGTCCGCGACACGACACACTTTCCCGTCACGGGAAAGGTGCGCCGGTAAACGAAACAGGTATGACATGGTGCGGATTTCGACCGAGCGATGATGGATGCGTCTTTCCGTTCAACATACCGGAGAATATGTTTGCGGTCGTTGCACTTCGCCAAATCGAAGAAATCGCGCAGGAGATTTTTCGCGACGCAGATTTGATCAGACAAGCAAAAGATTTGAAAGAACAAATCGAGTACGGAATCGAGACATACGGGAAATTTATCCACCCGCAATTCGGAAGCATTTATGCCTACGAAACGGATGGGTTTGGAAACCATTGCCTGATGGACGACGCAAATGTTCCAAGCCTTCTAAGCATACCGTATTTCGGGTATGCGGACTCGAACGACATCGTGTATCAGAACACGAGGGCGTTTGTTTTAAGCAAATGCAACCCGTACTATTTTGAAGGTTCTGCCGCAAGAGGCATTGGCAGCCCGCACACGCCGAAAGGTTATATTTGGCCGATCGGATTGATGGTGCAGGGCTTAACGAGCAATGATCCGGTCGAGATAAAACACATCATGGACACGCTGCTATCCACAGATGCGGGTACCAATTCGATGCACGAAGGGTTCCATTGTGACCATCCGGAGGAATATACGAGACCGTGGTTTGCATGGGCGAACTCTCTGTTTGGTGAGTTTGCGGAGCATTTTCTGTTGAATTGCTCTGAAATGTTTCGATCTCAACAGCGATAGATTGAGGTGCTTTGAATTGTTGTATTTTACGGATTTGGTGAATCAAGGGAAGCGCCTTCGCGGTGTAATTCATATACCGGTACAGCACAATCCACCGCCTGTGATCATCTTGCTGCACGGATTTGCGGGAAACCGAACCGAAGCACATCAACTCTTTCGCAAGTTCGCGGAAGAATGCATCCAGAGGGGAATCGCCTGCGCAAGGTTCGATTTTGCAGGTTGCGGCGAAAGTGACGGAGACTTTGAGAACATAACATTTGCTTCGGAGGTGTCCGATGCCGACGCAATGTTGAACTATGTTTTACGCTTAGGATGCATCGATCCGAAACGATGCTATCTGCTTGGAATCAGCATGGGTGGAATGGTTGCGAGCGTCATTGCGGCCAGAAGACCAGGTGATGTCCAGAAGCTCTGCTTGTGGGCGCCTGCGGTAATGCTCAAGTCCGCAATCGATCGGCTCATCTTCCCGGATTGCCGAAAACAAACAAACGGGGAGAAGGATTATGTGGATTATCTCGGCAACCGGATCGGTACTAGATTTCTGGAAGAGCTGAAATGTCTGGACTTGAGAGAAGTTCTATCATATGACAAACCGACCATGATACTCCATGGAAGTCGAGATGAGGTTGTTCCCGTTTCCGAGGTTGTGGAATATCATCAAGCGATCAAAGATCATACAAGAATTCACATCATCGAAAGAGCCGATCATGTGTTCTCAAGCGTGCGATTTGAACGGGAATTGTTTGATGAAACACACGCATTTTTTGAAGACATTGTCAAACGTGAAGCGGAGGGTACCGATTCGAAGGACGTTCTGATAATAGGCAAGAGTATGAGAGATTCAACTTGCTGGCAATGACATAAAAGACAAACCCAAAGATTCGATAGAAGAATTGGAAAACGAACCAGCAGAATTCGTTATGGGAAAAAGGGAGTTTTGATAACATGGTCAAACAAACGCTGAATATAGGCTTAATCGGACACAAGTTCATGGGCAAAGCGCACAGCAATGCGCTCAAAAACCTCAATATGTTCTTCGAACCTGGCGCTATGGTCAACATGAAGACTATTTGCGGCGTGGAAGATGATATTGCGGAAGCGGCCGCACGCTATGGTTGGAAATCATACGAAACAGACTGGCATAAAGTCGTAGAAGATCCCGAAATCGACATCATCGATATCTGCACGCCTGGACTTTCGCATTGCGAAATCGCGCTCGCGGCTGCGAAGGCAGGGAAGCACATCATTTGTGAAAAGCCGCTTTCGATGACGGCTGCCGAGGCGGGCTCGATGTATGCCTCCGCTGTTGAACAGGGCATCAGACACATGGTCAATTTCTGCTATCGTCGCGTTCCCGCTGTTGCGCTCGCAAAAGAGATCATTTCAAGCAGCAGACTCGGCGAAATCTACCACTTTCATGCGATCTATCAGCAGGATTGGGTGGACGAAAGCACGCCGTATGTCTGGCGGTTTGACAAGAAGATTGCAGGAGCGGGCGCTATTTCCGACAAAGGATCACATGTGATCGATCTTGCGCGATACCTCGTTGGAGAACTGAAAGAAGTGGTCGGAATGACGGACATCTTTCTGGCTGAACACCAGGACCCTGTTTCAGGGGATATGAAACCTGTGACAACTGACGATGCCGCGATGTTTCTCGCAAGATTTGAAAACGGCGCGACCGGAAACTTTGAAACATCCAGAATCTCCACCGGTTACAAAAACGCCCTGCGATTTGCCGTCACCGGTAGCAAGGGGAGCCTGCGGTTCAATCTGGAGAGGTTGAACGAGCTGGAGGTCTATTTTGCCGATGAGGATAAAACCACGCAAGGATTTCGCACGGTGCTTGTTACTGATGCGCAGCACCCTTATGTAAACCACTGGTGGCCGCAGGGGCACATCATCGGATGGGAGCATTTGTTTGTGCATCAGTATTACGAGTTTGTGCGTGCGATCGTAGAAAACAAAGCCGTCCAACCGGACTTTTACGATGGCCTGATCAACATGCAGATCATTGAAGCAATTGAGCGTTCGGCACGGGAGAGATGCTGGGTTACGCTCTAGAAATGCAATAAAATTCTTCGTGTAAAAAAATGAGTCTGTCGCAATTGTCTTGCTCGATTTATTCGAGCTGAGGGATAAATATGAAACGATCTCAAGTCAACAAAGCACTTCGCGAACTCGAAGCGATGGCGGCGGAGTATCGATTCTCGCTGCCGCCGTTTTGCCATCTTACGCCGGAAGATTGGGCAACGTTAGGGCACGACCACGACGAAATCCGCGACAACATGCTGGGTTGGGACATCACCGATTACGGCTTGGGCGATTTTGATCAGGTTGGCTTCTCGCTGATCACGATTCGGAACGGCAACTTGAAACAGCGCGATCGCTACAAAAAGACATATGCAGAGAAACTGCTCCGTCTCAAAGACGGACAGTGTGCGCCGAATCATTTCCACTGGAGCAAGATGGAGGATATCATCAACCGCGGCGGTGGGAATCTATTGATACGAGTCTATAACTCTCTATCGGATGAAACCGTCGATCACGTGAACGATGTGGAATTACACATCGATGGTGTGGCGAAAATGGTACCCGCAGGCACACAAATCACTCTTAAACCCGGCGAGAGTATCTCCATTCAGCCGTATCTCTATCATGATTTCGAAGTGGAGGCGGGCACGGGGGCAGTGTTGATCGGCGAAGTCAGCGAATGCAACGATGATAACACCGACAACCGCTTTGAGAAACCAATCGGGAGATTCCCGACGATTGAGGAAGACGAGCCGGCGTATCGGTTGCTGTGCAACGAATATCCGAAGGCAAAATGAGCAACCCGGAATGCTCGAAACGATTAATTAAAATGAGGTTCAGCCAAGATTTGATAATAATACGTTTGAATTAACAATTATCTTGCATACATATCGTATTCGCTTTTTCCGCTGATAATCAAGCCTAGATTAGCATTACAAGAAAAAGGATTTCAAGAAAAGCATAAACGAAACGGTTCAAATCGTTTCGTTTATTGTTTTCGCTGAATATGAGCACGATTTCTTCATAATTTCCGAGTGATTGTTATATCAAGATGAACTGCCCCCGTTTTATGGTCCAGGAGCAATGTTAGTACATTCGGATTTAGGCAGCGATTGGAACCACGGTTTGAGGGACGGGCGGCCGCCCGCCGAGGCTCGAATGCGGCCTGACCCGATTTTTCCGGCGATGGATTGAGCAACATACTAGATATAGACCTGCGGCGCGTGCTTACCGACTATCTGGTATATGGAATTGTGCGTCAATGAATCATACAATGTAACAATAACGGCTTGATAATTGTTATTCGGTTTCATTGCGAGTGGACAACTCCAGAGATAATACGAACGTGACGAGTAAAGAATCTAGTGCATACCGCAGCATATTCGTCAACAAACTGATATGGATTGACGATTAATTGACCCATATTCAGGATAGAATTAGATGAAGATACCAGCGAAGATAAAATTGTATTCAAAAAACAATAAACGCATGCTAGGGCAGATACAATTGTGATAAAGTTACTTCGAACCATTGACAAGCAGTTTCGCATGTGATAATTTGTAACTAAGTAATAAATATATCACATCCTAGGGCATAACCCGTGAAAGCGGGCGACGCAAAACTACAGGGCCTAATGACGAAACATCGTCGATGGCAGCCAGTTGCCAAGTGGTTTTCCCGCTTTGCGTGATGTGCGGGATAGTAGAAGTTTTGGCAGCTAGCATTTTCGTTAGCTGCTTTTTGTTTTTTACACGCGGAGGACAATATTTGGTTGGACGATATTGAGGCATAATATGAACAAAGCAAAGCTGGGCGTCCTCATTATAACGATACTGCTTTTGCTCACGGGCGTTGCATATGCGCGGTGGACAGAGCAGGTCAACATACAGATTCTGGCGAAAACGGCTGAAACAAAGCTCAGTTATGTGGACTACTCCTCCCGGATCAACAGCGGCAGCGCCAGCGTATCAAATGCGGAAAACGCGCACGCGACGGTAACGTTCAAAGAGATTACGCCCGGTACCGGAAACACGGTTACGCTCCGGTTCAAGAATACCGGCACAATTCCGATCGATATAGATGATATCAACGTACTCTATGTAAGCGGGTACTCGGATGATTTCAAGAATGATCTCAGGCTGACCGTGTCAGCATACGTTGGAGAGATTCGTATTGCACATAAGGACAAAAAGATCTTTCAGTGGAAAGCAAACAATTCAACATCAAAGCGCGATGAGATATATCAGCTTCCTGTAAACGGGATCATCGAGATTGTTTGCGAAGTAGAGTTTGACGAAATCAAAACCAAGGACAATTACGGGCAGAGCAAGAAAGAGGATTCAAAGAAAGAACAAGATGCCGAAGATATCACGCAGAATGTTTCTTTTGTTATTGAAGTAGATTACTCGCGATTCAATCAAAATTAAAGTGGAGGTATTGAGAAATGAAGAAGTCCAGATTAGTCATCATTGTCGCTATCATTGCACTACTGGTTGTCGGCGGAGCATATGCCGCGTGGACCAGCAGAACTACTGTCTCTGTCAACGCTAGCTCCGGCGAACTGGATGTAGCGATCTCCGCAACGTCCGTTGGCAAGGTCTCCGAGTATGTGGAATTCGCCAAGAACAACATCTCGGTTTCCGAGGATAAAAAAGCCGCAACAGTTTCGATTGAAAACCTGTATCCCGGTGCGGAAGCAAACGCAACCATTACAATCACCAACACAGGCACGATCCCCGTCAAACTCAGCGGCTGCATACAGGAGCGAATTTCCGCAGTGAACACGGAAACCAACAAAGCGCTGTCCGCAGCGGATGCCGGTATGCTGATCGTCAAATATAACGCAACAGCGGTTACAAAGAACGGTCAGTCCAAGGCTTCGGATTCCTCTTCTGCCGCCAATGCAACGCTGTTTTCAAACGCCAACATGGTGATTGAAGCGGGGCAGACGATTACCTTCGATATTCAGATTATGCTGGACCAGAACGCTGGCGACGGCACGGAGAATGCGCTCTATACCTTCAAGTTCACTCCGATGTTTGTGCAGGCGAACTAACCACACTTGCCTTGAGAGCAGAAGGGGATGAAAATCCCCTTTTGTTATATTCTCTTCTTGTTTCATTGTAACCGATTCTTTTGACTTTATTACGGATTTGTATATATAATCTAGTTGATATTGGGTTGGATGATCCATGGAAATGACTCATTCGGAACGACATCAAAGCTAAGGAACCGCCCATGAAAAAAACGCGATTGATTATCATCGGGTTAGGAGCAGCGCTGCTTTGCGCTGTGCTTTTATTTGGCGCGTTCGCGCCGCATTCGACGGATATGATCAATGCCAGCGGAGGGCAGATCGACATCGATATCACGAATGCGGAGATCGGATACGTATCAGAGTATATCGAAATATCACCCTCATCTATTGTAGTGAAAAATGATAATAAAACGGTGGAGATCGGGGTTCACAACCTTTACTCCAGCTCCGAGACGAATGTCAGCATCGAGATCACGAACACCGGCGTTTTGCCGATCAAGTTTATCTGGATCAGACAGGACGTCAGAGACGTTGTTGATATGGAAGAGGATCGCGAGGTTGACGTTGAGCTTCTGAAAGATCTAAACATACAATATGATCTTTACGGGCTATCTGACGGCGAGTATGTGCAAAAAGTAGACCAAACCATTTCGGTATCGGATGAATCGATGCGCGCGCTTGAGGGAACCGATGTGATCATCCTACAGGGGGAATCCATTCGGCTGGATGTGAAAATCATGGTGAAAAGCGACTCCGGTACCAATATTGAGAATAAGTCATTCGTGTTCTCAATCACGCCGTTCTTTACACAGGCCTTTTAGCGGATGAAACGGGGTTCTGAGCCGGAGTAGGCATACCCAATTTGTTATGGAAAAGCAGAGGATGAAAAATGTCGATTGAATTACTGCACAAGTTGCTCATGATTATTGCGGAAAAGGGGATCAACGATCTTCATCTCTCCGTTGGCGCGTTGCCCTCGGTGCGAAGAAACGGTGAAGTGGTTTTTCTGAACCAACTCACTCCGATCAGCATGGCGGACATGGATAGCATCATCAAGCAGGTTGTGAAGCCGGAACTACAGGAAGAGCTGTACCGGAGTAATCACTTGGCGTTTGCCTATTCCATTCCCGGCAAAGGCCGCTATCGCGTCAAC
>QKAN01000071.1 GCA_003246365.1 Clostridia bacterium
AATATGTTTTCTTCTACCGCAAAACTAACTTGGTTGTCCGGCGAGGAGTTGGTAAAACGCTTTGATTTCCGTTCGGAAGGTCACATAAAAAGCTTTTGTTCCATTTGCGGCTCTGCACTGCCAAATCTTCAGTTCGAAGGAGCTCTTCTGGTTGTCCCCGCAGGAAGTATGGACAGCGACATAGACTTGCGGCCGCAAGGGCATATCTTTTGCTCACATCGGGCAACCTGGGATCACGAGCTGGAAAGCATTCCAGCGTTTGAAGAGCTTCCGGAAGAATGATATGGCGCATGCAGCGCGTCATCAAACCGAAAACTTACAGCAATACCGTTACCGTGGCGTAGGACTTTCGCCGCGGTTTTTCTTTGCGATCATCTGAACACAAAACAGGAGAAACCTCCCGTCGCGCAACTTAAAAGCGCATAAATGCAATAAGCGCAACCAAAAATTGGTTGATCCTCTGCTGCATGTAGCTATAATGGGTTCAGGTAATGGGTTCAGGAGGATATTGACGTGAACTTTGGAGCAAATATGCAGCATCTTCGAATGATGCGCAAAAACATGACACAGGAAGAACTCGCGCATCAACTCGGCGTTTCGAGGCAAACCATATCAAAGTGGGAACTCAACCGCGGGAATCCCGAGCTAAATAAAATCAAGGAGATTTGCACGCTATTTAATTGCAGTTCTGACGAGCTGCTCTTTGGAAACATGCGTATCGCGAATGAAGCCTATAGCGAGATTCAGATCGAACCTCTTTCAGGGTTCAAATTCATAAAATATACTGTGATTTCAGCCGAGCCGGAAGACGACGCGCTGAACAGAATCCGGCAGCTGGCAAAAGAACTCAATATCGAGCATCCAAAAGTGATTGGTTGGGATTTCCCACATCTTTCACAAGAACAGACCAACGTTTACCATATGCATGGATATACTGCCGCACTGGTCGTGCCGGAAGGAATAACCATTGATACGAAGTCCATATCGGTTGAGGAAAGAAAAGCTCAAAATTACGTTACGATAACGATAAAGAACCCAATGGACAACCCGTTTCACTTGGTATCAAATGCGTATAAGTCCGTTTTTCAATATACTCATGTAAATCGATATGTCTATGATCATTTTGCATTTGAGCAACTTTTTCAGAAAAGCGGCGTCGAGTACATGAAAATTCACGTTGCCATTCAATAAGCGGGAGGAATCAATGAAGGTTGGAGATCGAATCAACTTTGGGGACTATCGATGGATTGTTCTTGAGGCACAGAATGATAAATCGTTGATACTAACGGAAGATATCATTGATTTGCGTGATTATCATAACAGACCCACGGAAATCACATGGAAGGATTGTGAACTTAGACACTATCTAAACGGTGAATTCTACAATAGATTCCCTGCGCAAGACCGGGCAAGAATCATCGAAACCCACAACACAAACCCCGGCAACCCGTGGTATCAGGTAGATGGCGGAGCCGATACAGATGATTATATCTTCCTTCTGTCGATGGATAACGTTGTTCGATCGTATTTCGGCGACAGCAGTATGTTGCTGGATTTTCCGGCAAAGAATCAACGATACTGGTTCCAGCGAAAAGATGTAAACAACAGTAAGCGAAGTGCGCTCTATTTAAATTCGTCCTGGTGGTGGTGGATTCGCACGCCCGGAAAGCATCAGCGCGTCGCGGTATACATCCATGGAGACGGCAATATCGGGATTCAGGGAAACGGTGTTTCGAAACGAAAAACGAATGTGATACATGATATTGCGTGCGACACGAGAGGCGGCGTTCGGCCTGCGCTCTGGATAAAGCGGTAACAAAGGAGACGAAGCATGAGCAAGTATGAAGAAGGTATCAAGATTCTGAACGAACGGTTCGGTAACGGCAAAGATAATGTCATTTCGTTGGCAACCATCTCTCCGGAAAAAGGTCCGAACGGCATTCCAAAACCATGCGTTCGCGACGTGGACGCATACTATGATGATGCAGTGTTCTATATCATTACACACGCCCAGTCCAACAAGGTAAAGCAGATCATGAACAACCCGAATGTCGCGATTTCCGTCCACTTTGAGGATTTCTTTTCCAGTGGCGTTGGAAAGAACTTAGGCTGGGTTCTAGACCCAAAGAATGCCAAAATTCGGGACACCATGCGCAGAGTATTTCAGGAGTGGTATGATTTTGCCAACAATGAGAACGATGAATGCTGCTGTATTGTTGCGGTCTATTTGACAAAAGGTACACTTCGTATCGACCACGGCGCGGATTTTTTTCACTTTGATTTTGAGAATCATACCGCGCAGTAAAACGACTGCGATTAGCATTAAGCAAACACTGTTTGGCTTGCAACTTATATTCAGCGTGCTAATGTGATAATGTAGCAGTAATTGATATCCGGCAGTGATATTGTCTATTTGTCAACATTGACAGCTCTCAACCCATCATGTTGGCAAATCGTGCATCATACGCTCTCCGGAGGCAAGTATATGAAGCAGCAATCCGCAGATCTTCCCATACTCTCATTTGAAACCCAATCCTCTCTGGAGGACTGGCTTAGTAGCAACGCCGCAAGTTCTGCCGGCGTTTGGCTTCAAATCGCGAAAAAAGGCTCCGGCATCGCTTCGGTCACCTATGACGAAGCGGTTGAAAGTGCGCTTTGCTACGGATGGATCGACAGTCAGAAGAAGACCTATGACGAGAAGACTTGGATTCAAAAGTTTACACCTCGCAGCGCAAGAAGCATTTGGTCAAAGGTGAATACGGAGAAGGCGGAAGCCCTCATCGTAGCCGGTAGAATGACCCAACAGGGATTCAAAGCAATTGAAAATGCGAAGCAAAACGGAAACTGGGACAATGCATACGAGCCGCAAAGTGTCGCATCCCTGCC
>QKAN01000216.1 GCA_003246365.1 Clostridia bacterium
AAGAAAAGAAAGAATCTCTTTCTCCCTCGAATTGACATTTCGGGGCAGTTACCCGATAATGTATGAAGTAAATTTGGAGGCACACGGTAATGGAAGAAGTAAAACACTCGAAGAATTTCATCGAGGAGTTCATCGAAGAGGACATGCGCACAAAAGAGCCGCGCGTGCAGACCCGGTTTCCGCCCGAACCAAACGGTTATTTGCACATTGGTCACGCAAAAGCGCTCGCCATTGATTTCGGCATGGCCGAACAGTATGGCGGCATCTGCAACCTTCGCTATGACGACACGAACCCGTCTAAAGAAGACGTGGAATATGTCGATGCGATTCAGGCAGATATCCAGTGGCTCGGGTTCCAGTGGAACGAAATTCTCTTCGGTTCTTCCTATTTTGACCAGTGCTACGACCTCGCGGTCAAACTCATCAAAAAAGGCGTCGCGTATGTCGACGAGCTGACGAAAGAGGATATGCGCGCCTACCGCGGTACGCTGACGCAGCCGGGCAAAAACAGCCCATACCGCGACCGTCCGGCGGAGGAAAGTCTCGATTTGTTTGCGCGTATGCGCGCGGGCGAGTTTGAAGACGGGGCGAAGACCCTGCGCGCCAAAATCGACATGGCGTCCCCGAACATCAACATGCGCGACCCCGCGCTGTATCGCATCAAGCATGTGCGCCATCATCAGACGGGCGACAAATGGTGCATCTATCCCATGTACGATTTTGCGCATCCGATTCAGGACGCCATCGAGGGCGTAACGCACTCGCTCTGCTCGCTGGAATACGAGGCGCACCGCCCGCTGTACAACTGGGTGGTCGATCAGTGCGAATTTGATCCCAAACCGCGGCAGATCGAGTTTGCGCGGCTGAATATTACGGATACCATTATGAGCAAGCGTTATCTGCGCAGGCTTGTGGAAGAAGGATATGTTTCCGGCTGGGACGATCCGCGTATGCCGACGCTCTGCGGCATGCGCAGGCGCGGTTTTACGGCGGCCGCAATTCGCGATTTTCTGGAGCGCGTCGGCGTAGCAAAAGCGGATTCCGTTGTGGACTTTGCAATGCTGGAACACTGCGTACGCGAAGACCTCAACGAAAATGCTGCGAGGCGCATGGCGGTGCTCGATCCCGTTCTGGTGGAAATCGACAACTGGGACGAGGGAAAATACGAGGATGTTACGCTGGAAAACCACCCGAACCATCCCGAACTCGGTTCGCGCACGGTGCGTTTCGGCAAGCGCGCGTATATCGAACGGGACGACTTTGCGGAGGTTCCGCCGAGCAAGTTTTTCCGCCTCAAGCCGGACGGCGAAGTCCGCCTCAAAGGCGCGTATATCATTAAATGCGTCGGTCTGGAGAAAAACGAAGACGGCACGGTAACCAAGATTCACTGCACCTATGACCCCGCAAGCCACAGCGGCGAAGACGCGCGCAAGGTGAAGGGTACGCTGCATTGGCTCAATGTGGACGACGCGGTTGCGGCGGAGTTCCGGCTGTATGACACGCTGATGAAGAGCGAGAGCGCGGAGCAGGACGAAGAGGAAGAGGAAACCGCGGTCGAAAAAGACTTTGTCGACCGGCTCAATCCCGATTCGCTCACGACGATGAAAGGGGTTGTCGAACCCGCGCTGGACGGCGTTCCGGAGGGCGAGCGGTATCAGTTTATGCGCGAAGGATACTTCTGCGCGGATCGCGACGGAAAGCCCGGCGCGCCGGTATTCAACCGCACGGTTGGTTTAAAAGACAGCTACAAAGCATAATTCTTTTCTTTGTAAAGAAAAGAATCAAAAGAAACTTTTTACGCATCCGCTTCCCGAAAGGAAAACGGATAAAGGAGCGAAATTCATGGTTCGAACCCGGTTTGCCCCGTCGCCGACGGGCTTTATGCACCTCGGTAACCTGCGCAGCGCGCTGTATACTTATCTATATGCCAAAAAGCACAACGGCAAGTTCATCCTCCGCATCGAGGACACCGACCAGAGCCGCTATGTTGAAGGCGCGGTAGATGTTATCTACAACACCCTCCGCGATATCGGCATGCTCTGGGACGAAGGCCCCGATGTCGGCGGCGATTACGGCCCCTATGTGCAGAGTGAGCGCAAGAATATGTACAGGCCATACGCCGAACAGCTCGTCAAGAGCGGCAAGGCGTATTACTGCTTCTGCACAAACGAAGAGCTTGACGCGCGGCGCGAGGAAGCCTCCGCAAAGGGCGAGGTCTGGAAATATGACAAGCATTGCCTGCATCTTTCGCCGGAGGAAGTGCAAAAGCGCATTGCGGCGGGAGAACCGCACGTAATCCGCCAGAATGTGCCGCTGACCGGCGAGGCCTCGTTTGACGACGTACTCTACGGACACATCGCCGTGGACTGCGCGGAGCTCGACGACATGGTGCTCATCAAAGCGGACGGCATGCCGACGTATAATTTTGCCAACGTAATCGACGACCATACCATGGCGATTACGCACGTAATGCGCGGCAACGAATACCTTGCGAGCACGCCGAAATACAACCTGCTCTATGAGGCGTTCGGCTGGGAAAAACCGGTCTATATCCATATGACGCCGATCATGCGCGACGCGAACCATAAACTCAGCAAGCGCGACGGCGACGCGTATTACGAAGATTATCTGAAAAAAGGCTATCTCAAGGAAGCGATCATTAACTATGTCGCGCTCTTGGGTTGGAACCCCGGCGACGAGCGGGAGTTTTTCACGCTAGACGAGCTGAAAGAAGCGTTTGACGTAACCGGCATGTCCAAATCCCCCGCAATTTTCGACGTGAACAAGCTCACCTGGATGAACGCGGAATATGTCCGCCGGCTCACGCCGGAGGAATTTACGCGCCATGCCATGCCGTATTACGAGCAGGCGGGCGTTGGACAGATGGATAAAGACATTCTCTGCCGCATTTTGCAGCCGCGCACGGAGATTTTTACCCAGATCCCCGAAGTGGTGGATTTTCTCGTCACGCTACCGGAATACGACGCGGAACTCTTTACCAACAAAAAGAGCAAGACGGATTCTGTTGTTTCCGCAGAGGTGCTGGATTTCGTCATCCCCGCGCTGGAAGCGCTGCCCGAATGGACGGAGAGCGCGCTGCATGAAACGCTGCTCGGCATGGCGGAGGCGCGCGGCATGAAAAACGGAACGTTGCTCTGGCCGGTGCGCATTTCGCTGGCGGGTAAGATGGTTACCCCTGGCGGCGCAATCGAGATTGCATCCCTTCTTGGCAGAGAAGAGTCTCTCAGAAGATTGAAGTTTGGCAGAAGCAAACTATAACTTTCCTTCTTCTGCAAAGAAACAACAAAGAGATCATAGCGAAAATACTTTTGTTTTATTTTTCTTTTAAGAAAAGTAAAGAGCAAATTTCTTTTATTTCTTTTCTTTCGAAAGAAAAGAAAAAGGAGGTACCCTTTTTATGAAACTTGGAGTGATCGGCCTGCCGAATATCGGCAAGAGCACGCTCTTTAACGCAATTACGCAGGCGGGCGCACAGGCCGCCAACTATCCGTTTTGCACCATCGAACCCAATGTCGGCGTGGTTGCCGTGCCGGACGAACGCTTAGACGTGCTGGCAAAGATGTACAACCCCGAAAAATACACGCCGACCACGATCGAGTTTGTCGATATCGCCGGTCTTGTCCGCGGTGCGAGCCGTGGCGAAGGCCTCGGCAACAAGTTCCTTTCGCATATTCGCGAGGTGGACGCGGTGGTGCACGTTGTTCGCTGTTTTGAGGACGAGAACGTCGTGCACGTGGATGGAAGCGTCGATCCCGCGCGGGATGTGGAAACCATTTCGCTGGAGCTGATTTTCGCGGACATGGAAACGGTTGAAAAACGCCTCGACCGCGCGCGCAAACTGCTTAAAGCGGGCGACAAAAAGACGATTTCGGAAGTGGCGCTGCTCGAACGCCTGCAGCCTGCGCTGGAGAGCGGAAAACCCGCGCGCAGCCTCGACCTGACGGACGAGGAAGCGGAGCTCATGCGCGGTTTCTTTCTGCTGACCAGCAAGCCCATCATCTACGTCGCCAACGTCAGCGAGGATGATGTCGGGCAGGAGCCGAACGAACACGTGAAGGCGCTGTATGAAATAGCGAAGAGCGAAAAAGCCGAAGCGCTGACCATATGCTGCAAACTGGAAGAAGAGATTGCGGAACTCGACCCGGCTGAAAAGGACGCGTTTCTCGCGGAGCTCGGCATTAAAGAATCCGGCCTCGACCAGCTCGTCAAAGCCTGCTATCGTTTGCTGGGTCTGATCAGCTATCTCACCGCAGGGCCGAAAGAGGTGCGCGCCTGGACCATCGTGCGCGGCACCAAAGCGCCGCAGGCGGCGGGCAAAATACACACCGATTTCGAGCGCGGCTTTATCCGCGCGGAGATCGTGCCGTTTACTACGCTGGAGGAGCTCGGCTCCATGGCAGCCTGCAAGGAAAAGGGCCTTATCCGCAGTGAGGGCAAGGACTATGTGATGCAGGATGGCGACGTGACGTTGTTCCGAATCAACGTGTAAATTGCGTAAATAAATCAAAAGCAAACCTCATAACGAAACCAGCCAGCCGCGCGAACACTCGCGCGGCTGTTTTGTATCGTTTTGCAAGCGGGTATGCCGTATTTGCATAGGTCAAAAACACGCAGAATGATTGACAAAATACAGTATCAGTAATAAAATATCGATAATAAATAATCGAAATGATGAACTGGCAAAATCATGTGGAGGATGAACGAATGAATCTGACGGTTTGCATCGGAAGTTCCTGCCATTTAAAAGGCTCGCGGATCGTGGTGGAACGGCTGGAAAATCTCATTCAAACGCATGGTTTAAAGGACAAAATCGACCTGCGCGGGTCGTTCTGTACCGGAAACTGCCAAACCGGCGTCAGCGCTACGCTTGACGGAGTATATTACTCCCTTACACCGGAAAATACAGAACGGTTCTTCATTGAAAAACTGCTGCCGCGCGTCGCCGAAAAAACCGGCGAGTAACGCGTTGAAATCATAACTGCGATATCGAATCAAAAGAAGGAATACGAATGTCGGAAGTTCTGAAACTGAAAAAATCCAATTGTAAAAATTGCTACAAATGCATTCGCCACTGTCCGGTGAAGTCGATTCGCTTTTCGGCGAACCAGGCGCATATCGTTGGGGAGGAATGCATCCTGTGCGGACAGTGTTTTGTCGTCTGCCCGCAAAACGCAAAAGAGATTGCCGACGGAACGGAACTGGTCCGCGTTTTGCTCGACGGAAAAGCGCCGGTGGTTGCGAGCCTTGCGCCGTCCTTTGCGGCATATTTTGAAGGAGTCGGATTTTCCGCACTGCAGGACGCGCTCAAGCGCCTCGGCTTTTCCGCCGCGGAGGAAACCGCGATCGGCGCGACGTTGGTGAAGCGCGAATATGAAAAACAAATTGCTGCTGAAACGCAGGATGTGATCATCACCTCCTGCTGCCATTCGGTAAACCTGCTGATTCGAAAATATTATCCGGAACTGATCCGGTTTCTTTCGCCGGTGGTTTCCCCGATGATTGCGCACAGCACGGATATCAAGCGCAGAATTCCGGACGCGAAAACCGTATTCATCGGGCCGTGTCTTTCCAAAAAAGACGAGGCGGAAAACAGCCCTGTGGACGCGGTTCTGACGTTTGAGGAACTCTCAAACATGTTTACCGCTGCAGGAATTGAGCCGGAGCGGAAGATGGATCATGCGGACGAGAGCCGCGCGCGTCTGTTTCCGACCGTCGGCGGCATTCTCAAAACAATGGATATTCCAGATGTTGGATATACTTGCCTGACGGTGGACGGCACCGAAAACTGCAAAGCCGCGCTGGAGGATATTGCCGCCGGCAACTTGCACCGTTGCTTCATCGAGATGAGCGCCTGCGCGGGCAGCTGCATCGGCGGGCCTGTCATGGAAAAATACAAAAACTCACCCGTGCGGCATTATCAGGCGGTTACCACGTTTGCCGGAAAGCGGGACTTTGCGGTTGCCGCCGCGCCGGAAGACACGCTGAAAAAACACCATGCTTATATCGGTGTTGCCAACGCGAATCCTTCGGAAGAGGAGATACAAGAAATTCTCGCAAAAACCGGAAAAACGAAACCGGAAGATGAACTCAACTGCGGCAGCTGCGGCTACAACACCTGCCGCGAAAAGGCGATTGCGGTCTACCGCGGAAAAGCGGATATCAGCATGTGTCTGCCGTATCTGATGGACAGCACGGAGCGTTTTTCCAACAACATTTTAAGCCACACGCCGAACGGAATCCTCGTTGTCAACGAAAACCTCGAAGTGCAGCAGGTGAACACGGCCGCGATGCGGATGCTGAACATCGCGCGCGAGGCGGATGTGCTGGGCGAGCCGCTGGTGCGGATTCTGGACCCGCTGCCGTTTCTCGCCGTGCTGGAAGAGGGGCGCGTTGTCCGCGAGCAGCGCGCGTATTATGCGGAATATGAAAAATACCTCGAACTCTCCCTTGTTTACGATAAAACAACGCATATTCTCATCGCGATTTTGCGCGACGTCTCCACGGAGGAGGAAGAGCGGCTGAAGAAGGAAAAAATCGGCCGCGAAACAGTTGAAATTGCCGACCGCGTGGTCGAAAAGCAGATGCGCATCGTGCAGGAGATCGCCTCCCTGCTCGGTGAAACCACGGCGGAAACCAAAATAGCGCTGACCAAACTGAAGGAATCGATCACGAATGAGGAAGACCAATAATCTCTGCGCCGACATCGGGTATATCAGCCTGAACCACGCGGGCGAACAGCTCTGCGGGGATCATGTTGAAGTTGCCGGACAGGACGAATCTTCGACGGTGATCGTGCTTGCGGACGGCCTCGGTAGCGGGGTAAAAGCGAATATCCTCTCGACGCTGACCGCAAGAATTCTTTCCACAATGCTGGCCGCGGGGTTAAAGATTGAGGACTGTGTGGAAACCGTTGCGGCGACGCTGCCGGTCTGCGCAATTCGCGGCATCGCGTATTCCACGTTTACGATACTGCGCCTCGTCAACAACGAGCGCGCGGAGATCATTCAATATGACAATCCGTCCGTCATTCTCCTGCGGGATGGAAAAAACGTGGAACTGCCTGCCATCATGCAGGACATCGGCGGCAAACGGATTTTCCGTTCGGACGTGATGCTGAAGGAAAACGACGTATTCATCGCCATGAGCGACGGTGTAGAGCACGCGGGCGTCGGCGGAGTATATAACTTCGGCTGGCGGCGTGAGGACATCGTACGGTATATGGAAACCCTCTGGCATGTCGGTTTTACCGCAAAAACGCTCGCGACAATCCTTCTGGAAGAGACGAACCGGCTCTACGAAGGGAATCCCGGAGACGATGCAACGGTTTGCGTCGTGCGCATCCGCCCAAGGGTGCCGATGAACCTGCTGTGCGGTCCGCCGTCCAGTCGGGACGACAACAACAAGATGATGTCGCTCTTTTTCGGCAAAGAGGGAAAGCATATCGTCTGCGGGGGCACGACTTCGTCCATCGCCGCGCAATATCTCAAGCAGCCGCTGATTGCGGATCTGGATTTTCCCGACCCGGACATTCCGCCGACGGCGACCGTAGCGGGGGTGGACCTCGTGACCGAGGGCGTGATTACGATTAACCGCGTTTTGGAGTATGCAAAGAACTATCTGGAAGACAACAGCGATTATGAACGCTGGAGTCAGGGACGGGACGGTGCATCCCGTATTGCGCGGCTGTTGTTTGAGGAAGCGACGGATATCAACTTTTTTGTCGGCTGCGCGGTGAACCCGGCGCACCAGAACCCCGAACTGCCGATCAACTTTAACCTGAAAATGCAGCTGGTGGAGCAGCTTTCGGACTGCCTGACGAAGATGGGCAAGCGCATCAAAACGAGTTTTTTTTAAAAGCCGATCGATGAAGATGAACGAGCGCATCACGACAAACTTACGAATACATGATTACCTGTGCGGCAGACCCGCCGGACAATCAGAATAAAAATTTGAAACGGTTTAACAAAACACGACGGAGGAACAACACACACATGCAGCCAATATTTGACTACAGCGCGGTGAACGAAATTCTGCTGACAAACGGCAGGAAAGAGTCCGCGATCATCGCCATCCTGCAGGACGTGCAGGAGCGGTACCGCTATCTGCCGCGCGAGGTGTTTCCCTATCTTTCCCGGGAACTCGGCGTCAGCGAAGCGAAGATTTTTTCGGTCGCAACGTTTTACGAGAATTTTTCTTTGGAGGCAAAAGGCCGGTTTGTCATTCGCGTTTGCGACGGAACCGCCTGCCATGTACGGAAATCCATACCGATTCTGGAACGCCTGAGAAAAGAGCTTGGCCTTTCGGAATCGAAAAAAACCACGGACGATCTCGGCTTTACGGTGGAAACCGTTTCCTGTCTCGGCGCGTGCGGCCTTGCGCCTGTTATAACGGTCAACGATCAGGTGCATCCGGCGATGACGCCGGAAAAGGCGAGCGAATTGGTTGCCGCCCTGCGCGAAGAACTCGCTCTGGAACGCGCGGAGGAACACGCGGAGGCGAACGTATGACAAAATTAGCGAATCGTAACGACCTGATCGAACTAAGAAAAGTTTGTGCGGGCGCGCTCGCCCTCGAAACCAAGCGTATTCTCGTTTGCGCGGGCACGGGCTGCGTTTCCAGCGGATCAATGGAAATATTCGCCCGTCTTAAAACCCTCATGGAAGAGCGCAACATTCCCGTTTCTGTGGAGTTGCAGGAAGAACCGCATGGCGAAAGCGTCGGACTCAAGGAGTGCGGCTGCCACGGGTTCTGCGAAATGGGGCCGCTTGTGCGCATTGAACCGCAGGGATGGCTCTATACAAAGACGAAGCTGGAAGACTGCGAAGAGATCGTGGAGCGCACCGTTCTGCGCGGCGAGGCGATTGAACGCCTTGCATACCGCAAAAACGGCGTTGTTTATCCAAAACAGGAAGAGATTCCGTTTTATCAGAAACAGACCCGGCTCGTTCTGGAGCATTGCGGTCAGATCGACGCAACCAGCATCCGCGAATATCTCGGCATCGGCGGGTATTCCGCGCTGGAAAAAGCGCTCTTCGACCGCACGGCGGATGAAGTGATCGACGAGATCATGCGTTCCAACCTGCGCGGACGCGGCGGCGGCGGATTTCCGACCGGACGGAAATGGGCGCAGGTGCGCCGCCAGAAGGAACCGCAGAAGTATATCGTATGCAACGGCGACGAGGGCGACCCCGGCGCGTTTATGGACCGCAGCGTGATGGAAGGCGACCCGCACCGCATGCTCGAAGGCATGATGATTGCGGGGCTTGCCTGCGGCGCGAGCGAGGGATATATCTACGTGCGCGCGGAATATCCGCTGGCGGTGAAACGTCTGCGTCGTGCCATTGCGCAGGCGCAAGAGCTGGGACTGCTTGGCGAGCACATTCTCGGCACGGATTTTTCGTTTACCATGCACATTGCGCGCGGCGCGGGCGCGTTCGTCTGCGGCGAAGGCAGCGCGCTGACCGCGTCGATCGAGGGCAAGCGCGGCATGCCGCGCGTGAAACCCCCGCGCACGGTGGAACACGGGCTTTTTGACAAGCCGACGGTGCTCAACAATGTGGAAACCTTCGCCAATGTTCCGCTGATCGTTAACCGCGGCGCGGACTGGTATTTAAGCATTGGGCCGGAAAACAGCCCCGGCACCAAGGCGTTTGCGCTTACAGGCAACATTGAAAACACGGGCCTGATCGAGGTACCGATGGGAACCACGCTGCGCGAGGTCATCTTTGATGTCGGCGGCGGCGTGCGCGACGGAAGAGCGTTCAAGGCGGTGCAGATCGGCGGCCCATCCGGCGGATGCCTGACGTCGGCGGACCTCGATCTGCCGCTTGACTTCGACTCGCTGAAAAAAGCGGGTGCGATGATCGGCTCCGGCGGACTTGTGGTGATGGACGACAGCACCTGTATGGTGGAAGTCGCGCGGTTTTTCATGCACTTTACGCAGAACGAATCCTGCGGAAAATGCGTGCCCTGCCGCGAAGGAACGAAACGGATGCTCGCGATTTTGGAGCGCATTGTCGAGGGCAAGGGCGAAGAGGGAGATATCGACCTCCTGCTGGAATTGGCGGACACGATTACGGCAACCGCGCTCTGCGGCCTCGGAAAATCCGCCGCGTCGCCGGTGGTCAGCACCATTCGCAGTTTTCGGGATGAATATGAAGCGCACATTCGGGAGAAACGCTGTCCCGCGGGCAGCTGCCAGAAACTCAAGCGCATCTGGATCGATCCCGCGCTCTGCAAAGGGTGCAGCAAGTGCGCGCGGAGCTGTCCGGTCAACGCAATTTCAGGACAGATCAAGTCGCCGTATTCCATTGACCTGACTCGTTGTATCCGCTGCGGGTCGTGCATTGAAACCTGCGCGTTCCACGCGATACTGGAGGGCTGAAACCATGGATCAGAAAGAATACATGATCGTTGACGGGATTCCCGTCGAAATCAACGGAGAAAAAAACCTGCTGGAGCTGATCCGCAAGATCGGCATCAAGCTGCCTACGTTCTGCTATCATTCGGAACTCTCGGTCTACGGCGCGTGCCGTATGTGCATGGTGGAAACCGCGCGCGGCGATTTGGAAGCCGCCTGCTCCACACCGCCGAAAGCCGGCATGGAGATCAAGACCAATACCGAGCGCCTGCGCCGCTACCGCAAGAACATTCTCGAACTGCTGCTGGCAAACCATTGCCGGGACTGCACAACCTGCAAAAACAACGGGAAATGCAAGCTGCAGGATCTCGCGATGCGCTTCCATATTGAGGGTGTTCGCTTTCCCAACACGGCCTGCTCAGCAAAGCGGGACGATTCTTCGCTCTCCATTGAGCGGGACGCCGGAAAGTGCATTCTCTGCGGCGACTGCGTGCGCATGTGTAACGAAGTGCAGCATGTCGGCGCAATCGACTTTGCCTACCGCGGGTCCAAGATGGAGATCAGCACCGCGTTTGGCAAACCCATTTCGGAATCTCCCTGCGTCGGCTGCGGCCAGTGCGCCGCGGTGTGCCCGACGGGGGCCATCGTCGTTCGCGACAACGCGGATTCGGTCTGGCGCGCGCTGGATGCAAAGGATGTGAAGGTTACCGCGCAGATTGCTCCGGCGGTGCGCGTCGCACTCGGACGCGAACTGGGATTAAAAGACGGCGAAAACGGCATGGGCAAAATCGTCGCCGCGCTGCACCGCATGGGCTTTGACGAAGTGTACGATACCTCCACCGGCGCGGACTTAACCGTGCTGGAGGAGAGCGAAGAACTGCTTGCGCATCTCGAGGGTGAATCGAACCTGCCGCTGTTCACCTCCTGCTGCCCTGCCTGGGTGCAGTATTGCGAAATAACCTATCCGCAGCTGATGCAGCAGGTCTCCACCTGCCGCTCGCCGATGCAGATGTTTGCCGCGATCATCAAAGAGGAAGGCAAAAAATCCTCGCGCAAACAGTTTCATGTTGCGGTTATGCCATGTACGGCGAAAAAATTTGAAGCTGCAAGGCAAGAGTTTGCCGTAAACGGCGCGCCGGATGTAGACGTTGTGATCACAACGCAGGAACTCATCCGCATGATCAAAGAATCCGGCGTGGTGTTTGACGAGCTGGAACCGGAAGCGTTGGATATGCCGTTCGGACTTGCGTCCGGGGCGGGCGTAATCTTCGGCGTGTCCGGCGGCGTGACCGAGGCGGTGCTGCGGCGCATTTCGTCGGACAAAACACGCGGTGGGCTGTATGCTCCGGCAATGGCTGGCGTGCGCGGTATGCAGGGCGTAAAAGAGGCAACGGTTCCGTACGCCGGAAGAGAAGTAAAAATCGCCGTTGTCAGCGGGCTCGGCAACGCGGACGCGCTGATTCAAAAAATACTCTCCGGAGAAGCAAAGTATGACTTTGTCGAGATCATGGCCTGTCCCGGCGGCTGCGTGAGCGGTGCGGGTCAGCCATATAGCTCGTCCGTCGCGCGGGAAGAGCGCGGCGCGGGACTATACGCAGCGGATCGGGTGTCCAGCGTTAAACGCTCGGAAGAAAACTCACTTGTCCAGTCGCTCTATGGCGATGTACTCAAGGGTCGCGTGCACGAACTGCTGCACGTGGAATACGGCAAACAGGGAGGACACGGCAAATGACAAATCTTTCGGTTTGCATCGGAAGCGCCTGCCATCTGAAAGGCGCGTATAATGTGATTTCCACATTTCAGCACTTGATTGAGGAGCACGGACTGCACGAAAAAATCGCGTTTCAGGCGACGTTTTGTATGAAGGAGTGCCATAAACCAGGCGTCGGTATCTCCCTCAACGGCGAAAAGCGCGTGATCGCCGCGGAAGACGCGCGCAGATTCTTCCAGGAAAGCGTTCTGACTGCTGTTCAGGCGGACGAAGCAAAATAAGAAAAAAGCCCGCTGGCGCGGAATCGCGTTCGGCGGGCTTTTGGTTTTTATATGCGAAGTTCGGGTTATTCGCCTTTCATGTCGAGGACCTTCGTTTTCTGGTCGATAACTTCCATACTCAGCAGAATCGATTCGCCGATAGCGGCGTCTATGTCGTCGTCCGTCACGCCCAGCGGCAGGCAGGCTTCCTCTTTTTCGATAAACAGGTTCTTTGTCTGCATCTTGACAAACTTCGTCATCATCAATCCGCCTTCGGTTCCCTTCGAGCGGTGTTGTTTTTCAATCTGTTTTGCGCTCGCGGCAAACAGAAAATCGGGAATCGTGATGATTTTCTTGTTCGGGAAACCCATGTATTTGTTCATGATGGCGATCATCTCTTTCCAGGTGAGATTAAACCAGCCAATCGGATAAGCGTTGCCGCCTTTTCCGCGCTCCAACGCGCCGGCGAACGCCTGGCCGACCTGATGAACGGTGACCATCGCGGTTCCACCGCGCGGATAGAGAACCGCGCCCTTCATGCCCAGCAGCATTTCCACAAGAAACACCCATACGGGTTTTCTGCCCTTTTGCGCGCCAAAGATATACGGCAGTTCCAGTATGGAAACGTCAAAGTGATCGTCTGCAAACGAGAGCGCCATGTTTTCCTGATCGATGCGGCTTCGGATATAGGGGTGCCATCGGGTCAGCTCCATTTCGGGATATTTTTTGGCGAAATAGGAAAAGTAGCTGCCCGCGATTACCGCGTGCTTGACGCCGCTTTCTTTGGCGAGACGCAGCATGCGCTCAAGCGGCGTGATGTTATATTTTTTAAAAAAGTCGTAGATGGGGGAAGGACCTTCAATCCGCTCGTCCACACCAGCAGCAAAGATGAATCCATCCATACCTGTAAACGCCTGTCGCAGCTCGTCGTCCGTCATGTCGTTGCTGTTTTTCAGCGTTAGTGTCATTTCCGGCGGCAGGAGCGCGCCTTCCGGCAACGGCGGCAGCGCGATGGAATGCACGCTGTGTCCGCGGGAGATGAGCTCGCGCGCGGCCTGACTGCCCAACAGACCCGTTCCACCGATCATGAGTACCTTCATATCGACACCTCCTGAATGTTTTCGATACAATGATTTTCGATATTATGATTATATCAGATGAAACAGTATATTCAGCATCCATATCACACACTGTTGTAGCCGGGTGTGCGGCAGTATTGTATACTGGTAAGCGCGGCAAAAAACATGCTACAATATCGTTGATCATTATATAAGGAAAGACGGCGGCTCAAGCGTGAAGAAAAAGGACTTTTTTATTATCGGTGGCGTACTGCTGCTGGCGCTTCTTGCGTTTTTCGCGTCGCGCTTCTTCACGCCCGCTTCATCCGGCGCAACGGTGACAGTTTATGTTGGCGGCTCGGTCTATGCAAAAGTCAGTGCAAGCGATTACCAGACCATCACGGTCGATCAGGGCGACGGTAAAGTGAATGTGGTCGTCATCGACGAGAACGGCGTGCGGATGGAATCTTCCACCTGTAAAAATCAGATTTGCGTGCATCATGGCACTATTGATCCGGACAACGTGGATGAACTGCTGCTTGACCACTGGATTATCTGCCTGCCAAACGGCGTATCCGTAGAGGTTACGAGCGCGGAGGACGGAGAATGAACCGCCGCTGGAACGCATCCGCAATTGCAAAACTCGGGCTGTTAACCGCCGTTGCGCTCGTGCTGGGATACTTTGAGCATCTGCTGCCGATTACGGGGATCCCTGGGGTCAAACTCGGCCTTGCCAACACGGTTCTTCTGTATGCGCTGTATCTGATTGATATTCCCAGCGCGATCCTGTTGATGTTTCTCAAGGTGGGGTTGAGCGGCTTGCTCTTCGGCGGCCCGGCTGCGATGCTGTATAGTTTTGCGGGCGGTGCCGCGAGCCTTGCGGTTATGATTGCTGCGCGGCGCATGAAGAGCATAAGCGTCGTCGGTGTGAGCGTGCTTGGCGCGCTGACGCACAACGTTGCGCAGATGGTTCTCGCGTGTTTTGTGGTGCAGACCCGTGCGATCCTCGCGTATCTGCCGGTGCTGCTGCTTGCCGCGGCGGTAACCGGAACGCTGACGGGGCTGATTGCGCGCTATACGTTTCGCGGACTGAACCCGAAATCAGCCGACGCGCGGGCGAACGGAAAAAGCGCAGAAAGCGGCGCAAAAAAGCGGGGTTAGACTTGCGCAACTTTGAAAAACATGGAATAATGCAAGCATATGTTATCGAACATTCAAACGGATAAAAAAGAGACGCTCCATTGGGGCAAAAAGACAAATAGAGTGATTCAAAAGATCAAACTTTTCGCGTTATGCGGCATATTGCTTTCGGGCATGCTGCTTTCCGGCTGTGCGATAGATCAATCGCCGAAACGCTACGAAACCGTGTTTCTGGACGTATTCGACACGGTGACTACGGTGATTCTGTATGATACCGACGAGAACAGCGCAAACGCGCGATTTGACGAGCTGCACGCGCTGCTGCTGGAATATCACCAGCTGTTCGACATTTACCATGCCTACGACGGAATGAATAACCTTTACACCGTAAATCAAAACGCGGGGATTGCGCCGGTTTCGGTGGACGCCAGAATTCTCGATTTGATCGAGTACGCCAAAGAGATGGACACGCTGACCAACGGCAGAATGAACATTGCGATGGGCGGCGTGCTTGCGCTCTGGCAAAGTTACCGCGACGCGGGATTGGACGATCCGGACAACGCCGCGCTGCCGCCGATGGAAGAGCTGGAAGCGGCAAATGCGCACGCGAACATCGACAGCATCATCGTTGACCGGACGGCGGGCACGTTATATGTGTCCGACCCGGAAATGCAGATCGACGTCGGCGCGATCGCAAAGGGCTACGCTGCAGAGCAGGCTGTTGCGGCGATGAAAGCTGACGGCGTGAGCGAGATGCTTCTCAGCGTCGGTGGCAACGTTTGTTCCATCGGAACGCGTTTGGACGGAACCGGCTGGAAAGTCGGCATTCAGGACCCGTATTCGGACGGAACAATGTGTGCCGTGCAGGTTGCGGGGCAGAGCGTGGTGACGAGCGGAACCTATGAGCGGTATTACACCGTTAACGGCGTTCGGTATCATCACATTATCGATCCAGCGACGCTGATGCCTTCAACGTATTACGACTCGGTTACGGTGGTGTCCGAAAACTCCGCCCTAGCCGACGCGCTGACCACGGGACTGTTCTGCATGCCGTATGAAGAAGCGTCCGCGCTCGTGGAGTCGCTTTCCGGCGTGGAGGCGCTCTGGGTGCTTCCGGACGGGTCGCAGCGGCAGAGCAGCGGATTTTCCGCATATCTGGCGGAATAGAGAGTAAGAAAATAAGTTTGAGATAGATAGACACACGAAAGGGGCATGATTGCATGTACTGCACGCGCAAAGTAAACGAAGACATCACCTGGGTAGGAGGAAACGACCGGCGTCTCGCCATGTTTGAGGGCGTATATTCCATTCCGGACGGCGTATCCTACAACTCATATCTGATACTGGACGAAAAAACAATACTCTTCGATACGGTGGACAAAGCCGTTGGAAAAGTGTTTTTTGAAAATGTGGCGCACATCTTAAATGGGCGCAAGCTGGACTACGTTGTGGTGCAGCATATGGAGCCGGATCATTCCGCGACGCTGATGGATCTGCTCTGCCGCTACACGGACACCAAGATCGTCTGCACGAAAAAAACCAGCGAGATGATTCAGCAGTTCTTTGCGGAAGATGTTACGGATCGCGCGATCATCGTAAAGGAAAACGACACGCTTTCGACCGGAAAACACGAGTTTCAGTTTATCATGGCGCCGATGGTGCACTGGCCCGAAGTTATGTTTACCTATGATAAAACCGACAAAGTCCTCTTTTCGGCGGACGCGTTCGGAACCTTTAACGCGCTCAACGGCGCGCTGTTTGCGGACGAACTGGACTTTTACAATACGCTGATAGGCGAAGCACGCCGCTATTATGCCAACATCATCGGCAAATACGGTCCGCAGGTGCAGTCCGCGCTGAAAAAGGCGATGGCGTTCGACATCAAGATGATCTGCCCCCTGCACGGGCCGGTACACCGAAGGGATTTTGCGTCATATATTGACAAATATCTGCGCTGGAGCAGTTATGAGGCAGAGGAAACGGGCGTTATGCTCGCATATGCCTCAATTTACGGCAACACGGAGAATACGGCGGAGATTCTTGCGAGCCGTCTGCGCGAACTGGGCGTCAAGGTCGAAATGTTCGACGTTTCCGTCGTCCCCATGTCCGAAATCGTTGCGGCAAGCTTCCGCTACAGCCATCTGGTTTTTGCGGCTACGACGTACAACGCGGGTATCTTCATCACGATGGAAGAGCTGATTCACGATCTTGTGCTGCACAACATTCAGAACAAGACGCTTGCGTTCATTGAAAACGGGTCCTGGGCGCCGGTGAGCGGAAAGCTCATGAAGGAAACGCTCGCACCGCTGAAAAACATGAATGTGCTGGAGCAGACGGTAAGCATCCGCTCCGCGCTGAAAGAAAGCCAGCTCAGCGAGGTAGATGCACTGGCGCAGGCGATTGCGGCGACGATGACGCTGCCGGAAAACAAAACCGTGCCCGCGGGCGAAATCGACAACTCCGCGCTCTTTGCAATCAGCTATGGTTTGTTTGTGCTCACTGCAAAAGAAGGAGAGCGCGACAACGGCTGTATCATCAACACCGTGCTTCAGGCCACCAGCGCGCCGATTCGCGTGACTTTTACCGTAAACAAAGGCAACTTTACGCATGATATGGTTCTGAAAACGGGAATCTTCAATATCTCGATTCTTACCGAGAACTCAAAGTTTGACATCTATCAGCGCTTCGGCCTCAAGAGCGGCAGAGATACGGATAAGTTTGCGGACTTCACAGAATACAAGCGCAGCGCGAACAGCTTGACCTATGTCACCAGCGGCGTCAACGCGCTATTGAGCGGAAAGGTGATTGGTACGCTGGACTGCGGAACGCATACGCTGTTTTTAGCGGATGTGACGGAGGCGAGAAAACTCAGCAGCGAACCTTCCGTAACCTATGAGTATTACCGCGAAAACATAAAGCCGAAACCCGGCGCGGAAGCGCAGCAGAAAAAAGGCTGGCTCTGCACGGTCTGTGGATACATCTATGAGGGCGAAGTGCTTCCGCCGGACTTTATCTGCCCTGTTTGCAAACACGGTGCGGAGGTGTTCGTTCCGCTTTCGTCTGTCAGTGCGGATAAAAAGCCGGAGGCGGAGAAAAACGCGGAACCTGAAAAAGCGGCAGAGACGAAGCCCGCCGCATCCGGTAAAAAGAGATGGCGCTGTTCGGTCTGCGGATATATTTACGAGGGGGACGAGCTTCCGCCGGACTATATCTGCCCCGTTTGCAAGCACGGCGCGGAAGTGTTCGAATTGATCGAAGAATAACTGCGATACACATAAAAAGCACGGCAACAGCCGTGCTTTTTTGTTGAGAAGAGAGAGGAAGAATTTACTCGATCACTTCGATTGCGAGCGGGAACTTGCTCATATACTCGCAGCCGTCTTTTTGAATCAGGATCGGGTTTTCATATCGGAAGCCGATGTTCTCGTCCGGGCAGGCATACTGCATCGCGCAGATGAGCACTTCGTTTTCAACGTATTCGTGATCCGGATCTGTCCAGTAGGCAAACGGGCCGTCGTGTTTGCCGATTCTCCACTCGTCGCCGAGCATGCCGATGCCGTGTTCGAATCCGGGCACCATGAAGTCCGCAAATCCGCGCGATTCCGCAAAGTCCATCATCTCCGCCGCAAGGGAAGAGGGGGACACGCCTGCGCGATAGGATTTCAGCGTGAGCGCCACCATATCGACAAAGTTATTTGCATGCCAGAGTTGGCGGTCGCTTGCCGGTGCGATCAGGTAGTTGTGGCTGTGGTCGCCGCAGGCGAGGGCAAAGAGTGCATGGATATCTACCATTAGCGGTTCGCCGGCTTCAACTTTTTTCGTGGTTGCCGGGGTGCAGGCGCCGCCCGCAAGACCGGTGCGGTAACCCGCGGCGATTTCGTTGCCGCCGGTAAACGACCATTCAAACGTGCTGCCTGCCTTGCGCATGGCATATCCGGCAAGACCGCCGATTTCCGTTTCGGTCATGCCTTTCCAACCGCCGTTTTTAATTGCGGCGAGAACGGCTTCGTGTCCGATATCCACGATGCGGGACGCCTCGCGAAAGCGGTTGATCGTTCCGGCATCTTTGATCATTTGCAAGCGATCTACGATGGGATGCGCGTTGACGAGCGTGCAGTTCGGCAGTGCCGCTTCAAACGCCTTATATTCGTAATAGGTCAGGTATCCTTCCGGCAGGTAGTTGCTCATACCCGCTTCCACGCCGACTCTGCCGCCATGGGGCAGTAGATCGTTGATGAAGTCCGAAATCTGCGTGATCTGATCCTGTCCGCCCATCGGCGCAAAACCCATCACGTGATCCTCGTCCAGCCAGCTGTCGTCCGCCGCGCGCGCCGCGTCGATGACGAATGTAAACGCCGTTGGCAGTCCGTCCGCGGGGATGACGATGAAGCTGCGCCAGGGGAAGAACGCGTCCGTCGTCCAGCTCATGGTGCGCAGGCGCGAACCGAGATACAGGTCGATCTTTTCTTTCGCCATTTCGGCCTGAATCGCCTTGATACGGCCGGGGAAGTCGATATAAAACGGGCTCGATTTGTCAAACATAACGCGTCCTCCTTAAAACTCGGTTTCGATGGTGGCGATGATCTTGTTGAGCCGGTCGCTCAGCGAGGCGAGCTTCAGCGCCTTGACCATGTTGCCCTTGAGTTTGAGGAGACCGCCCATGAGCGCCTTTTGCGCGCCGAGTTCCGCGCGGCTGATCTTTGCGAACACCTCGTATTCGCCGGAGATGACAAACTCCGCTTTCGGGCCTTCGCCTTCGCCAACCTGAACGCTCTCTACGCTGCCGCCCGCAAAACCGACAAAGAAATAGTGGCTTTTGCCGTCCGGGCAGTTGAGGTAGAGGTTGTTCATGGAGGATGTGAGGTTGTTCATTTTTTCCGGAGTGAGCTGTTCCCTGAGGCGCTTTTCCACTTCGGCGCGCCATTCTTCTGAGAGATACTTGACCATAGTGATGTGTCGCTCCTTTCAGATTTGGTGTTTTTTATAGGGAGAGAAGGATTCTCTCGATGTGCAAGTGATTTGTAACTCAGACAGTTATAATTAACGAATTATGAAAGTGTATGCGGCGTTGCGTGCGTCAGCGCGCATCAAACCTGCTTAATTCCGTTTAAAATCAAATCCATCGTAATGGGAAGATAACGGCTCGTATATTCTTCTTCGCTGTTGATATAAGTGTGAATGATGAAGTTCTTGTAGATGGAAAAGAGCACTTCGCTGACCGCCGGCGCATCCACGGTGCGGAATTCACCCGTTTCGCAGCCGAACGATAAAATGCTTTCAATCATGCGAACGGAGTCGCGGTTAATCTCCTCATAAGGATCAACCGTCGGAAACATCGGAAAGATGGAAGGGTCGTTCCGAAGCAGAGCGCAGAATTCGATGTCCTTTGCGAGATAATACAGCGCGCTTTCGCACAGGGCGGTCATCTTTGCGATGGCGGTGGTTTTTTCTTCCACTTCCTGTTGCACGCTCGACTGCCAGCGTTTCATGACATACCGCACGGTCTGCTCGTATAAATCGCGTTTGCTGGAGGCGTAGGCATACATAGCGGTGTTGGTCATGTTCAGCTCGTTTGCAATGTCCTCCAACGTTGACTTTTTGTAGCCATAGCGGGAAAACACCCTGAGCGCCGCGTCGAGAATGACGGTTTCGTCCTGTTTGTTTCGCATATTCGGTTCCTTTGGTCAGATTGTCGATTGAGAAAAGATTAATTTATAATTTAATAAATAAGTGAATAATTAAATTATAGCACGAAGATAGATAGTTGCAAGAGAAATTTTTCGCAATAAAAAACTCTCCCGTATAGGGAGAGTAAAAGTATTCTTGTTAGTTCACCGTATTCTCCGCCATGCTGCCGCATTCTTTCCAGAACGCATCCGCGCGCTTGACCCAAGCGTTGCAGGCCGCTTCTTCCGCGGGGTATTCCGCATAGAGCGCCTCCGCGCGGCTGCCGTTTTTCATGCCGCTGAGCAGCGAGCGAATCGTGGACACGCGCAGTTTTCCCGTGAGAACGCCGCCGATCATGATTGCCGCCATGCGGAGCAGTTCGCCCGTTGTAAAGGTCAGCGGCTCGCCGTTGCCCAACGCGGCAAAGGTCTTGTTGCTGAAGATTACATCGTGCTGAAAGAAAAAGTCATTTTCTTTTGCGGTGGAGGACATGGCGCCAATCAGCGTTGCAAGCTGTCCGGCGAACGCCTTGCCCTGCGCTTCCACATATTTCTTGTTGATCGGCCAGAGCCGCGCGCGCGTTAGATATCCGTCCTCGGACAACAGTCGGTCGATTTCTTCCGCCGCGATTTCGAGCTGCACCATGCTCGCGGTAACGCCTTCGCCCGCGGAGGGCTTGGTTAGGCAGGCCGCGTCGCCGGAGACAAGAAATCCGTCCGCAACAAACGAATATGGCGGGCGGCGATATGGCGTTGTGCCGCGCTCAATGCGCTTGACCG
This sequence comes from Clostridia bacterium, assembly GCA_003246365.1. Taxonomy (GTDB): domain Bacteria; phylum Bacillota; class Clostridia; order Christensenellales; family CAG-138; genus UBA7703. Next base: position 20,997 of record QKAN01000216.1, read on the forward strand.
AATAGCGCGGCAGCTTCACCGCTTTTTCAAATGCCGCGAATACTTTTTCTCCCTCGTCATAGGAGAAATTGGCGCCGACGCCGAGAATTGCGCTGTCCGCGCTGCCCTCCGGCGCCTCCCAGGTTTTGTAGTAAGTCCAGCCGCGCGTGGTCGTAATATAATCCTTGGTGTCGCGGTATACGACATAGCGCAACGTCACATAAAATTTATCCGTATCGGAAATTTCAAAATTTTCAACGCCGTAACCATCCGGCAGTTTGCGCCGCGCCACGGACGGGATGCCGGTGCAGTCCGTCACAAGCCGTGCCGCAACTTCGTGCCGTTCGCCGTTCTGCTCGTATACTACGCCGCAGATGCGGGCCTCGGCATCATAGATAAAATCGGCAAACGCCGCGCCGTAGCGAATCTCGGCGCCCGCCTCCCGCGCCCAGCTGTTCAACCGCGCGATGTAGCGGTGCATATGCATGCCGACCACATGGTAGTTGTTTATCTTTGGATACCGGTCAAAGGCGGAAAATGTGCGGCCGCCGGTAAATTCAAACGCGAAGTCGTCGTCTGCTTCCGGCAGAGGAATACCGAACCTTGCAAAGTCGCTTTTCGCGACGTGAAAGATGTCCAGCCTGCGACCGAGCAGGTCTTTGGAAAGCTTTTCGATGACGAGCACACTGTGCCCTTTTTCAGCGAGCTTGCGCGCAAAATAACTGCCCGCGGTTGCCGCGCCGACAATGACAACGTCAAATTGTTCCATAGATGCCTCCGAATTGATTGAGAAGATAGATGAAGAAAGCGAGAACTTCAATTTTCCGAACAATTAACTCTATTGCAAATAGTATAACACAAACAAGAGCGGGAATATCCCGCTCAAATTGGTTTGTTTCTACATAATCAGGCAATAATGGGCAGTAAATTTTCTGACATGTCTGCTGCTGCGCAAGGCGGCATCAGCGTCGTCTCGAAAAGGCGAATACGCATCCAACTATGCTTTCGGCGTAACACTGTTCGGCTGAACATGCGGGGCGAGAATGGAGTCGATGATGCCGAACAAAATGCGCGGCGCTAGGCGCGGACTGATTCGGCAGAGCACATCCATGATGACCGCGTCGATGCCGAGCACGAGCCGGGATTGATTCCTTTCAATTCCGTTGATGATTTTTCGCGCAACCTTATTTGGCGTAAGCAGAATAAACGCCAAACGCTCCCGCAACTGATCGATTGAGGACGCGACGACCACATCGGAATTGCGGATGATATTTGTATTGATGCCGCCGGGAAACACCGCCATCACGCGAATGCCGGAGCGGCGCAACTCCAACCGCAATCCTTCCGTGAACAAGCGAACCGCAGATTTGGACGCGCCATACGTGATTTCGCCCGGCATTGGACACAACGCGCCGGCGCTTGAAAGATTCACGATAAACGCATTCGGCTGTTCATGCAGACAGGGCAGAAACGTCTTTGTCATGTTCAGCGCGCCGAAAAAATTAACGCGCATCACCCGCTCGATGGTGGAAAAATCGGTTTCTTCCACCTGCAAAAACGGATGTATGATTCCGGCGTTGTTGATCAGTGCGTCTACCGTATCGAATTGTTCAATGATAGCGTACCGCAATTTTTCAATCGCACTTCGGTCTGTAATGTCTGCGGTAAAGCCGGAAACGCGACCTGCATACATGCTTGTCAGCCGCAGCGTTTCCGCCAGCGCATCCGGGTTGATATCGACGCAGGCGACCTTTGCGCCGCGTGCCAGAAGTTGTATCGTCAGTTCTCTGCCGACGCCGTTTCCCGCGCCGGTGACTACGACTGTTTTATCGTATAGATTCATAGGTATTCTCCGCCAATCTTGCTTCTTTCTTGCAAAACAAGTATAATAACAATCTGTTTATGATACAACCAACTGTTGATTTTAATGCAGCTGTAAAAAAGACAAAATGGCCGGATTTGTCGATCTCAGCGCAAAACATGTAAATTTGACGAGGTAAAACAGGATGGAAAACCAGCGCATACGTCTGACGAAACAGCTGCTGCGGGAAAGTTTGATCGATTTGCTGGCAGACAACAGCATCCATAAAATTTCAGTGCGAGAGATATGCGACAAAGCGCAGATCAACCGCACGACGTTCTATAAGTATTACGGAAGTCCGTATGATCTGCTCAGAGACATTGAGGATACCGTTCTGGAGCAGATTGAAACCTGGTTGAGCGGAAAAGCGAATCAGGAAATGGACGATATGCGGCAACTGACGCAGATTGCGGCGTTTATGAACGAAAACCTGAGTTTGTGCCGGCTGCTGATCAACAACACGGTGGATTCGCAGTTTGCTCAGCGGCTGTTGCGGTTGCCGAACATTCAGCGGCTGCTCGGCGAACAATTGAGCGGCGAATATCAGGAGGAAGACATCGAATACATGTATCAGTTTGTCGTGAACGGCGGTTTTTTTATGATCAAATCGTGGATCAATAAGGACGTTCGGGAAGCGCCGGAAAAAATTGCAGCGCTGCTGCTTCGCTCGGTTGGCAAGATTCTGGAGTAGTGTTTTTCGATATTAATTGGCATTTAAAATAAAAACAGGCGGGGAATCCCGTCTGTTTTTATTTGCATGAATTGATAATCTGTAATTGGTTCTTGGCAAACGTTTCTATTTATAAAGAGAGATCAATTTAGTCGTTGTCCAGCGAGCGGATCAGCGTCTGCGCGACGAGGCGGCGCGTTTGTCGCGCGTCCATCGCGAGCTTTTCGATATAGCGGTGCGCGGTGGCTTCGTCCATGCCGCGCTTTTCGATGAGCATCCACTTCGCGCGGTTGACCAGACGGATTTCTTCCATCTTCTCTTCCAGCGTCGCGGTCTTTTTCTCCATGTCCGCTAGCTTGATGCGCGTTGCGCTCATCATCGCCGCGGCCTGACGCAGCTGCAGTGCGGTTACGGGTTTGCTCAGCGTGATGACGCCTGCATCTTCCACCTGATCGCTGACCTGATCGTAGCTGTCACCGGGGACGATCAGCGCCACGCAGCAATTGCGGTTGTTGGATAGATCGAGTGCCAGCTGCGCGCCGGTTTCATCCGGCAGAGGCGTGTTGATGAACACCAGCGAAAACGGCGTATCGAGCACAAGGCGCCGTGCTTCCGCAGCGGAGCCGCGCGTTACGATTGGCGTGTAGCGCGTGGAACCAAACACTTCCGCGAGGGTATCGCGGGAGCGCTCCGATCCCGAAACGATCAATACGCTATTCTGTTTTCCGCCGCTGTAAGGCAACCGCTCGCCTCCCCGTTTCGTGATGCCGCTTTTGTGCGCTGCATCGCCTCATGTCGTTTGAAATCCGTCTACTTTCAGGCTACTCGTCCATCGCGGTAAACGCGTTGATGATGCCATCCGGCAGTACGGAGCGAACAAAGGCGCTGTCTCTGGCCAGTTGCGCTGCCTCCGCGCGGGAGCGCGGCAGTTGACGCAGCTTGCCGGTTATGGACGCATCCGCCGTAAACAGGTTTACATTGGTCGGCGGTGGGGCGACAAGATTGCGCCGGATACCGTCCAGCCCTGCGGCGAGGATCAGCGCAAACGAGAGATACGGGTTGCCCGCCGGGTCCGGCGAACGCAGCTCCAACCGTTCGTATTCGCCTTTCGCGGCGGGAATACGGATCAACTGGGAACGGTTTTCTGGCGACCAGGTGACGTAGCGCGGCGCTTTATATTCGCCAAAGCGCGCATAGCTCGCGTCAACGGGGTTTAAAAACGCCGTGATTTCGCAGATGTGTTCCATCAACCCCGCCATAAACGCGTCCCGCGCGCCTTCTGTGTGCGGCTTTGCGAGGGAAAGGTTGATGTGCATGCCGTTGCCGCTTTCGTTGGGCATCGGTTTCGGCGAAAAATCGGCGCAGAGGCCATTTCGCATGGCTACCGTGCGCACGACGGAGGGGAACGTGATCGCGTTGTCCGCGGCGGTCATTGCGTCGCCGTAGCGGAAGTCGATTTCATTCTGCCCTGGGCCGTCCTCATGGTGCGAACTCTCCGGGCGGATGCCCATTTCGCAGAGCGTCAGGCAGATTTCGCGGCGCACGTTTTCTCCGCGGTCCAGCGGAGCAATGTCCATATACTTTGCGTTGTCATAGGGGATTTTCGTCGCGTTTCCGTCCGCGTCCAGCCGGAAGAGATAAAACTCAAATTCCGTGCCGAAGTTGACGGTAACGCCTTCGGCTTCCGCCTCCGCAACAACGCGCTTGAGGATGTTGCGCGCATCCAGCGGGAAGAGCGTTCCGTCCGAACGGCGGATATCCGCAAAGAGGCGGACAACGCGTCCGTGACTCGGCCGCCAGGGAAGCGCGGTGAGCGTTTCAGAGTCCGGAAACAGCATAAGATCCGAATGCGCTTCGTCTCCGAATCCGCGGATGGCGGATGCGTCGATCGAAATACCGTCCGAAAACGCACGCGGCAGCTCCTCCGGCATGATGGAAATATTTTTCGGCATGCCGAATACGTCGCAAAATGCAAGCCGGATAAACTTAACGTCCTCCGCGGCGGCGTAATCGGCAATTTCTTGTGCTGTGTACATCATATGTACGCACATCCTCTCTTATATAAATGTAGCGTTTCATCCGCCGGATAAAAAACAAATCCGTCTTCCTGCTGTTTGAAAACAAGATCCCTCGTGCGGCGCTTCTGATTGGAGTGTATCATATTCCGAACGCCGTGGCACATGTTTTCAATATGCATACCGAAAAAACGCATTTTGACAAAAAGCGCCCAAACCCGGGAAAAATCCCGCAGCATGAACGTCTTTGTTCCTGCGAGTATACATAATATAGGAATGACTGTCAAGGCAAAACGTGAATGATATACAATTGCAAACTGCAAAAAAGGCAGGAACAATTATTTTTAGTTCAATAATAAAGTTTTGTTTACGAAAATCTGATATTTCACGCAGGAAATCCTGCAAAAATTTCGGGTTGACAATATATAATCTGCGCTGTATACTATCCGCATATTATTTCAAACGGCAAAGGCGCCGCGGAAATACCGTGGTGTCGTTGCCGCTTTTTATAAGGGTATAGGAGGAGAAATGAGCATGAGTACGGTTTCGGAAACATTTGGCAGTAAGGTGTTTAACGATGCGGCCATGAAGGCGCGTCTGCCGAAGGACACATACAAAGCAATGCAGACCGCGATTCGCGATGGGCAGAGACTTGACCTCTCCGTTGCGAATGTTGTTGCCAACGCCATGAAAGATTGGGCGATTGAGAAGGGCGCGACGCACTTTACGCACTGGTTCCAGCCGCTGACAGGTATTACGGCGGAAAAGCATGACAGCTTCATTTCGTCAATGCCTGGCGGCAGCGTAATCATGGAGTTCTCCGGTAAAGAGCTCGTTCAGGGCGAACCGGATGCATCCAGCTTCCCGTCCGGCGGCATCCGCGCTACGTTTGAAGCGCGCGGCTACACCGCATGGGACCCGACCAGCTATGCATTTATTAAGGAAAAGGTTCTTTGCATCCCGACCGCGTTCTGCTCTTACGGCGGCGAGGCGTTGGACAAAAAGACCCCGCTTCTTCGCTCCATGCAGGCAATTGACCGTCAGGCGATGCGCGTGCTCAAACTCTTCGGCAACGAAGGCGTAAAGCGCGTAGCAACCACGGTTGGCAACGAGCAGGAATATTTCCTTGTTGACAAAGCAGATTTTGACAAGCGTCCCGACCTTCTGTTCACCGGACGCACCCTCTTTGGCGCCCGCGCACCGAAAGGACAGGAGCTGGAAGATCATTACTTCGGTTCCATCAAACCGCGTGTGCAGGCATTTATGGAAGACCTCAACGAAGAACTTTGGGAACTTGGCGTACTGGCCAAGACCGAGCACAACGAAGTTGCGCCGGCGCAGCACGAGCTTGCCCCGATTTTCTCGACGACAAATATCGCCGCGGACCACAACCAGCTGACCATGGAAATCATGCAGCGCGTGGCCAAAAAACACGGCCTTGTCTGCCTGCTGCATGAAAAACCCTTCGAGGGCGTTAACGGCAGCGGCAAACACAACAACTGGTCAATTTCGACGGACACCGGCGTCAACCTGTTGGAGCCAGGAGAAACGCCATATGAGAACGCGCAGTTCCTTCTCTTCCTCTGCGCGGTAATCCAGGCGGTGGATGATTATCAGGACCTGCTTCGCATTTCGGTGGCGAGCGCGGGTAATGACCACCGCCTAGGGGCAAACGAAGCCCCGCCGGCAATCGTATCCATCTTCCTTGGCGATGAACTCACCGCAATCCTTGATGCGATCGATTCCGGTTCCGCCTATGGTGCGAAGGAAAAGACGCAGATGAAGGTCGGCGTACACGTTATCCCGCACTTCCCGAAGGATACCACGGACCGCAACCGCACCTCGCCGTTCGCGTTCACGGGTAATAAATTCGAACTGCGTATGCTCGGTTCGAGCCAGTCGGTTTCGGACGCGAACATGGTTCTCAATACCGCCGTCGCAGAATCGCTGAAGAAATATGCGGACGTTCTCGAAAGCGCGAGCGATCTGACCTCCGCAATCCACGACCTGATCCTCAAGACCGTGAAGGCGCACAAGCGCATCATCTTCAATGGTAACGGCTATGACGATGCATGGGTAAAGGAAGCGGAAAAACGTGAACTGCTGAATCTCAAGTCCACGCCGGAATGCCTGCCCTATCTCGTATCCGAGAAGAACGTTGCGCTGCTGACCTCGCACAAAGTGCTCAGCGAAACCGAAGTTCACGCTCGCCTCGAGATCGCGCTTGAAGCCTATAAGAAGATCATCAATATCGAAGCGATGACGATGATCGACATGACCCGCAAAGATATCCTGCCGGCATCCGTCGCTTTTCAGAAAAAGCTTGCCGACGCCGTCGCAGTGAAACGCACCTACGCAAGCAGCGCGGATTGCAGCTATGAAATCGACACGCTTGTGACCGCCGCCGCACTGACCAAGGCCGCTTATGAGAGCGTAAAATCGCTCGAAGACGCGCTTGCCGAAGCAAAAGCGGAAGAGAACGCACTCAAAGGTGCCGAACTTTGCAAAGAAAAAGTACTCGAACAGATGAGCGAATTGCGCGCAAGCGTAGATGCGCTCGAAATCCTGACAGCGACTGGCGATTGGCCGTATCCTTCTTACGGCGATATGCTCTTCAACGTCAGATAACGAATATGTAGGAGAAACGAAGATCATGTGTTCTATCATGGGATACCTCGGCAAGCGCATACCTTTGGATTTGCTTGTTGACGGATTTTATAAAACCATCTCACGTGGACCGGATCTGTCGCGAATGTTGAGTGTTGGGGATGGATACCTGATGTTCCATCGCCTGACGATTATGGGTCTGGAAAAGAGCGGCATGCAGCCATTCGAACGGAACGGGGATGCGGTCGTCTGCAACGGCGAACTGTACGGCTTCCGAAAGATGCGTGACGAATTATTTTCGGGATATGAATTCAAGAGCGGCTCGGATTGCGAGCTGCTCTTACCCATGTATCAGCGTTACGGGACAGATATGTTCCAAATGCTCGATGCGGAGTATGCTCTGATCATTTATGATCACAAGAGCGATTCGCTGATCGCCGCGCGCGATCCCATCGGCATCCGACCGCTGTTTTACGGTTACGACGAAGACGGCAAGATCATGTTTGCCAGCGAGGCGAAGAACTTGTCCGGTTTGACCGATACGATCAATCCCTTCCCTCCGGGATATTACTGGAAAGACGGGGAGTTTGTTCAGTATGCGGATCTTACCAGTGTCAAATCGTATTCGCCAGACGAGCTGGATGCGGTTTGCGCAACAATTAACGAAAAGCTGACCCTCGGCGTTGTGAAGCGTCTCGATGCGGATGTACCTCTCGGGTTCCTGCTCAGCGGTGGTCTGGATAGTTCGTTGGTTTGCGCGATTGCGAAAAAATATCTGCCGCAGCCGATTCGCACATTCGCCATCGGCATGGTTGGCGACGCAATCGACCTGAAGTATGCCAAACAGGTTGCCGATTATCTCGGCGCGGATCATACCGAAGTGTTTATGACAACGCAGGAGGTCATCGGTTCGCTGCGCAATATTGTGCGCATCCTTGAAACATACGATATCACGACCATCCGCGCGAGCGTCGGAATGTATTTGGTTTGCAAATACATTCATGAAAACACGAACATCCGCGTGCTGATGACCGGAGAAATCTCCGACGAGCTGTTCGGTTATAAGTATACGGACTTCGCGCCGAACGAAGAAGAATTCCAGAAAGAAGCCAAGAAGCGCATCGACGAAATCTATATGTACGACGTGCTTCGCGCGGATCGTTGCATTTCCTCCAACTCGCTGGAAGCGCGCGTACCGTTTGGCGATCTGGACTTTGTGAAATACGTCATGTCGATCAACCCAGCGCTCAAGATGAATCGCTTTGGCAAAGGCAAATATCTGCTGCGTCATGCGTTTGAGGGCGACTACCTGCCGCACGATATTCTGTATCGTGAAAAAGCCGCGTTTTCGGATGCGGTCGGGCATTCCATGGTCGACCACATCAAGGCGTATGCTGAAAAGCTCTATACTGACGAGGAGTTTGCCGAGCGCAGCAAGAAATACACCTTCGCAACGCCCTTTACGAAGGAATCGCTGCTGTACCGCGAACTATTTGAGGCCGAATACCCCGGCCAGGCGCATATGGTCAAAGACTTTTGGATGCCTAACCGTACTTGGGAAGGCTGCAACGTCAACGATCCTTCGGCTCGCGTTCTCGCGAACTACGGCGCAAGCGCGGTATAACCTCCACCCTGGCACCCTCGAATACCGTGGGAATTCGCTCCTTCCGCGGTATGATCACCGGCTCCCGATACTCGGGGGCTGGTTTTTTATTTGTTGTTTTTTGAGAAAACAACGAATACAGGCAGGAATTCGCTCCTTCCAAATTGTGATTCTGGCGTGAGTTAAGAGAGCTGGTTTTTTATTTGTGGTTTTTGAGAAAACAACGAATGCCGGCGGGAATTCGCTCCTTCAAATTGTGATGTTGGCGTACGTTAATGGGGGTGGTTTTTTATTTGTTGTTTTTTGAGAAAACAACGAATACGAGCGAGAATTCGCTCCTTCCTAATTGCGATGCCGGCGTATGTTAATAGAAGTTGTTTTTTTATTTGTTGTTTTGAGCAAACAACGAATGCGGGCGGGAATTCGCTCCTTCCTAATTGTGATGCATGCTTCTATTATGCTTTGATTGTTTCTGACACTCAAAAATGAATGTCAATGATTTAATCCTTTGTGTATCTAAAGATGCGATGGATTTCATTTCTATATTCTTGCCGATTTGCGCATGACGTGTATAATAAACGGATACAAAGATCGTTTTACATAGATTTTACATCGGTGCATTTTTCGAGAGAAACAATGCAGGAAGGAGCGCAAATCATGTATAACTTTTCTGTCGATTGGCTGCAAACGCTCTCTATGCTGGGTCGCGTTGCGCTTGCCGGATTGCTCGCGGCTGTGATTGGGTTTGAGCGTGAGCATGTTCAGCGAAACGCCGGTATGCGCACACATATTCTCGTCGCCATCGGTGCGGCACTCGTGATGTGCAGCGGCGAATTTCTCGCCGTAAAATACCCGACGATTGACCCTGCGCGTATTGGTGCGCAAGTAGTCAGTGGCATCGGTTTTTTGTGTGCCGGTACCATCATTAAAGAAGGTATTTCTGTTCGCGGCCTCACCACCGCCAGCAGCTTATGGTGCGTTTCCTGCGTCGGTCTCGCGGCCGGCTGCGGCAACTATATTCTTGCGGTTGCGACGACAATTCTGATTTTGATCGTGCTAAGGGTGCTGCGATCCATGGCGCACAACCGCAGAAGAAAAGCAAACCGTCTTGTGTTGCAGGTAGTTTTATCGATGGCAGGAGAGAGCATCGTAAGCCTCCAGAAGGATTTAGACCGGATGGGCTGCGTGATTGACGAGTTCAGCTTTGCAATTGACACAAAAAATCTTAAACGGCATGTCTATGCGCATCTGACCTTGCCAAATCGAGATGATCTGGCGCATCTGATGGAGGGACTATCCCGCATCGACGGCGTTGAATCAGTCGAGTCGGTATACGAGTAAAACGCCGCAAAGTCTATTTAAATAAGGGCGTAAAAACCGAAGTGAAACAAAAAAGAACTCCCCCGACGCTGCATCAGCGCGGGGGAGTCGTTTTGTACAAATTGTTCTTTTTAGCCTTCGAGCATCTGGAGAATAAATCCCTTGTTGCGCGCGCCAACTGCTTTGTTGACGGATTCGCCGTTTTCAAACACCATCAGCGTCGGGATACTCATCACGCCATATTGGCTTGCGAGCTGCGGCTGTTCGTCGATGTTGATCTTGCAGACTTTGATGTCCGCTTTTTCTTCGGCAATTTCGTCTACAATCGGGGAAACCATACGGCAGGGCCCGCACCACGGCGCCCAGAAATCGACCAACACTTTTTTGTCGCTGTCGAGGACTTCGCTTGTGAAGTTTGCGTTTGTAATGGTGACGATTGACATTTGAACCACTCCTTGTTGGATGTTGAGACAAGAAAACCCGATCTAATCCAATCTGCTTTGTTCAGCTATTACGAGGTAATCTCGGTCTCTTTCTTACAGTATAACGGATGCGATTCAATTTTGAAAAGCTTTCCGGGCAAATTGCCTTATAAATGCAACATTTTGTCCGGAAATCGACGTTGCGTTTCGTTCCGGTATACGATAGAGTGAATAAAACCGGATGAAAAAGGAGTTGGCGCATGCGCACACTGACACAAACGATTGAACCCAGCGCCGAAGGGCGAACGGTATTAAGCCTGCTTCGGCGTGAGTTTGCCTGCTCAGATGCGCATATTTCGCGATTGAAACGCCGGGAAAACGGAATCCTGCTGAACGGGAACCGATGTTATGTTACGGCGCGGGTTGCGACCGGCGATACGCTCGAAATCGAAATCGGCGATCTGCCGGACGGACACATCGTGCCGATGGCATATCCACTGGACGTGATCTTTGAAGACGAAGACTTGCTGATCATCGACAAACCAGCGGGAATTGCAGTGCATCAATCTACGCGGGACCCGGAGGAACTGACGCTCGAAAACGCGGTTTGCCATTATCTCGGCGGCGGCATCAGCCCGCATCCGGTGAGCCGTCTTGACCGCGGCACATCCGGCCTTATGGCGTTTGCAAAGAGCGGATATATCCACGAACGGCTGCGTCGGCAGATGCATACGGAATCCTATGCGAGAGTTTATCTTGGCATAGCCGTTGGTCGGGTCGAACCGCCTAGCGGAAAAATCGATCTGCCGATTGGCATGGCGAAAGGCTCAACCTATCAGCGCGCGATCTGTCAGGACGGGCAGTCTGCGCAGACGGAATATGAAACGCTGGCAAATCACGAGCGCTTCACGCTTCTCCGGCTCATCCCGCATACGGGAAGGACGCATCAACTCCGTTTGCATCTTTCTGCAATTGGATATCCGCTTGCGGGAGACTGGCTCTACGGCGCGGAAGACCGAACGTTGATTGCGCGGCCTGCGCTGCATTCGCATCAACTTGACTTGACGCATCCCGTCTCGGGTGAGCGAATCACTCTGGTTTCGCCGCTTCCGGCAGATATGCGGCGATTGATCGATTTAGAGAATATTGAGGGGTAAGAATCAGAGTGAATATTCAAACGATACAGAAAAACAATAGTACAATCGCGCTGATCGAAAGCGAAGAACTGCTGATTACAGACGTGCAATCGGCGCTCGATCTGATGGCGACGGTGCGCTACGAAACAGGAGCGGATCGCGTTGCACTCGGCAAACAGGCAATTGACGAGCGGTTTTTCGTGCTCAGCAGTCGTCTCGCGGGCGATATCCTTCAGAAATTCGTCAATTATCAGATGAAACTCGCCATCATAGGGGATTTTTCCGGCTACACCAGCAAACCGTTGCGCGATTTCATCTATGAGAGCAACAACGGCAACCATGTGTTCTTTGTTCAAACGGAAGAAGAAGCGATTGAGAAACTTTCGCGCATATAAAAAAGCTGTGCCGCAAGGCACAGCTTTTTGTTGATTGAGTTGCTCAAGGCGTGGATTGTAACGTTTGCGCGAGTTCGTCGAACGCGATCGGCCGGTCATAATGACCGCCGATGGTCTCCAGCTCGGTTCCCGCGATAGAGAGCAGAAACCCGTCTGCCTGATAGCGCACAAGAAACGTGTTCACAAGACTTTGCAGAATCAGCTGCTGATGCGCTGTGTCGGTTGCTTTCACAGATAGCGCGAACGCATCCGACAGATCGAGACGAACCAGCACGCCGCTGAATGTTTCATCCTCGAACGTCAGTTCTTCCTGCGCGACGGAAAACGCGATGTTCCGCCCGTAGTCCACGTCCGGCAGGGCTCCCGCCGCGACGAGCGCGGAGAGTAACCCCTGAACAGAATCTTCCGCCAGCGTCTGAACCGAAACGAGACCCGTGCCGGATTCATCCGGCACATAGAGCGTAACGTCGATGGAAACAGGCGTTGCGGTTGCATCAGGCGTTGTTGCTGGCGCGGGGGAAGGCGTGCTGTCGTTAACCGTTTGCGTTACGGAACCTTGCGGTTCGCCCGCGGGTGCGCAAGAGAGGCACGCCGCCAAAATCAGCGGCAAACTGAGCGCAACCCCGACTCGAATCAGATGATGCCGAGCGGAACGAGCACCGCAAGCAGTACGATGTTTACGCTGGCGAGAGAGATAATCCACTTCTTTTGTACCTTCGGTTCCTTGTCGTAAATGAGGTAGCTCGCGAGGAAAAACGGGATGTAGGTTGTGATGAACACAGGAAGCGCACCCCACCAGGGATAAACCCAGATGAACGCGGGCGTTCCGGCGAGGAAAATTTCGACGAGCGAGAAAAACAGCGCGCTGCCGATTGCAAACGTAATGCGGTTGTTGACGCCGAGAATCTTCAGGTTTTTGTCAGCGGGCAGCAGCTTTGAGGTAAAGCCGGCGACTGCGAACATCATGGAAAGTTCCCAACTGACGCCGATGAGCAGGATATAGCTCGTGCTTTCCGGCGAAACCGTCCAGAGCGCATAACCCGAAACATAGCAGATGACCGCGTTTGCAATCTCATAGAGCCAGTGTACGCTGTAGAGCATCAGCGCGGCGGCGATGGCCTTGTAATTCTTCTTGTGGATTTCGTCCACATAGATCATCACCACGAACGCAAGAATCGCGATGAATGTCCAGTTGAAATTACTGGGATCGCGAACGGCGGCCTTGGCGAGATCGGCAAGCGACTTGAGTCCCGGATCTCCAAAGAGCATGACAATTACCTCCCGATTTATTTTTTAGGTTTTCTGGCATACAATTAGATGGGATACACGATGAGACTGCGATTATTCTACCGCGTTAAACAACCGCTGTCAATTTTTGAGAATCACATTGTGAACATTGCGTCGAGAAAATTCGCTGAAACGGAGGCCATCATGTCCAAAGAATTGCTCGGCTGCTGCGGCGCCTATTGCAGTACCTGCAAGGCATATCGACAAGGCGCGTGCAAGGGATGCAAGGTCGGTTACGATACCGGCGAACGGGACATTTCCAAGGCGAAATGCGCTATGAAAACCTGCTGTATCCGTCGCGGGCATGCTAGCTGCGCGGACTGTGCTGAGTACGATTCCTGCGCGATTCTTGCTGCATTTTACGGTCATGAAAGCTACAAATATAAAAAATACAAGCAGGCGACGGAGTATATCCGGGCGCATGGCTATGATGCGTTTTTTAGACATGCCGATCGCTGGAACGGCGCATACGGGAAATATAAAGATTGATTTATAGTTAAAGGCAATCAAAAACGTCCGGCGACTATGTGCGCCAGACGCTTTTTTAATTAATTAACCGTGCAGCTTTTGTGCGGTTTTTTCCATGAATTTTTCGTTGTCAACGATGAATCGCTCCTGCGTTCCTTCGCCGATCAGCCCCGCGTCATCATACGCGCGGCAGGAAAACACGAGTCTGCGGCGGTCGATTTCGATGAGTTCCGTTTCGCAGCGGATCGTCATACCCATAGGTGTGGCGCTCAGGTGTTTTACATTGATCAAGGTGCCGACGGTGGAACTGCCCTCCGTCAGATAAGGCGTTACGCTCTCCATTGCGGTATATTCCATCAGCGTGATCATGCAGGGGGTTGCGTAAACCGGCAGGCCGCCGCTGCCGAGTGCCTTTGCGATGTTTTTTTCAGTGACGATCTCGGTTTGCACGCCGCGCACGCCGCTGTGAAGTTCACTCATTCTAAAAATGCCTCCGAACTGTCGTGTTTCCGATGATGATAACCGAATAGAGCGAAAAAATCAACCGATAACGGCAGAGTCGACGCCGAAACCGACGCGCTCTGCCGTTTTTGAGAGAATCACTCGTAATCGAACACGTCTACCCAGCGGAAAAGCAATTCGCGCTCTTCCGGCTTGCCCTTAACAGACTGGCTTGCGGCGACGATGGGAATCCATTTTTGCACGTATTGCCGCTGCGTTCCGCTCTTTTCGCAGAAGAGCTTCAGGTACGCTTCCGCCGTTTTCTCGTCGCCAGAGAGCGCAAAGAGCAGATAGGTGCGCGCGGCGTCTGCCGAAGCGTTGCCTTGCGTTGCGTGAGACCAGTCCAGAATAAACGGGGTTCCGTCGTCCCGGATGATGATATTCGTCGGGTTGAAATCCCCGTGGCAGAGTTTGTTATGCCGCGGCATGGACTCCAGACGCGTGTGCAGGTCATACTTCGTTGCGGTCGGCAGCTCGGTTTGTATGATCTTGCGATCCATTTTATCCCTTAATCTGGGGAGCAGCGGACAGATCTGGCGGTGCATAGTCAACTGCAAATCGACAAACTGTTCCAGATAGGCCGCGTGTTTCTTGGGGTTTTCCGCCATCAGCTCCGCGAGCGTGCGGCCGGGGATATACTCGGTCAGGATATACCACTTGCAATCTTCCGTCATGCCGACGCCGTAAAGCTTCGGTATGTTCAGCGTCGTCTCCTCCACGCGTGCGTGGTTGAGCGCCTCGTTCAGTACGTCCGCCTTCTTGAACCCTTCGCCAAACATCTTGATGACAGTGTCGCCGTCGCGGTAAATCGTCTTATTGGTGCGAAACGCGATTACATTCGATAGATCCATATTCGTCGTCCTCCCGTCAAACGTTTGTATGTGTGCCGTAATAGGCGTTGAGATACATCTGCTTGATTTCGCTCATGAGCGGGTAGCGCGGGTTTGCGCCGGTGCACTGGTCGTCGAACGCCTGCTCAACCATGTCGTCCAGCCGCGCAAGGAAGTCTTCTTCCTTGATGCCGTAGTCCTTGATCGTCTTCTTAATGCCGACGCGCTCTTTGAGCACATCCAGCGCGGCGATCAGAGCTTCTACCTTGTCGTCGTCGGTCTTGCCTTTGAATCCGAGAGCGTCCGCAACTTCCGCATAGCGGGCCTTGGTGTGCGGGTGGTCATACTGGGAGAAGGTACCCATCTTCACCGGAACGTCCGTTGCGTTGAAGCGGATGACTTCGTCGATCATCAGCGCGTTGGCAACGCCGTGCGGCAGATGATGGAACGCGCCAAGTTTATGCGCCATGCTATGGCATACGCCGAGGAACGCGTTTGCAAACGCCATGCCTGCCATCGTAGCGGCGTTGGCCATCTTTTCGCGGGCAACAGGATCGTTCTGACCGTTGTCATAGGCGCGGGGCAGATAGTCGAAGATCATTTTGAGCGAGCGCAGCGCCGTGCCGTCGGTATAGTCCGTTGCGAGCATGGAAGCATAGGCTTCCAGGTTGTGCGTCACAGCGTCGATGCCGCTTGCTGCGGTTAGGCCCTTCGGCGCGTTCATCATCATGTCCGCGTCAACAATTGCCATATCCGGCATGAGTTCGTAGTCTGCCAGCGGATATTTCACGCCGGTCGTTTCGTCCGTGATGACGGCAAACGGCGTTACCTCGCTGCCCGTGCCTGCCGTGGTCGGAATCGCGATGAAGTAGGCTTTTTCGCCCATCTTCGGGAAGGTGTAAACACGCTTGCGGATATCCGAGAAGCGCATTGCCATATCCATGAAGTCCGCTTCGGGATGTTCGTAAAGCACCCACATGATCTTTGCCGCGTCCATCGCGGAACCGCCGCCGAGCGCGATGATTACGTCCGGTTTGAAGGTTGCCATCTGTTTGGTGCCTTCGCGGGCGCTTGCAAGCGTCGGATCGGGGAGAACGTTGAAGAACGTTTCGTGCGCAATGCCCATTTCATCGAGTTTATCGGTCACCGGCTTGGTATAGCCGTTTTCATAAAGGAACGTATCGGTTACCAGGAAGGCGCGTTTTTTGCCGAGCGTCGATTTGAGTTCGTCCAGCGCGACGGGCAGGCTGCCTCTCTTGAAGTATACTTTATCGGGCGTACGGAACCAAAGCATGTTTTCTCTCCTCTCGGCAACGGTTTTGATGTTGAGCAGATGTTTCGGGCCAACGTTTTCGGAAACGGAGTTGCCGCCCCAGCTGCCGCAGCCGAGTGTGAGGGAGGGAGCAAGCTTGAAGTTGAACAGATCCCCGATTCCGCCGTGTGCCGAAGGCGTGTTCACGAGAATACGGCAGGTTTTCATGCGCGCGGAATATTTTGCGAGTTTTTCTTTTTCCGTAATGGCGTTGAGGTAAACGCTAGCCGTGTGACCGTAACCGCCGTCTGCAATCAGGCGGTCCGCTTTATCCAGCGCTTCGTCAAAGCTCTTGGCGCGGTACATGGCGAGTACGGGTGAGAGCTTTTCATGCGCGAATTCTTCGGAGAGTTCAACGCTTTCGACTTCGCCGATTAAAATCTTTGTCGATTCTGGAACCGTTACGCCGGAGAGCTTGGCGATTGCGAAAGCCGTCTGCCCAACGATTTTTGCGTTCAGCGCGCCGTTGATCAAAATGGTCTTGCGTACTTTGTCGGTTTCATCCGCTTTCAGGAAATAGCAGCCGCGGTCGGCAAACTCTTTTTTCACCTTGTTATAGACGGAGTCAAGAACGATAACGCTCTGCTCAGACGCGCAGATCATGCCGTTGTCAAACGTCTTGCTCAGGATGATCGAGCTGACAGCCATCAGGATATCTGCCGTGTCGTCGATGATGGCGGGCACGTTGCCGCTGCCGACGCCGACGGCGGGTTTGCCGCTGCTGTATGCGCTCTTGACCATGCCGGGTCCGCCGGTTGCGAGGATGATGTCGGCTTCTTTCATGGCAAGGTTGGTCAGTTCAAGACTCGGTGCATCCACCCAGTCGATAATGCCTTCCGGCGCGCCTGCGGCAACCGCCGCGTTGAGCACGATGCGCGCCGCTTCAATGGTGGACGCTTTTGCGCGCGGATGCGGGCTGATGAGAATGCCGTTACGCGTTTTTAACGCGATCAGGGTTTTAAAGATTGCGGTTGATGTCGGGTTTGTGGTCGGAATTACCGCGGCGATAACGCCGATCGGTTCCGCGATGCGGACGATGCCATAGGCTTTGTCTTCTTCTATAATGCCGCAGGTCTTCGTGTTGCGGTATGCGTTATAAATATATTCGGAAGCATAGTGGTTTTTGATCACCTTGTCTTCAACAACGCCCATGCCGGTTTCTTCCACGGCGAGCTTCGCCAGCGGGATGCGGGCCTTGTTTGCGGCGGTCGCTGCTGCCAGGAAGATTTTATCCACCTGCTCTTGCGTGTAGGTTGCAAATTTGCTCTGTGCTTCGCGCAGACGGGCAAATGCGGTTTCCATGGCCTCTACGCTGTCAATGGGGGTTCGATTCGTCTTTTGTAACATACGCTCCATCTCCTCTTGTTTCCTCTTTGTTCAGGTTCCTGCAAGCAGTTAGCGGGACGCCCGATGCTTCTTTTATAAGCAGGTTACTTTCTTTCTGGTTTTAGGATACGTCGAAACACGGTATGAGAGAAGATAGAAATACGGAATATCAGTATATAGATATCGATATAATAATATCTATTTATGCGGATTTGGATCCGATTGATTCAGATTTTGTGCAAAAATTGGCTTTTAGGATAATAATTACACCAAAAAATAAAAAATCCGGCTTTCGCCGGAAATGCAATCGATATTTAATGTTGATTTACTTTCTTTGTGGATTCGCGGAGTTTTTCGATCAGCAATCGATCGATTCGGGAGAGATGAAACCCGCTGCGATAGATTAAAACATCCCGAAAAACATTGCCCGGCAGAGCGACGCGCCGCTGCGTAAGATCAAAGCGGGTTAAAACGTCGTGCGGTATCGGCGAGGCTAGAGCATACGCTGTTTCCAAACGATTGATGAGCTCAAGCTGGCTAGCGCGCTCATAAACGGTTATGGTTTTCTTCGCCTCAATGGCTTGTGCGATTTCGCGCGCCTGATTGACCGGCAGGGCGGGAATTGACGCGTCACCGTAAATAATTTCGGTATAATCGGCGAGATCCTCCTCGGTGAGCATGTCCTGCGCGGCGAGGGGATGGCGCTTGCTCATAATCGCGACGGATGAAAACTCGAAAATCGGTTCATATTGCAGTCCGCGTTCGGTCAACGCGTTGAGGTAGTTGGTTTCGTAAATGGTTTGATAGCGAATCACGCCCAGTCGATTTACGCCGTTTGCCACCTGCTTGATGGTGCGCATCGCGCCCGCTTCGCGGTAGTCGATGCTGTAATCCGCATTCGGGCCAAGCGAGTGGATTACTTCTGTCAGCGCGTGCGAAACATAACTGGCGCGCGGCGCGCAAAGATCGAACCGGATTTTATTATCTTCAGACGGACGATACAGCGCCTCCATCTCCGCAACCTGAGAAAGGATGATTCTCGCATAACCAAGAAACTCGCGTCCTTTTTCCGTTGGAACAACGCCCTTGGCAGTTCTGTCGAAAATTGCGATGCCCAGGTCGTCCTCCAGTTCGCGGATGGATTTGCTCAGGTTTGGTTGATTCATATAAAGATTTTCCGCAGCTTTGCTGATGGAGCCTGTTTTCTCCACCTCGACTGCGTACTTGAGCTGCAATAGATTATTCAAGCGGTCCTCCCTTCCACGTAGGAAAGTAACATGCGTTTTTTAGGCGCGCATTGCGTGTCCGGATGTGGCAAATGCCGTTTTGTCGAGTGCATCGCCGTTTAACACGAGTTTGCCGTTCACATAAACCCGATCAATGCCAAACGCTTTGGACTGATCCGGCGCGGTATTCTTCAATTCTGTTTCGTCAAACACGGTCAGATCCGCATAATAGCCCGCTTTCACATAGCCGCGCTGCGGAATCGAAAAGCGGTCTGCGACGGCGCCCGTCATCTTGCGGATCGTGCGGGGCATCGTATCTCCCGTTCCGTTGAGAGAAAGATGCAGGAATTTCGGGAAACAGTCGTAGATTGCCGGGTTCTGAATGCCGTGTTCTTCTACCCAGGCATCCGTCATATACAGCACGTTGTCGTGCTTTGAAAGAGACGAGATAATCTCCGGCGTGCTGTAAGGACCCATATTGACGCGACCAGCAAAATTACTTTTTTCACAGAGCATGAGGTATGCGTCAAGATTGTTCATGTGCTGCTCTTTTGCGATCTGGCGCACGGTCTTTCCTTCATATTCTTCATAGCCGGGGCCGATGTAGGCAATCTCTATGTCGTTAAACCCGAATCCGAGCAGCAGGATGGATGCATTGGCGAGAATGCGGAAACGGAATTTGTTGATAAACTTGCGTTTGTCTGCGGGGGAAAGCGCCTGATACCAGGTCGGCATGATAACGGTGATCACCGAAACGCCCAGCAGTTCGGAATAGATATCGAACATGGCGTCCACGCCGTTTGCGCGCATACGCTCTATGATTTCAACGAGTTCCGGCTGGCACTTAAACGAATTGGTGCCGACAAAAATCGCATGCGAATATTGCAGCTTGACATTCAGCCCTTTGGTGATTTCTTCCAGTTCGTCGAGTGCGCGCAGAAGATGCGCTCTTCCGAGCAGTTCCGGATACGCCATGGAAACCGCGGAGCATGCGCGCGGGTGAACGGTTAGCGGGCGGTCGTAGCGCGCGCAGAGTTCGGCAACGGCGCGCAATTCTTCTTTCGGCGCGTATAGACCGGGTTCATACATTAAACCGAGCGAAACCCCGCAGGCGCCTTGTTGCAAGTTTTTTTCCATCAGGGCGAGCATCTCACCCCGCTCTTCCGGCGTTAAAGGCCGATTGCAGTAACCCGTTCCGCTTACGCGAGCGGAGCAGTGACCGGTCAGGGACGCAACGTTGAGCGGCGTGTTTGCGTCGATTGCAGAAAAGAGCGAGTCGACATCGGGATACACGCCCGTCAGGTCGTCCATATGGAACAGTCCCGCGCCGACTTTGTCGATGTGTTCGCTTTCTTTCGCAAACCCGGTCATCGACAAACCGCAGTTGCCCGTGATAAACGAGGTAATGCCCTGCCGGACAAACGGTTCAAAATACGGGCGCGCATCTTTCTTTGCAGCGAACCAGTCGTTATGCGAATGCGCGTCAAAGAAGCCGGAGGAGACGCTCTTGCCAGATAAATCGACAACTTCGGCGTTGGCCGCTTCGATATTTGGGGATACTTCAACTATGGTTTCGTTTTCGATGAGGATGTCGCCGACAAATGCGTCAGCGCCGGTGCCGTCGTAGATTCGACAGTGCTTGAGCAGTGTTTTCATATGCGATTATTCTCCCATTCATTCCCAATATATGGTATCACAAACCGCGAAAAATGAGAAGTTATTCGCAAAAACGGCATGATAATAAAGTGTGCTTTTATTCGTTTATCAATGCTTTTTTCGCGTCTTAACATTGACACCATCGAATCGGGTACGTATACTTTTGTTAAATGAATAGCGTGCGTATCTGCGCCTGATGAAGGCGCTGGCGGAGAAATTCCACCAAGGGAATGCGGATGAAAGTTCCGAGCTACCCCAGTAACCGTGAAGCGGACGAACGGACACAAAGCCACTGCGATCATCGCGCGGGAAGGCGTCCAAGTAGGATGAAGCGAAGCCGGGAGACCTGTTTATGCATGAACAATACTCCTGGGGTGGAGTGAAGCTATTGACCGCGCCGACAGCACGCGAAGTTTCCATTGCTCCCTCTCCTCAAAGAGCGGAGCAATTTTTTTATTGTTTCCCTCTCAGCTCTATTCATGAAACAGTGTAAAACAGCTTATTGAAGGGAAAGAATTATGATCAAACACACAAAACGATTGGCCGCGCTGCTTGCGGCAATTTTACTGCTTGGTTCGCTCTCCGCCTGCGCGTCTGCAGCGGTTGAATCGGAAGCGACCGCCGCCCCGACAGAGACGGCAACGGAAGCGCCAAGCGGCATTACCGTTACCGACATGATGGGACGCGAAGTAACGCTTGCGGAACCTGCAACCCGCGTCGTCGCGCTCAGCGCGGCGGACTGCGAGGTGCTTTATGCCGTCGGCGCTGGCGATTTACTCGTCGGCCGCGGCGAATACTGCGACTATCCGGCGGAAGTACTGGATGTGGTCGCCGTGCAGTCCGGCATGGAGACCAACCTCGAACAGATCATCGCGCTACAACCGCAGGTGCTCCTGATGAGCGCGATGGCGCAGACCGAGGACCAGGTGAAACAACTGGAAGACGCGGGAATTGCCTGCGTGGTTTCGGACGCGAAGGATATTGAAGGTGTTTATACCGCCATTGAGCTGATTGGCACGCTGACCGGACACGACGAAGAAGCGGCGTCGGTGATTGCCAATATGCAGACGACCTTTGACGCGCTCTCCGCGCGCGCGGGGGAACTGGAAGGTAAGAGCGTTTATTTTGAAGTTTCTCCGCTGCAATACGGTCTCTGGACGGCGGGCAGCGGCACGTTTATGGACGAAATCGCAACCCTGCTCGGACTGAAAAACGTATTTGCGGATGTCTCCGGTTGGGCGGAAGTATCCGAAGAGCAGGTGCTGGAAGCGAACCCCGACATCATTGTAACCATTGCGATGTACTACGGCGAGGGACAGACGCCGACGGAAGAAATCCTTTCCCGCGCGGGATGGCAGGATCTGACCGCCGTGCAAAACGGCGACATTCTGAACCTGCCTGACAACGAACTCTCCCGCCCCGGCCCGCGTCTGGCAACCGGTGCACAGGCACTCTTTGACTTTGTATTGGAGGCAATCCAACAGGATAATGCGGCGTAATCAACGCGATTTGGCGGAGGGCGAGCTGCCGCCCACCGCACAAAACAAGCATAGAAGAGGCAAACGGGAAGGGTTTCGCATAGGCGAACTCCTCCTGTTTTCGCTTGTCACGCTGGCGGTTATGGCGCTTTGCATCTGCGTCGGCAGCGTGAGCCTGCCGCTGAAAGAGACGTTAACAGTCGTTTGGAATGCGATCTGGAATCTGCCGCAGTTGGACGGAATTTCGGTTCCGATCATTCTTTCCGTTCGTTTGCCGCGCGTGCTGTGCGTTGCGCTCACGGGCGCGGCGCTTTCGCTTTGCGGCGGGGCGATGCAGGGACTGTTGAAAAACCCGCTGGCGGACGGCAGCACGCTTGGTGTCGCGAGCGGCGCATCCCTCGGCGCGGTGATCGCAATTGCGTTCGGTATCACGCTGCCGCAGCTGCCGTTTGCGGGCACGATGGTGATGGCGATCGCGTTTGCGTTTCTCTCGCTGCTGATCATTCTGACGCTGGCGTATAAAATCGACTATTCCATGAGCACGAATACGATCATTCTCATCGGGGTGATCTATTCCATGTTTATTTCCAGCATACTTGCGCTGATAATTTCGTTTGCGTCCGATAAAGTCAAGCAGATTACATTCTGGACGATGGGGTCGCTGCTGGGCACAACGCTGCAAAACGCGCTTGTGCTGCTCGGCGCGCTTGTGCTGTTCGGCGGCGTGATATTGCGGTTTTCGCGGGAGCTAAACGCCTTTGCCGTCAGCGAGGACAATGCGCGCAACATCGGCGTACCCGTGCGGCGGGTCAAGCTTCTCCTGCTTATCGCGATGAGCGCGCTCATCGGCGTATGCGTCTCCATCGGCGGCACAATCGGATTCGTCGGCCTCGTAACGCCGCATATGGTGCGCATGATCGTCGGTCCCGATCACAAGCGGCTGCTTCCGGCGTCGCTGTTCGGCGGTGCGGTGTTTCTCATGCTGGCGGATCTGGTAGCGCGCATCCTGCTCAACCCGATCGAACTGCCAATCGGCGTGGTCACCTCGTTTATCGGCGCGATTTTGTTTGTTGTCATCTTTTACCGGTCGAGGAGGGCGCGGATATGAACCTGCTCGACGTAAACAACCTGACCGTGCAATACGGCGCGCTAACGATTGCGGATCACATAAACTTTTCGCTCGCGGAAGGGGATTGGCTCATGCTGATCGGCCCGAACGGCGCGGGTAAAAGCACCGTCGTCAACGCGATTTCGCAGGGGATTGCCTACACCGGTGAAATCCGCGTGATGGAAAAAAACGTTCGGACATACCGCGCGCATGAGCTGGCAAAACTAATCGGTGTTTTGTCGCAGTCGCATTCGATGGGATATGGTTTTACGGTTGGTTCCGTCGTGCGGCTCGGACGCTATGCTTACGCGCCGGGGCCTTTTTCTGGCGGAAAAGTGGAGGACGAAGAAGCCGTTGCGCGTGCGCTCGAGCTGACGGGTATGACGCGGTTTGCCGACAATAATGTGCTGACGCTCTCCGGCGGCGAATTGCAGAGAACGTTTTTAGCGCAGCTCTTTGCGCAGAATCCGAGGGTGCTGCTGTTGGATGAACCGACCAACCATCTCGACCTCGTCTATCAGAAGCAGGTGTTCGAAATCATCGGAGAGTGGCTAAAAACACCGGGACGCGCGGTGGTTTCCGTTGTGCACGATCTTAGCCTTGCGCGGGCATATGGCACGCACGCGCTGCTGCTTGACGGCGGAAAAACAATTGCATACGGCGCGGCGAAAGAGGTCTTTTCTTCGAAACATCTCAATCAGGCATATAATATGGATGTATCCGGTTGGATGCAAAAGATGCTTTCGCAATGGCAGGAATAAAATTGATCGCAGGTACAATTCAGCAAAAATCACACGGATTTTACGAAAATCGGCAATTTTCGGGGGAAAAGTAGTGTATAATCGACAGAACATCGCAAAAGCGCTGTTCTGTTTTTTATGAATCAATTGAATGCTGCCGTACACAGATGATACAACCGGTGGCAAAGGAGTGAACCATATGCTTTCCATCGTTCTTCTTCGGCACGGCAAGACCAAAGGCAACCTCGCGGGACGCTACAACGGCAGGACGGACGATCCGCTCTGTGCGGAGGGAATCGCCGAGGCCGAAACCGCGCGGCATTTTCCGGAGATCAAACTGGCGTATGCCAGCCCGTTGCAACGCACGCAACAGACCTCGCGCATTTGCTTTCCAAATGCGGAGATTGTAACCGTACCGGATTTGAGAGAGATGGACTTTGGCGATTTTGAGGGGCGCTCCGCAGCCGAAATGGAACAGGATAAGGATTATAACGCCTGGCTTGAGGGCGGTTGCATAGACGCTTGCCCGAACGGGGAGAGCGTGCCCGGGTTTGCAAAGCGCGCATCTGCGGCGTTTGCCGGCGCGGTTGCCGACGCGATTGCCCGCGGAGAGTCGCGCGTTGGATTCGCGGTTCACGGCGGCATTATTATGGCGCTCATGACGGCGTTTTCCGGCTCGGATGCGTTATACCATACATGGTATGTTTTGAATTGCGGCGGATATGAGGTGACCATCGACGAAAAAACGTGGGCGGATAAAAAGCAGTTTTCCAGCTATGCGTTGTTCGGCGAACAGGGACAGAGTAAAACGATTGTCGGGCGTGAGCTTGACGCATAACAACGAAAAACAAAAAAAGCGGCGGCATGGAAAAACCATACCGCCGCTTTTTATGAGCAGCATTTTATTCTGTAATTAGATGCGATTTTTTCAGGGAAAGTATGAGTACGGGGATGATGGCTAGTTGAATGATGATGCCCGGCAGAGCGGTGGCAAACGCGGCGGTTGTCCAGATAGCGAACGAATAGGCACCCGCACGGAAGATCAACGCGTTGAGCAAACCAAACACAAGGCGACCGGCCAGCATTGCGCCAATGAGCGAAATATAGAGATCCAATATGAGCTTTCCGGTACGGATATACCGCATGAGCAGACCGGAAACCAACCCGTATACCGCAAGTTCGCAGAGCATGCTTGGTAAATATGCCATCGGCGGCATACCTGTGAATATGCTCGAAAGAAGCGGTGTCAGAACGCCGCATGCCAGCCCGTAGGGCCAGCCGCAGACAAGACCGCAGAGCAGTACCGGAATGTGCATCGGTAGAAAAATACTGCCCGCGTTGGCGATAGAGTGAAACGCGAGCGGGAGCACAACGCCAAGGGCGATGCAAAGTCCGGCAAGGATAAGGCGTTTTGTTTTGTTCATGATGAATCGATACATGTAGATTTACTCCTTTTATATTTTTTTACAACAAAAAACAGCCGCGAGGACCGTTCCAGCTTGACCGGAACAAGTAGCCTTCGTGGCTGTATTATGCGAAAGGATTGTAGTTTTGTCCGCCTTCGTGGCGAGTTGCTTTAAGCACGTTTGCTTAAAACTCGTTCATCTTCGTGATGAACTCAATGCGATTATTTTACAGACGATATCACCATGCTGTCAAGATATAACAGCGAATGGGTCATGATACGACAGTTGTCTCCAAAAAGCGACGATCCAATTCATCGAGCGTCAGGGAAATCAGTTCTTTGATTCCATACGGACCGAGACCTGCAACATAGCTGCCGCAAAGATTCATTGGAATCAGCAGACGAACGGCGGGACTTTGACCAACGGCAACTGCGATTGCCGGTGTGATCTCTCCCATCATAGAATCCGCTAGCACGATGCCAAGCGGGCCAATGATGCAATCCGCCGTACGGCAGTTGACGAGAACCGCATTTTCACCGGTGCCCGCGCGTACTGCGCCCGCTTTTATCATCGTTGTTGTCGCTACGCTGTTTGTGCCTGTGGCAATAATTTCATAACGGTCGGTTCGGGACGACAACAATTCGATGATCAGCTTCCCAATACGGCCGCCCTGACCGTCAATCACGAGAACAACAGGTTTACTCATATATTCTTCCTTTCCTGAAAGGCAGGGGTGATTCGCTTATCGCATAAACGCGTTTAATCCGTTCAGCGTCAACCGTTCAATTTGTGCTGCAACAATTTGCGGCGGCTGGGGGATGCCCTGACGCACCCATTCGCGGATAACGGCGACGCTGCCGTTGACCGAATATGTATATAGAATTTCCTGCAATGCCGCATCCGCGCGTATTCCGGCGGAACGCCAGGAAATCATTGTCTGATCATGCGCGAGTGAAATTAGCCGCGTGAGAAAATGCGGGTCTCCGTTTTCTGAAAGCAGGATATGGCTCAGCTCGTAGTTTTGCGCAATCGCGAGGCAGATTTCTTCGATAAGCGATGAGATGTTCTGTTCTTCGGTGATCTGGTCCAGCGAGCTTTTCACCTTGTCAAACAACTCTTCTTCAACGTTTTCGAGCAAATCTTCCGCGCTTTGAAAATGCGTGTAAAACGTGTTGCGGTTAATGCCGGCGCGGCGGCAAAGCTCCGTTGGCGTAATCTTGGAAATCGGCTTATCGCGCAGAAGTTCCAGCAGCGCTTCGCGCAGGAACATCTTTGTATACAGAACGCGACGGTCGATTTTTTGCGGTGCTTCCGGCATTGGGTTCAAGAGCTCCTTCCGGTGAAAATTATGATGAACGAGAAAGTCGAACAATTTCGATGCGTTCGTTAAGTTCCAATAAGTTACTTACCGAACATGCTGTTAAATAAATGGCGTAACGATAGTATGTTGGAAACGAAAATATTTGTCAAATAAAATCTATGAGTTGATGATCGGGAAAAATCGAGGCGTTAAGCGAAATTACCACCGAGGGTAACTAAACTTACCTACGCAGAACACGGCAGTTGCCAAAACAATAGAAATGCTTATCCGAAACACTGAAAAAACGAAGCATCGTACTACCATAGTATTACGGGTGTTCCTGTTAGTCGCCGCAATGCGAAAATATGGTGAGAACTAAAAGAATGATGAAAACAATCAAAAGAGGCGAGCAACCGCCGCCTCCGCCGTTTCCGCTTGGGCCTTTGCCGCCGCCGTTGTTGCGATCAAACGCCTGCTTATAGTGCATGTATCCGGTTATGCCTTTTCCGAAGTAGCCATAGTCGTTTTTCATACAAATTCCTATTTCAGATTGAAATGTGACTGATTCTGATTAAATTATCGTTGGAAACCGCCTAAAATTCCAAGGAGAAAGAGAAAAAGAGGAATACCGACGAGGATCACAATCCAGCCGATATGACTGCGTTTTATTCGTTCAGCAGGAATTTTGTCATATTCTGTCATAACGCGGTTTTCCGGACGCGACCCCCAATCTCCGGTCATGTTTCTTCCGAAAAAACTATTGTTCGGCATGGTAACAACCTCCTGCAATCAAAAGTTGAATAGAAGAAAATTGGTTTTTTATACTGCAAGTATGATCGGAAATGTAGCAATATCAAACTACCTGTGAAATTCAGCTCGAGTATAATCGCACCGATAAACACATGATATAATAACAACAAGAATCAAAGCAAGTATCATTCAGGTGATACGAGTATATTGAACGGAGTTTACAGATGAAAAGAGTTTTTTGCTGCCTGACGGCAGCTGTTCTTTTGGGCGGACTAACCGCCTGCGCCGGCAACAAAACAACGGAAATTCCGGAGGCGACCGCGGAGATCGTAACCGTGGAAACGCAGGAAACGCAAAACCCGGAAACAACTGCGCCGGAGGTAATCGAGTTCAACGACGATGTGCTGGAAGGGCTGATCCGCGAGGCGATGAATCGACCGACCGGAGAGATAACTGTTGCGGAAGCGCAGCAGGTGACCGAACTGGTGTTTCAGATGCAGGGAGTCGACCCTGATCAGCCGTATATCCATTCACTAGACGCGCTGAAGTACTTTACCAACCTGACCTATCTCGGGCTTGGGTACGCCGTGCTGAATGCGGACGACCCGACCGCTCCGATCGACATTAGTCCGTTGGCTGGCATGACAAAGTTGGAGTCACTCCAATTGGGCGGACTTGTGATCGACGATCTTTCGATTGTCGCGAACATGCCGAATTTGATGAGCCTGACTGTGTTTGGCGGAAAACGGCTCAGCGATCTCACCCCGCTGGCCGGGTTGACCAAGCTACAGGCGCTCACGCTGAATAACAATCTGATTACGGATGTTAAGCCGCTGTCGGGATTGACGAATCTGATCTATCTGGATCTTCAGGCAAACCAAATTACGGATGTTTCCCCGTTGACTGGACTGACAAAACTGAACCGGCTCTTTCTTGCAAACAATCCCATTGAGGATTACTCACCGCTGGACGAGATTCGCGCTGCATTGGAAGAATGGGATTTTTCATACTGAGTTTGTAAGTCAAACGATTTGAGCTTCAAACAGACGCCGTAATGACGTCTGTTTTTTACTGAAGTTGTAGAGATTCTAGAAATGCGGTATGATGAATTTGGCACAAAAAATAGCAGTCATATCAAACGTAACAAATCGATGAAGAAATACTGAAAAAAGCAAAAAAACGTTGTAAAACAAACAGAACCGACAGGAAAACAACGGTATACTTGGCCTGAACAAATAAGAAACGAGCTGCGCAATTGCGCAGAATCAGGAGGAACGAGTATGGGTATGTTTTGTTATCAATGTCAGGAAACAGCAGGCAACAAAGGCTGCACGGTACGCGGCGTTTGCGGAAAATCGGAGGATATTTCCAATCGCATGGACCTGTTGTTGTATGTGCTCAAAGGAATCTCGGATATCGTGGTGCGGGACGGGCTGGACAGCAAGGAACTCGACGAGGTAAACGGCGAGGTGCTCACGAGCCTGTTTATGACGATTACGAACGCAAACTTCGACAGCGACGCCATCGAACGGCAGATCATCAAAATACTCGCACTGCGAGACAGCCTCCGCCCCTGCAAGGGAACCTATCATGACGCGGCGACGTTTACCGTTTCCGGCACGACGCAGATGCTGCAAAAAGCGGCTGAAGTCGGCGTACTAATGACAGAGAACGAAGATGTTCGCTCCCTGCGCGAACTGATTGTTTACGGAATCAAAGGCCTAGCGGCATATGCCGAACACGCGCGCAATCTCGGCAGTAAAGACGACGATATTTCCGCGTTTATCTATGAGGCGCTCGCCGCAACGCTGGACGATACGCTCTCGGCGGATGCGCTCACCGCGCTTGTGCTCAAAACGGGTTCATACGGCGTAAAGACGATGGCGATGCTGGACGCGGCGAACACCGCGCGCTACGGCACGCCGGAGATCACAAAGGTGAACATCGGCGTGCGCGGCAATCCGGCTATCCTTGTTTCCGGTCACGATCTGGTCGACTTGGAACAATTGCTGGAACAAACGCGCGGAACAGGCGTGGATGTTTACACACACGGCGAGATGCTGCCCGCGCATGCGTATCCCGCGTTTAAAAAATACGATAACTTCGTCGGCAACTACGGCAACGCCTGGTGGAAACAGCTCACGGAGTTTGAGTCTTTCCATGGCCCGATTCTCTTTACCACAAACTGCATCGTGCCGCCGAAGAGCGAAGAGATTCGCGCGCGCATCTTTACCACCGGCGCGGCGGGGTTCCCCGGCTGCAAACACATCAAAGCAAATGCCGACGGAAAGAAGGATTTCTCCGGACTGATCGCGCTTGCAAAAACATTGCCGGCTCCGGAAGAGATTGAGCATGGCGAAATCGTCAACGGATTTGCGCATGCGCAGGTGCTCGCGCTGGCGGACAAGGTAATCGACGCGGTCAAGAGCGGCGCGATCAAGAAATTCTTCGTCATGGCGGGTTGCGACGGGCGCATGAAGAGCCGCGATTATTACACCGAATTTGCGGAAAAACTGCCAAAGGACACCGTGATCCTGACCGCGGGCTGCGCGAAATACCGCTATAACAAACTCAATCTTGGAGACATCGGCGGCATACCGCGCGTGCTGGACGCGGGACAGTGCAACGACAGCTATTCGCTCGTGGTCATCGCGCAGAAGCTGGCGGAGGCGTTCCAGCTCAACAGCGTCAACGAACTGCCGCTGGCGTTTAACATTGCCTGGTATGAGCAGAAGGCGGTTATCGTACTCCTTGCGCTGCTTTCACTGGGCGTGAAAAACATTCACCTCGGCCCGACACTTCCGGGTTTCCTCTCGCCAAACGTGGCGAAGGTGCTTGTGGATACGTTCGGCATCGCCGGCGTAGGAAATGTGGACGACGACATCGCCCTTTTCCTCAACTGAGCTCGTATAATAAGAAAACGTCCCTGCCGGAATCTCCGGCGGGGACGTTCGCGTTATTATGATTATCAATTGAGACTTATAGCGTCATCAAATTCAGTCCGACTTCGTCTGAAAACGCGCGCTCAATTGGTTCGGAACAAATCTGGATAAAGATTTCCGCCGTTGCGCCAACCACGCCGCTGGTCAGATGCCCACCGAACGCGCGGCCTTCAACGTCGCCCAGCACGACGTGCATGTGGACATATGCCTGCCCATCCTTGGTAGAGAGATTGCCTGTGAGCGCGGCGATTTCAAGCGGCTGCTGCAATGTTGTTTTATGATACACCTTTTCCGTTGGGTCGAACAACCCGATTTCCGCGGAGCGCACCGCGCCAATTCCGCTGACTGTTCCGGAAGAAATTTGGTATGTCTTTGCGGCTTCCAGCACGCAAGAGACAATCTCTTCTCCGACCGCGAGGCAGAGAACGAGCGTTTGACCGTGATTGAGCAGTTTTGCCTGCATAAATACATTCCTCCGATGCTTCGGAAATTTGCGCAGATAATTCTGTGCCTGTCGTTATCATACCCCTGTTTTGGCTGGAATACCAGCCATTGCGTATCCGCACGCTTATGTTAAGATAGAATCAGTTATTAAGGTATCTCACGTCTGACGGAGGGATAGAATATGAAGTTTTTAATCATCGGTGCAAACGCAGCGGGGATGAGCGCGGCCTCCCGCATCAAACGCAGACAGCCGGAATGCGAAGTGACCGTATTGGAGCAGACATTCGAGGTGTCTTACGGCGCATGCGGGCTGCCGTATTATATTGCGGGTCTCAACGACGATCTGGATTTGGTACGGATTCGCAGTGTGTCCGATTTTGAAGAAAACGGAATCATCATGCGCATGGGGTATTCTGCGGAACAAATCGACTTTTCGAACAAGACGGTTTCGGGACATGATTCCGAAGGAAACCAGTTTTATGCGGGATATGATCGATTGCTGATTGCCAGCGGTGCATCGCCCAGGCGGCTGAACGTACCCGGGGAACAAACGGCCGGTGTTTTTACGCTGAAAACACCGCAGGATGCACAAATGATTCGCGATGCGATTCTACCGAAGCGCGGCAATGTTGTTATCATCGGCGGCGGCGCTATCGGGATGGAGCTTGCCGAAGCGTGTCTGCTGCAAAAGGTGAAAAGCCTTCGCGTGATAGAAGCTACGAATCAACTGCTGCCGGGGTTTCAGGAAGAATTTGCGAGCGCGGCTCTGGATGAATTGACCAGCCACGGGGCGCACATACATTTAGGCGAGCGGGTCACCGCGATTAGCGGAACGGAACATGTTACCTCCGTCGTAACGGAAAAAGGCGAATATGAGGCCGACGTGGTCATTGTTTCCGTGGGTGTTATACCGAACACAGCCTTTGCGCACGGTTTGATCAAACTGCCAAACGGCGCCATTGCGACCGACGGCGCGATGAAGACGAGCGAGACGGATGTGTTTGCTGCGGGTGATTGCGCAAGCGTTTGGCACGAACTTTTGCAAAAGCCGGTGTATTTTCCGCTCGGCACGTATGCCAATAAGCAGGGGCGACTTGCAGGGGACAGCATGTGCGATAAACCCGTGAACTATCAGCGCGCGCTCGGCAGCGCTATGCTGCATTGTATGGGTTTGGAATTCGCCAAGACAGGCATTATGGAAACGGAAGCAAAACTGGCCGGAATCGACGCAAAGAGTATTACGGTTCACGCATACTCACACCCGCGTTATTACCCGAACGCCTGCGATATCGTAATGAAACTCTGTTACCGCGAGCCGGATCGCGTTCTGCTCGGCGCGCAAATTATGGGGGAGCGGGACGCCGCGATTCGTATCGATTTGTTTGCGCTCGCAATCGACCGCGGCATGACGACGGAGGAGCTGGGATTTGCGGACTTTGGCTATGCGCCGCCGTTTTCCGGCGTGTGGGATGCCGTCGCCGTTGCGGCAAACGCGGCAAAATAGAGAATCTACGAGATAGAAATCTACATTAAATATTAGACCGCCTTCGGGCGGTTTTTTGTTCAATCGATCAGATATATCAAAAAGATATATAAAAAGCGTTGACAAGCAGAATAATTCTGCTAATATATATCTAACAGATATAAAGAAGGCGAACGCATGCGACAAACGGATTATGTGATTCTCGGGCTCTTGGCGGAGCGGCCGCTCAGCGGATATCAAATCAAAAAGATCGTCGATATCCGGTTTAAGTTCTTTTGGAGCGAAAGCTTCGGTCAAATTTTTCCCGCACTCAAATCGCTTGCCGAGCAAGGCCTCGTTCAGGAATGCCCGCAGGAAGATGCGGGTGGTCGCGCGGTGAAAACATATGCCATTACGGCTGTGGGCAGGGAATCGCTGGTCAACTGGCTTGGCCAGCCGGTCGAAAAAGAGTCTTTTCGATTGGAAATTCTGCTGAAAACATATTTTTCCGGCTATGCTGCGCCGGAAGCGATGCTTGCGCACCTGGGCGCGTTTGAAGAGAGCCACGCAAGTCAGTTGCACATTCTGACCCTGTTTCAGAAAGAGCTGGAGAGCATACCGGACGACGACGAGAACCATGGCGAAATCCTGCGTGTGATCGACTTTGGACAAAAGGCCAACCGCGCGTATCTGGACTGGTGCCGCGAAACAAAACAATATTTTGAGCAAAAACAACTCGCTCAAGCCGCAAAATCCGGCTTACGAGACGAGAACAGACAAACGGACACAGCGAAAAAGGAGTAAACCAATGCGTCAAAAAATCCGCAGAATCCTGCTATATGTTTCCCTGTTTCTTTTCCCGATTACAATGAACTTTTTCTCCCCGTATGTTTCCATCGACGGCGCGTTTGCGGGGGTGCTTTCCGGCAGCGCGATGATGTTTGTGTTGCTCTTTCTGTCCGGCATTTTCTTCGGACGCGCATGGTGCGGCTGGCTTTGCCCGGCGGGTGGGCTGGCGGAGGTTGCGCAAACGGTGAATCCGAAACCGGCGAACGCGAAAACGCTGCGCATCGTTCGCTACTGCATTTTTGCGGTGTGGTTCGGTGTGCTGACAACGGGGTTTATTCTTGCTGGTGGGATAAAGGGACTTGATCCTTTGCGCATGACGGAACACTATATCTCTGTGGATGAACCAGTAAAATACATCATCTATTACTTTGTGTTAGGATTGTTCTTTATTCTGGACCTTGCGCTCGGTCGGCGCGGCGCTTGCCACGGCGTATGCTGGATGAGCCCGTTCCTAACGGCGGGCATGGCGGTTGGGCGCGTGCTGCATCTGCCGCAAATGCGGATCAAAGCAAAGCTGGAAGCGTGCATCGACTGTAAAAAGTGCAACAATAAATGCCCGATGAGCATCGACGTCAACGCCGCGGTGAAAACGGGCAGCGTAAAGAGTTTCGATTGCATCCTCTGCGGGGAATGCGTGGATGTTTGCCCGAAGAATGTTCTATCCTACCGGAAACCAAAATAACGAACGGACAACCTGCAAAGCCGGATGGTATCGCATCCGGCTTTTCTTTTATTTATTAAGCACGATGATGGACTTCGTTAAAATTTTAAAGTAAGATAAATTAATAACAAAAGAATCCTGTTTTCAACAGTTTAAACTCTTATTGTGCGTTACTAGCGGGAGGTTTTATGGGGATTGTCTACTTTAAGCTTGAGAATTGTTATGGAATAAAATCTTTTCAATACACATTTAATTTTAATGCAAATAAAAAGGCTCATATTATATATGCTCCCAATGGCACTATGAAAACTTCATTTGCACGAACTCTACAAGATATATGTGACAATCGGATTACAACAGACGCTTTTTTTCCTGAACGTAAGACTACTAGAATTGTCAAGCACGACAATCAAGATGGAATTGATTTTGAAGCATCAGATATACTAGTTGTAGCACCATATCGAGGTGATTACAAATCGGAACGTATGAGTTTACTGTTGGCAAACCAAAGCCTAAAAAACGAATATGATTCGATTCATAATGAGATAGACAGTAAGATGGATGCTGTGAAAAGAAATCTTTCGACAATGTCAGGGAAAAAAGATGCAATAAGCATTTTAGTTAAAGATTTTGGTGAAGAACCAATAAACTCTTACGAGCTATTAAGCCGTATCTCTGATGATATTGAATTGAAAGCACAAGCACAATTCGAAAATATTTCATATGGGAAATTATTCACTCCTGATGCAGAGGACGCTTTAAAACGCCCTGAGTTACTAGATGAATTAACTTCATATGTTGTGCAATATAACAAATTGTTATCTAATTCTGTAGTCTTTCAATCAAAATTTGATCATTATAATGCCAAGGAAATATCAGGCGATTTAGCTAAGTCTGGATTTTTTCAGGCAAACCATAAAGTCCTTTTAAATGGCGAAAGCGTTGGACGAGACGAAAAAGAGTTTAGGGAGATTATCGATGAAGAAAAACGGCGGATTATTGAAGTTGGTATGGCGGAAAAATTTGCCAAATTAGATACGATTTTAGATAAAAAAATAGGCACACGAGATTTCAGAGCGTTTATAAGTCAGAATAAGTCCATTATACCTGAGTTAGCTGATGTTCAAGAGTTTAAGAAAAAAATTTGGGTGTCTTATTTGCTTTCAAAGGAAGCAGATTTTATTGAAGCAGTATTGTGCTATAAAAGAAGTCGCGAACGAATTTCGGAAATAATTAATGAAGCTGCGAATCAAACATCCATTTGGGAAGAGATTGTAAATGAGTTCAACAATAGATTTTTAGATTTACCCTATTCGTTAAAGATTGGAAACAAAGAAGATGTTGTATTGAATCAAAAAGCACCAGTTGTCATATTTCATTTTAAGAGTGATAGAGCTGAAAAAGAAGTAGAACAAAAATTATTGCTCGAATTTTTAAGTGATGGTGAAAAAAGAGCCCTTTATTTATTGAATATTATTTTTGAAATAAAAGCGCATCAAATAACTAATCGACATCCATTAATAGTATTTGATGATATTGCTGATTCATTTGATTATAAAAATAAATACGCTATTATCGAGTACTTGATTGATATTATAGAAAGCCAGTTTTTTTCTCCAATAATCCTTTCGCATAATTTTGATTTTTATCGGACATTAGCTTGCAGGGCAGGGCTTAAATCATCTTCATGGTTCGCTGAGAAAACGGAGAGAGAAATTTCTATCGAGAAGGGTGAATACTTTGAAGATGTATTTGAACATTGGAAAGAAGAGGTTTATAAAAAAGATGCTATTCTTGTTGCTTCTATCGCATTTCTAAGAAATATTGAGCAGTATCAAAATGGCAAAGAATCAATATCTTATCAACAACTAACCGCTTTACTACACTACAAGAAGAATCTAGTGCATCCTGTAATATCAACAGAATGTTATCTCATGGACGATTTTTGTGATCTAATAATTGAAAAATGGGGATTAAAAAGAGAGCTAATCACATATGATAGAACGATTTCAGTATTTGAGTTTATTATTAAATGCGCTCGCGATATTTCAAATAATCCGCAATCTTCTTTTTGCTTAGAGGAGAAAGTAGTATTAGCTATTGCATGTAGATTAATAGCAGAGAAATATATGATTAATCGTATTGCAGATGCATCAAAGACCGAGGCAATAAAGAAAAATCAAACTAGAGCTTTAAAAAATCTTATTACGTTTAATCGTGCTGATCCGCAGGATGTTCAACGAGAAGAGATAATTAACCGAGTACTAATAATATCCTCAGAAAACATACATATAAATGCATTTATGTATGAACCTCTAGTAGACATAGCTCTTTCAGAAATAAAAGCATTGTTTAATTTAGTCTCATCTCCATTGTTATCGGATGCAGTATAGGTTTTGGATTATTGCATGAATATTATTCAGCACAAATCGCGGTGAAAACGGGCAGCGTAAAGAGCTACGATTGCATTCTCTGCGGAGAATGCGTGGATGTTTGCCCGAAGGATGTTCTATCCTACCGGAAACCGAAATAGCGAACGGACAACCTGCAAAGCCGGATGGTATCGCATCCGGCTTTTCTGCTATCCCAATTGAGATTGACGTGATAACGGCAGAAGCATAAAATAATCTGATAACGTATTTTTCGTACAATTTTTTCTAAAGGATTTTCCGAATGAAACGCCGTTTGTTTTCTTCTTTACTGGTTATCATTCTACTCGCTTTTACTTTTCCGCAGGTTGCCCGCGCGGAAGGGGCGGATACACCCGTTCTAATCAAGGACGCGGCTGGCTTGATTGCGATTGCGGAGCATCCGGAAGGTGACTACATCCTCGGCGCGAACATCGATCTGTCCGGTGTAAACTGGATGCCGTTTGCGTTTTCCGGAACGCTCGACGGCGCGGGTTTTACGGTTTACAATCTCTCAATCACGCAAACCTGCGAAGAGACGCGCATTACCTACGACGGGCG
This sequence comes from Clostridia bacterium, assembly GCA_003246365.1. Classification (GTDB taxonomy): domain Bacteria; phylum Bacillota; class Clostridia; order Christensenellales; family CAG-138; genus UBA7703. The sequence goes on from QKAN01000216.1 coordinate 57,720, forward strand.
GCATGGCGGGTATCATACGATTTTTGCCGCGCTGTTTTCCACCGTAAGCGGCAGCGTGAAAAACCTGAATCTGCTGAATGAAACCATCGATCTGACGACGGACCAACCGTGCTTTATCGCGGGTATTGCCGGATATCTGCTCGGCGGCGAACTGATCAACTGCTCCGTCAGCGGGCGGATGAAGATTGTTTCCACAGCTCCACAGTGCGGCGCTGGCGGAATTGCCGGGTTCGGACACGGACGGATAGAAGGCTGCACGGTGGATGCGGAAATCACGATCTGTGCGGTCAATCCAGATCGGTATTGCGAAGAATATCTTGGCGGTATTCTTTCAAACGGTTATGCGGATGTGATTGACTGTTTGGTAAAACTGGCAGGGTATACCTCCGTGCGCGGATATGTGCACAACGGAGGGCTTGTTGGCTTAAGCGACGTAAACCCGGAGAACAAACGGTATTTCGGGCATGTGCGCGGCTGCAGTGTGGACGCGAAAATCTCGTTTTTTGAAGATGTTGCGGATCGCAGAGCCTATTGCAGCGCGTATATTGGCGAAATTCAGAACGACGATCTGGTTGTCTCCGCCAATGAAACAGTGCGATTTGTGAGTTTGGAGAGCAAGGACTTTACACGCATGCTCCTGCCGGACATGGATCAAAACCCCGTTTATAACGCGGTTGTGACTCCGCCGAAATGCACCGCGTTTGGCTACACCACCTATACGAACCCGGATACGGGATACTCTTATACGGACGATTACACTGCGCCTGCGCATACACCGGGAGAATGGCAGGTGGTGACACCGGCAAGCTATACGGGCGAAGGCACGCAGCGACAGTATTGCGCCGAGTGCGGCGTATTACTGGCGGAGGAAACGCTTCCAAAGCTGATTCCATCCGTTTCGTGCGAACTGAGTGAAAGCAAAGTGGAAATGACGTATCAAGATTCGCTTCAATTGATAGCGACGGTGTTGCCGATTGACGCAACAAACGGAAACGTCACATGGATGAGTTCGGACGAATCCGTTGCTACCGTGAGCAACGACGGGCTGGTGACAGCACTTGGCAAAGGCAAAACCGCGATCTACTGTAAAACGGACGACGGGTTTGCCTCCGCGGCTTGCGAGGTGGAGGTTCGCTTTACGTTTGGTCAGTGGTTGACGCGCTATATTCTGTTCGGCTGGATATGGAGCGCGGGCATCAACGGATAAATCGTATAAATAGAACGGGGTTTTTCCGCAAAAACAGCGGATTTCCGGCGTTTTTGCAATTTATCGTTTGATGAATTCAAAAACAAAGTATGCTATACTGAATTATTAGTAATGCGATGCTGATCAAATTTTATCTTGCGCCGCAATCGTAAAGTCGGACGAATTCTTTATTTCGAAAAAACTTTCGCGGCAAGACGGTCGGACAGTTTTCCATTCGAATTTGAAAACAATATTTACGGGGGTTTGCGAATGCAGAATGCGCTATATGTTGAAATCAGCGCGATTGGTATCATTCTGCTGGTCATCATTCTGATCACGCAACAACGGACGAGCGGTTTTTCAGCTGCGCAGCGGCGGTTTAACGATCTGCTGTATACGATGATCGTAATGCTCGTTGTAGACGCTGCGTGTTGGTTGATCGACGGCACACAGTTTCGCTTCGCTCGCGAACTGAATTATGTTCTCGAAACGATCTATTACGCGTTCCAAATTATATTGCCGTTCCTTTGGGCGGTATATGTGGAAATTGCTTTGAGCAGCGATCTGAAATCCGCACGCAGAAGAATCAATATCGCGACGGTTCCGCTGATCATTTTCATTATTGCGCTGGTGTTCAATTTCAACCGCGGTTTTGTCTTTATAATCGATGAAAACAACGTATATCATCGCGCATCCGGCATGTATGTGTATGCTGCTTTGACTTATGTCTATCTGGTATACGGAAGCATACGCGCTCTGATTAAAGCAAAAGACTCCACCTGGGTGGATGACAAGCGCCGCTGTTACACCATGGCATTTTTCACAGTGCTGCCGTTGATTGCCGGAATTATTCAGGCGCTGTTTTACGGAATCAGTTTAAATTGGATCATTGCAACAGTCTCCGCCGTATTGGTCTATATTGATTCGCTGGATCATCAGATTTCGAGCGATCCGCTGACCGGACTGAACAACCGCCGTGAATTGACGAAATATCTGCTGCGGGAAATGCGGGATCGCGACACGACCAGAAACGGCTTCTTGACGCTGATCATGATGGACGTCGATGAGTTTAAGCAGATCAACGATACGCTTGGGCATTTCTATGGGGACAACGTTCTGATTGCAGTCGCGGGAATATTGAAAGCAAGCTGCAAAAACACGGAGGCGTTTCTGGCGCGGTATGGCGGCGATGAATTTTGCATTGTTCTTCCGGCAAGCACCGAGGCGGACACGCAAAAGGTTGTTGAGCGAATCGCATTGCAGCAGGAAGAATGGAACAAATCGCATCTGGACATGCATGCCGTCAGCTTAAGCATCGGTTGCGCGGTTTGGGATGCGCAGAAAGACTCCGGATACGAAGCGTTGATTACGCGCGCGGATAAAAAGATGTATGAATCTAAGAAGAAGAAAAAACACTCGTAAAAACTGATCGAAGCGTCGCGCCGAATTCCGAGCCGTCCTGTGCGTTACATTCAACGGGGGTATACCAATGCAAAGCTTGCTCTATGCGGAAATCAATCTAGTCGGCATCATATTGCTGCTGGTTATTTTATTGAACCAAAGACAATCCACCGGGATTTCAACCGCACAGATACAGTTTAATGTTCTTATCATCTCCGGCTTGATTATGCTTGCCGTCGATTCCTGCTGCTGGCTGATCGACGGAAAGCAATTTTTATTTGCTCGAGAACTTGCGTATACCGTTGAAACGCTGTTTTATGTAATGAATATTTTGATGCCGTATTTCTGGATGCGATTTACGGAGTTTGCGCTGAATGCAAACCGGACAACTGCAATTCGAAACACAAAAATCGCGGCGATTCCGCTCGTAATCTTATTTGCCGCATTGGTATTAAACTTCAAATTTGGGTTCGTGTTTACCATCGATTCGAACAATGTGTATCACCGCGCCGCCGGATTCGTTGCTTATGCAATTCTTGCCTACGGATATCTGGCTTATGCAACCGTTCTTTCGCTGAAAATGGCGCGAAGCGCCGCCTGGGCCGGCGACCGGAGGCGGTATCATGTCATGGCGTTTTTCATGGTTCCGCCGTTTCTGGGTGGAGTCATTCAAGTGTTCTGGTATGGCGTGAACTTTACATGGGTGCTGGCTTCTATTTCAATTCTTCTTGTTTATATTGATTCGCAAAACAGGCAGATTTCTACCGATCCGCTTACGTCGCTGAACAACCGGCATGAATTGGCCAAGTTTTTACTGCGAGAGATGAAAGAACCTTCAAAAAGCAGCGCGGTAACGTTGATTATGATGGACATCGACAAGTTTAAACAGATCAACGATACATACGGACATTTTTGCGGAGATCGTGTGCTTGTTGCCGTTTCGGATATTCTGAAAATGAGCTGCAAAAATACACCGGCGTTTCTGGCGCGGTATGGCGGAGACGAATTTTGCGTTGTGCTGCCGGCCGCCGCCGAAAGCGGCGCGGATGCGATGATTGCCCGCGTACGAGCGGGAATTTCCGAATGGAATTCGTCAAATCCTGATAAGCTGCCGATTGGTATGAGTTTTGGGGTCGCTGAATGGAATGCGCAGCGAAACGAAAGTTATGAGTCGCTCATCTGCCGCGCGGACGAAAAGATGTATCAGGAGAAAAACTCGAAAAAGAGTAAATAAACCAAACCAATACAAATAATATGCCCGCCTGATCGCGCAATTTGCGAACAAGGCGGGCTTTCATTATCATCAATAGTCTTTTCTATTTTTCGCCGATATACATCGCGTGTTCGGACAACGCCAGTAGCTCCGGGACTTCGAGATATCGTTTTGCGATTTCCAGCCAGCATGCAATTTCGTCCGGTTCACGGGACAGGATATCCGGTTCGTTCGGGGAGAGGATTCCTTCCTGGCCGAACAGATGCAGCTTTTTCAGCGGGAACTGCTCCATAAACGGCAATATATTGCGCGAATGCGTAAAGCAGGCGCGGGTAAATGCTCTACCCCGGTAATCATTGCCGTCTACGATCGCTTGTATGATCGGGCTGGTGTCTTCTTCGGTCGAATCGCGTATGATATTGCCGCCGTTTTTCAAATCAAAAAGGATGCCCGCAAATACCTGAATAAACGAAACATATAATTTTCCGCCGGGTTTGAGGCACCGCAATGCGGCCTCCACGGCGCGGGTTTGATCCGTAGGATCGAGCAGATGATAGATCGGTCCCATGAGAAACACATGATCAAACGAACCAAGCTCCAGTTCGTCGAGATGGAGACAGTTTTTCACATGCGTTTTCATCGAAACGCCGGCTTCCGCCGCTTTTTGGTTTGCGAGGCGGATGTTTTCGCGTGACAGATCGACGAGCGTAACTGCGCAACCTCGTCCGGCATAATGGATGGAATATCGTCCCGGCCCGCCGCCGATATCGAGAATGCGATCGCCCGGGCGGATGTACCGATCCATCATGTGCGTTGTGAGCAGAAATTCGAACGGATGCTCTTCAAGTCGCTGCCATTCCAACTCCGGGTTCGCGTCATAATAATCCCGAATGATGGTCGTATTTTGCTCCATTGCATGCACCGCCCTTCTTTGTGTTTCCGAGTATGGTATCATAAAACAATAGCGGTGTGTAAAAAAGCGTAAAATATATCTTTTTGGAGAAATCACACGAAATCATCGGTTACAAAACAAACTCCATTTGGCATGCACCCGGCTCGTTTTTCGTGTGTTCCGGATCATATTCCAGCGCCTCTACGCAGCCTACGGAAAGATAGAACGCCTGCGCCTGAACGGAGGAATGCGCCGAGATATACAACTTTTGCGCTCCCTGTTCCCGCGCCCATTGTGCCGCGCGAAAAAACAGTTCTCTACCGATGCCGTGCTGGCGCATTTCTCGGGAAACATACAACCGGGAAAGATCGCGGTATTGTCCCAGAGATCCCATTTTTGCCGACTCCACTGCTGCAAATCCTTTTAGCAGATTCAAATCATTATAAGCGGCGAGCAGCAGGCCGCCGGAACGCACCGTTTCGCGCAGGATAGAACAGAGTTCCGTGTGCGCTTCTTCGTCCCAAACGTCGGTAAATGACGCGTCGACAATTGTCCATACGCCGTCAACTTTTTTTCTGCAGCGTGTCGTCTCCTGATATCGGTCGAACCCGGCGAACATGGAAGGCATAATTTCGTTTTCCGTCAGCGTGCGATAATCCACTGAAAAAATCCCCGTTTCATTGGTGTTCTTGCAAACAAAATATAACATAGTATTTGTCCGAATCAAACAAAAGCCCCCGCGCATTACTACGCGGGGGGATGCCCGAAACGGGAATCAGCAGCGCCGGAACGATTCTTGTGTTCTGCAAGGGATTGTTCTGCGGGGCTTTTAACCCCGAATGGCAGATTAGAATCGCGCGGCTGCTTGCTGTAACAGACTAAGAATTCTTGATACAACCGATTTTTTTCGGCTTTATCGGAAATCATCCCTGATTTCTGAATTAAGAATAACAAATACAAATACGTTTTACTGTGATTTTGTTGCGCAAACGCGGCAAAAAAACTTGTTTTATCACATAGAATTGCATTTTTGTGCGGATATGGTATCATAAATTGTTCGTAGTACAAACGAATTTCGCTTGCCCGGCGAGAAGGAGAGGAAATCATGACCGATCAGGAGATCGAACTGTTACTCAACCAAGTGCTCAAAGACATGTTTTACAGCGTACTGCGCTTGCAGGAAAAGAGCGTATCCAAACTCGCAAACGGCAATCTCAGCCGCACGGAGATGCACGCGCTCGAAATCATTCAGGATGTGCCGGATGCAACGCTGACGCAGCTTGCGGATATTCTCGGCATTACGAAGGCGACGGTCAGCGTTTCGGTCAGCCGCCTTGTCGAAAAAGGATATCTGGAAAAAATCCGCTCGGAGGACGACCGCCGCAAGAGCATTCTTCGCCTTACAGAGAGCGGCGAGGTTATGTGCAAAAAGCACACGCAATTTCACGATATGCTCATTAACAGTATCATGCGTGAATTTCGCGTTGCCGAGTATCCGGAGGTGCTCAAGTCAATGCAAGCGCTTGTGAACTTTTTTAACAATCTGCGTGTGTGATATTGCAAGAAAAATTGTTCATATGCAGTTTTTGAAGGCTGTTTGTTATGAATAATTCGCAAAATTCGGTACTATTTTCGCTGTTTAGCGAAGAAAGCGACCTGAAACTCAAACAAAACTGATAATTGTATACAGAGTTCACAATTTCATATTTACCGGTCGGCGGCGCTTCGCCGCCTTGACAAGCAAAAAACGTCGTGTTATGATTCTGCGCAAGTTTGTTAGTACTGCTAACTAAACGCGGAATCATAATTTTTTTATACCGAAAGGAACCTCCGGATGGATTTGGACGCAATTCTGAAACTCATGGATCGGGCGGAAAAATCTTCCTTTACGAAGGTGGAAATTCAATCTGGCGACGTGCGCCTTTTGCTGGAACGCGGGGAAACCGCGCCTGTTCTCGTGTCTGCCCCAATCGTTTGCCCGCCGCGTGACGCGGAGGAAACGGAAGGGAAAGATGCCGTGCGCTCGCCGATTTCCGGCGTGTTTTATCTGCGCAAAGAACCGGGAGCGGAGCCGTTTGTTTCCGTTGGCACGCGGGTGAACAAGGGAGACACGCTTTGCATCATCGAAGCGATGAAAACCATGAACGAAATCCGCTCGCCCAAAGCCGGCGTGATCACCGCAATTCAAATTGAGGACGGCGCAATGATCGCCGCGGGAGACACGCTCTTTCTCCTGAGTGAAGGAAACTGACATGCAAACGGTACTCGTGGCAAATCGCGGGGAAATCGCCGTGCGCATTATCCGCGCCTGCAAAAAGCTCGGGCTTTGCAGTGTTGCGGTTTATTCGGAAAACGACGAACACGGCCTGCCGGTGCGCCTTGCGGACGAGAGCGTCTGCATTGGCCCCCGCCCCGCTGACAAAAGCTATCTGAACATCGATGCACTCCTCGCGGCGGCAAAAGCCTACCGCGCGGATTTGCTGCATCCCGGCGTAGGGTTTCTCTCGGAAAACGACATGTTTGCCGAGGCATGTGCCGAAGCCGGAATCCGCTTCATCGGCCCCGCGCCGGAGACCATGCGTGTGCTCGGCGATAAGGAAGCCGCGCGGAAAACCATGATCGAACACGGGTTTCCTGTGGTACCGGGTTCCGAAGGAACGGTAGACACCCTGAAGGAAGCAATTTCCACCGCGCGCAGCATCGGCTATCCGCTGATGATCAAGGCGGTGCGCGGCGGCGGCGGCAAGGGAATCCGCGTCGTGGAAGACGCGGACGCGCTTGAACGCGAATTTCCGCTCGTACGGCGGGAAGCCGAACTCGCCTTTGGCGACGGCGGTGTCTATCTGGAAGCGTATTTGCCGGAAGCGCGGCATATTGAGGTGCAAATTCTTGCGGATTCGCACGGAAATGTGCTGCATCTGGGCACGCGGGAGTGCACCCTGCAACGGAAGAATCAGAAGCTCATCGAAGAAGCGCCCGCGGCGAATGTGCCGGAGAAAACACTTTCCGCCATCGAACAGACAGCGGTGGAGATTGCACGTGCGGTCAGCTATCAAAACGCCGGTACGGTGGAATTTCTGCTTGCAAAGGACGGCCGCTTCTATTTTATGGAGATGAACGCGCGTATTCAGGTGGAACACCCGATTACGGAAAGCATTTTTGGCCTCGATCTGGTCAAAGCACAGATTCAGGTTGCGCTCGGTCACCATATCAATATTCCGCAGGAGTCGCTGGTGTTGCGCGGCCACGCAATCGAATGCCGCATCAACGCGGAGTGCCCCGCTGAGGGGTTCCGCCCGTCGCCCGGCGTGATTCGCGCCATGCAGCTGCCCGGCGGCAACGGCATCCGCATCGACAGCGGGTATACGGTTGGAGACGAAATCTCTCCTTATTATGATTCAATGGTGCTGAAACTCATCGCTTATGCGGACGACCGCGAAGAGGCGATTCGTCTTTCGCTCTCCGCGCTTGGCGAGCTCTCTATCGACGGCATTGAACACAACGCGGATCTCGCGCGTGCCATGTTGAGCGACAGCGATTTTCACAGCGGAAACGTTCATACCAAATGGATTGAACAGACGTTTTTGCCCCGTTATCTGAGAGGTCGCGTATGAACCTGTTTTCTGAACAAATCGAATCTACACAGCAGACCGGTCTGCAGGAGACGGGCGCGCTTGAGATGCTCCGCTGCACAAGATGCGGCAGAGATCTCGTCGCCGATGTTGTTTTGGCGGGTGATGCTGCCTGCCCGTATTGCGGCAATCTCTTCCGCCAGCCCGCGTATCGCCGCATCGAGGCGATTGTGGACAGCGGAAGTTTCATCGAGATCGAACGCGAAACCGAGACGGGCGACCCGCTCTCGTTTCCGGGATATCGCACCAAGCTGGAAAAAGAGCGCGTCAAGTCCAAAATGCAGGAAGGCGTCGTCATCGGCAAGGCGACCGTGAAAGGTCAGCGTACCGCGATCGCCGTGATGGACAGCTACTTTATGATGGGCAGCATGGGCACCGTGGTTGGCGAAAAAATCGTCATCCTCGCGGAATTTGCGCTCACAAATCGCCTACCACTCGTCATCTTCTGCGCCTCCGGCGGCGCGCGCATGCAGGAAGGCGTACTCTCGCTCATGCAGATGTCGCGCACGACGATCGCGCTCGCGCGGCACAGCGCGGCGGGTCTGTTGCATGTAAACGTATTGACCCACCCGACAACGGGCGGGGTGACCGCGAGCTTTGCCATGCAGGGGGATATCACGCTCGCCGAACCCGGCGCGCTGATCGGTTTTGCCGGACCGCGCGTAATTGAACAGACGGTTCGGGACAAACTGCCGGAAGGATTCCAGACGGCGGAATATCTCTATGAGCACGGACTGATCGACCGCATTGTGGAACGCAAGGATATGCGCGAAACGCTTGCGTCGCTGCTGGCGCTGCATAACACCGAACGCGTGCAATGGACGGATAAGGGGGTGCGCGGATGAAAAAGACGCAACCTGATCTGACGGCTGAAGTGCTGCCGAATCAGGCGGATCCCGCCTGGGAGCGCGTAATGAACGCGCGCAAGGAAGACCGCCCGCAGGCGCGGGATTATATCGACAAACTGTTTCATGGCGTGTTCGAGGTGCGCGGGGATCAATGCATGGGGGACGACGAAGCGATCGTCACCGCCGTCGCTTGGTTTGAAACGTATCCTGTTACCATTATCGGACAACAGAAGGGACACACGCTGGAGGAGCGCATGCGCTGCAACTTCGGCATGCCGTCTCCGGAAGGATATCGCAAGTCCATGCGCGCGCTGCGGCAGGCGGAAAAGTTTAATCGACCTGTCATCTGCCTCGTCGACACGCCAGGCGCGTTCTGCGGGGTAGAAGCGGAGGCGAAAGGACAGGGGCGTGTCATCGCAGAGCATCTGCGCGCAATGGCGACGGTAAAGACGCCCTGCATCTCGATTATTATCGGGGAAGGCGGCAGCGGCGGCGCTCTCGCGCTCTCGCTGGCGGATCGCCTGATCATGCTCGAAAACAGCTATTTTTCGGTGATTTCGCCGGAAGGTGCGGCGTCTATCCTGTTTAAGGACAGCTCCATGGCTTCCGAAGCGGCAAAGAACCTGAAACTTACAGCGGCGGATTTAAAACGATTCGGCATTGTGGATGGCATCATCCGCGAGCCGGAGGGTTACTCCCGCTTTCATATGGACGAGAGCGCGGAGGCGGTGAAAAAGGCGATCCGCAGCGCGCTCAAACGACTGACGCAGATTCCCCCGGATCGTCTGGTGGAACAGCGACAGCAAAAATATCTGGATATGAGGTGGTATTCATGATGGCGCCGGTTCAAATCTTGGGCGTTGCGAAATGCGTCCCGGAAAAAATTGTGACGAACGTTGATCTGGAATCGCTAGTTGACACAAGCGACGAATGGATCAGCAAACGCACCGGAATCAAAACCCGGCATGTCGCCGTGGAAGAAACTGCGATTGGTATCGCGGCTTCTGCCGCGCGGGACGCGCTGGCAATGTCCGGCATACCCGCCGAAGAGATTGGCGTGATCGTTGCCTGCACTATTACGGGCGAAGAGCTGACGCCTTCGCTGGCTGGCCGCGTGCAAAAGGCGCTCAACATTTCCAACTGCGCGGCGATGGACGTTTCCGCCGGATGCACGGGATTTCTTTACGCGTTGATCACGGCGGCGTCCCTGATGGAAACGCTGCACAAGGACGCGGCGATCGTGGTTGCAAGCGAGCTCATGTCCAAGTATACCGACTGGACGGATCGCTCCACCTGCGTACTCTTTGGCGACGGCGCAGGCGCGCTTGTGCTCAAGCGCAGCGAAATTGCGCATCTTCTGTATCCGATTTTGGATGCAACGCCGGATGTAGACGACGTGATCGTCGTGAAAAAGGAAGAGCGCGCAACGCCGTTTTCAGGACCGGTTGACGACAAGAAAGAGTATATCCGCATGAAGGGCGCAGACGTGTTTACTTACGCCGTTGGCGTTTTGGAAGGCACGCTCAGGCGGTTGGCCGAACAATGCGGAGAGAAACCGTATACAAAGATCGTTCCGCATCAGGCGAATGAGAAAATCATCGATTTCGTCGTGCGCTCCATGCGCATGAGTCGGGAGCAGTTTTTCGTCAACATTGCAAACTATGCCAATACATCCTCCGCCTCGATCCCCATCGCGCTTTGCGACGCATGGGAATCCGGCTGGCTGAACGCGGGAGACCGCGTTGCGCTCGTCGGCTTCGGCTCGGGGCTCACCAGCGGCGGAGCGGTGATCGATTGGACGATACCCAACAAAAACGAAACAAAGTAACCATCGGACAAACGACTCAACCAAATTATTTACATTAAGGAGAACTCATTATGCAAGAAATTATTATTAACAGCCTCGTAAACCAACTGGATCTCGACCGCGACACCATTACGCTGGAAAGCCGCTTCGTCGAGGATTTTTCGATGGACTCTCTCGACATGGTCGAAATGCTCATCAACCTCGAAAAGGAAACCGGCATTAAGGTTCCCGTCGAAGAAGTCGGCGATATTCATACCGTCGGCGAACTGATCAAGCACCTCGAAGGCAAACAGCAATGAAATACCCGGGCACAATCTGCTCGCTGATTGGTACGCAATATCCGCTTATTCAGGGCGGCATGGCGTGGGTGTCCGATGCAAGCCTTGCCGCCGCCGTTTCAATGGCGGGCGGTCTGGGCGTAATTGCCGCGGGCAACGCACCGCCGGAGTGGGTGGAACAGCAGGTGAAAAAGGTGCGCGAAAAGACGGACAAACCCTTCGGTCTGAACGTCATGCTGCTCAGCCCCTATGTCACCCAGATTGCGGAACTGGTCAGCGACCTGAAGATTCCCGTGGTCATTACCGGCGCGGGCAATCCGGACGCTTATGTCAAGCGCTGGAAAGAAGCGGGCTGCGTTGTGGCTCCCGTTGTGGCAAGCCGCGCGCTGGCGATGCTCATGGAGCGCATGGGCGCGGATTTTGTGATTGCGGAAGGCTGCGAGGCGGGCGGACACATCGGCGAGCTTACCTCTATGGTGCTTTGGCCGGACATCGCGCGCAACGTGAACATTCCCGTGGTTGCGGCGGGCGGCGTTTTTGACGCGGCCGGCGTTGCAGCGGCGTTCTGCCTCGGCGCAAAGGGCGTTCAGGTCGGTACGCGCTTTATTCTCGCGGAGGAGTGCACCGCACATGCGGACTATAAGGAACGCGTCATCCGCGCAAAGGACATTGACAGCAAGGTGACCGGACGCATTACGGGACATCCCGTTCGTGTGCTCAGGAGCCCGCTTCAGCGGGAACTGGCTGGCGCGGAATACGGCCCGGAAGGCGCCGCCGCCGTAGAAAAACTCGGCGAAGGTTCTCTGATGCGCGCCGTGCTGCACGGCGACAAAGAGCGCGGCTCATTCATGGCGGGGCAGTGCGCCTGCATGATGGATCGCATTCAACCCGCAGAAGAGATCGTTCGCGAACTCTTTGATTCCGCCGCACTGAAAGCGACGTTGCAAAACGTAGCCGACCTTTTGGAGGCAAACGCATGAAAACGGCATTTTTATTTCCCGGCCAGGGCGCGCAGTCGCCCGGCATGGGGTCGGACTTATATGCATCATACAGCCGTTATCGCGAAGCCTTCGACAACTGCGAATCGGGCGCGGGGATGGATTTGAAAGCCGCTTGCTTTGAAGGCAAGGGCATGGACGGGAGCGACGCGATTCAGGCGGCGATTTATACGCATTCTGTTTCAACGCTTCGCCTGCTCGAATCCGAAGGCGTCAAGGCGGACGCACTTGCCGGACTGTCGCTCGGCGAATATGCGGCGCTGACCGCGGCGGGCGTACTTGCGGATGCAAACGGCGCGCGGCTTGTCAAGCAGCGCGGCGCAATCATGGACGGCGCGGTGCCTCCCGGAACGGGCGGCATGCTTTCCGTCGTCGGGCTTTCGCTCGATCAGGTGAGCGCGGCGATTGCGTCGTTTGAGCACGTTTATATTTCCAACCATCTTTCGGAAACGCAGATAACGCTCGGCGGACTGCAGCCCGAACTGGAGGCGGCAAAGCCGCTGTTGGAAACGGCAGGCGCGCGCATGGTTGTCATGCTCGCGATGAAGGGCCCTTCGCACTGTCCGCTGCTCAACGAGGCGGCGGATCGGTTTGCCCAGGAGCTTGCCGGGGAGACTTTTGTAAAACCGAACAACGTTGTCTTCAGCAACGTGCTCGGCGCGCCGTATCCGGCGGATGCGGATATCCGCGCGATTCTCTGTGCGCAGATGAAAGAACGCGTGCGCTGGCACGACTGCGTGGAGCATATGATTGCAAGCGGCGTAACCCGCTTTGTCGAAATCGGACCCGGCGGCGTGTTGAGCAAAATGCTCAAGCGGCGCGTCTCGCGGGATGTGCAGCTTTACAGTGTTCAGGACGAAGCCTCGTTGGAGGCGTTCCTGCGCGCAAACGGAAACAGGGAGGAACAAGCATGAGCCTTGTCGCTCTGGTAACCGGGGGAAGCGGCGGCATCGGCCGCGCGGTCTGTCTTCGGCTGGCTAAAGAGGGATATGACGTTGCGGTGCATTACAACAGCAACGCGGAAAGCGCGGAGCGTGTTTGCCGCGAAATCGAGGCGCTGGGACAGCGCGCCGTTGCGCTGCAGGCGGATGTGAGCGACGCTACGGCGTGCGCAAATCTTGTGCAAAGCTGCATCGACCAATTCGGCGGGTTAAACGCGCTGATCAACAACGCAGGTGTTACCGCAGACGCGCTGTTGATGCGCATGACGAACGAGCAGTATCACAAGGTGATCGCCTCAAATCTCGACAGTTGTTTTTATTGCACGCGTGAAGCGGTAAATCATTTTGCGCGCGAAAAACGCGGTAAAATCGTCAACATCACTTCTGTCGTGGGGCTGACCGGCAACGCGGGACAGTGCAACTATGCCGCCAGCAAGGCCGGCATCGTCGGGTTGACGAAATCCGCGGCAAAGGAAGTTGCCCGCTGGGGCGTGTGCGTCAACGCGATTGCGCCCGGGTTTATTGAAACCGCCATGACCGATCAGATGAACGATTTGGCAAAGGATGCGATGAAGAAGAGCATCCCCATGCGCCGCCTCGGCACACCGGACGACGTTGCCGCAATGGCCGCGTTCCTGTGTTCGGATGATTCGGCGTATGTAACCGGTCAGGTGTTCGTCGTTGACGGCGGCATGGCAATGTAGTTTTGCGGGTTGAAACAGGAGGAAAGGGTATGAACGTTTATATAACCGGCATCGGCGCGGTATCGCCCCTTGGCATGACGGCGCGGGACAGCTTTGCCGCCGCGGCAAAGGGCGTTTGCGGTATTTCCGCACCGGAGCAGTTTTCTTCGGAGATTACACAGATTTTTGCGGCCGGAGAAGTGAAAAATTTTACATCCGAACCGTATGTGAATAAGCGCGAGGCAAAGCGCATGGCGCGTTTTACGCAGATGGCGATTGTCGCCGCAGCACAGGCCTGGGAAGACAGCGGCATGCAGGATTCGGGATTCGATCCCGAACGCGTCGGCGTCGTGCTCGGCAGCGGTATGGGCGGTCTGGATGTTATCTGCGAACAATATGCGGAGCTGACCAACAACGGCCCGCGCAGCGTTTCTTCGTTCTTTATTCCGAAGGCGATTGTTAACACCACGGCGGGGTTGATCTCGATTCGCTACGGGCTCAACGGCCCGTGCTATTCCATCGTAACCGCTTGCGCTTCCGGCGCGGACGCGATCGGGAACGCCTATTATGCCGTGCGCGAAGGTCGTGCGGATGCGATGCTCGTCGGCGGCACGGAATCCGTGCTCAACGAACTCGCCGTGCAAGGGTTCCATCAGATGGGCGCGCTAACGGAAAGCAGCGATCTAAAGCGCGCAAGCATTCCGTTTGACAAAGAACGCCAGGGGTTCGTCATCGGCGAAGGCGCGGCGTTCATGCTGCTGGAAAGTGAGGAGAGCGCAAAGCGCCGCGGCGCAAAGCCGATTGGCACCCTTGCGGGGTATGCGCAAACCTGCGACGCGCACCACATTACCGCGCCGCAGCCGGAAGGCAAGCAGGTTTCGCGCGCCATGCAGGAAGCGATGCGCGACGCGGGCATTACCAAAGAGCAGGTTGGCTATATCAACGCGCACGGAACGAGCACGCCGCTCAACGACGCAACCGAAAGCCTCGCGATTGAAACCTGCTTTGGCGATTACGCAAAGCAGCTTAAGGTAAGCTCAACCAAGTCCATGACGGGTCATATGCTGGGCGCTGCCGGTGCGTTTGAAGCGGTGCTTTCACTGCTTGCGCTCAACGAAGGCGTTGCGCCACCGACCATCGGACTGGAAAACGAAGACGATGTTTGCCGCCTGAACTATGTAAAGGGCAAGGCGCAGCCGCTCGATTGCGAATATGCACTGTCAAATTCCCTCGGTTTTGGCGGACATAACAGTTGCATCGTACTCAAGCGCGGCGGGAGGTAAAGCCATCGTGGAGAGTATCGGAATTGAACAAATCAAACAGATTCTGCCGCACCGCGAACCGTTTTTAATGGTGGATCGCGTGGACGAGCTTGTACCCGGCGTTTCGGCAAAGGGCGTTAAGGCCGTATCCGGCAACGAATGGTTCTTTCAGGGGCATTTTGCCGAAAAGAAAGTAATGCCCGGCGTGCTGATCGTCGAGGCGCTCGCGCAGGCGGGCGGCATCGCGCTGCTCTCGCTGGACGAGATGCGCGGCAAACTCGCATTTCTCGGCAAACTGACCAATGCGCGGTTTCATGCGCCGGTTGTACCGGGGGATCTGCTGGAACTCGATGCGCGCATCAACGCGGTGAACGGCGTTGTCGGGATGGGCAGCGGAACCGCGAGCGTGCGCGGAACAAAGGTTGCGACCTGCGAATTTGTGTTTGCGATCAAAGACCCGGAATAATCCATACAGTCGGGGTACAACCGACCCTGTACAAACAAAGCGCCCGCTGACCAGCGGGCGCTTTGTTTGTCTTATGTGGATGATTGAATGTTTTTTAAATCGATTACAGCGATTCGCGGATGATGATTTCTGCGTCCAGCATCATCTGCCTCGGCGCGAGGGTAGCGTTGTGCATTTGTTCAATCAGCATTTCGCAGGCAAGAAACCCAAGCTGATATTGCGGTTGCTTTACGGTTGTAAGCGCGGGTTCCGACATGACGGATATATTTGTGTTGTCAAATCCAATGACGCCGAGGTCTTTTGGAATTGCGATGCCAAGGCGCTTTGCCGCCTTGATTGCGGCAATGGCGAATACGTCCGATGCGGCAAAGATCGCATCCGGCCGCTCCGGCATGCTCAACAGCTGCGTGGCGATGGATACCGCCGCGTCATAGGAAAACTCCGGCACCTGCACGATCATGTTCTGCTGCGGTGTTAGTCCGGCGGCTTCCATGCCCTCGATGAACCCGACCTGTCGCTTTCTAGCGTACTTGTATTTCAGCGGTCCGTTGATCAGCGCGATGCGGCGTTTGCCTTTGGAGACGATATAGTTGACCACAGCGCGGCTTGCGGCTACGTCGTCGATTGATACATATGATGCGCTGCTGTTTTCGTTGTATTCGGCGCATTGTATCAGCGGCGTGTGCAGCTCTACCTGCGCGATTGTGTCTGCGGAAGGGATTGGATCGAGCGTGATGACGCCGTCGGCATGTGTTTTGCCGATCATTTCTTCGATAAATGTCAGTGTCAGCGGATGCGCGCCGGTGCGCACAATGATTTCCTGATAACCCTGTCGACCTGCGGCGGAAGAGATGCCGCGGATTACTTCGGAATAAAAGGGGTTGTCGATATCCGGCAGCAGAATGAGAATCAGATGGCTCTCGTGCCGTACGGGGGTATCGTAGCCGAGCGCGTACATTGTTTGAATGATCTTGTCGTACGTGCCTTCTTTTACACTGTCTTTATTGTTGATTGCGCGCGAAACAGTAGCGATGGAAACGCCCGCTGCATCTGCAACATCCTGTAAAGTTGTTTTCTTTTTAATCTGAGACATGTCGGTTCCTTTTTTTCACAACGTCATATTATCATATCACAAATGATTCGTTCTGTAAATCCAGTATGCTTTTCAGCTTAATCTCGCTAAAATGTAAAAAATGAAAGAATAAATAATATATCATGTAAATAATGTAAAATATATTGACATGTTATGAAAGAGATGATAGATTGAAATCAGGTCGCCAGACCCTCCGTTCAAAAAAATCTGTTCAAATTGTTTTCTCATGAAAACAACGTCTGCTCAAACACAACAGACAAGAAAACAGGAATTTCAAAAGAAAAATAGTTAAGAGAAGTTTAAAAGGAAACAGCGAAATGAAACTTGGTTTTGCCAGTGCGATCCTGCCGGATCAGTCGTTTGAATACGTCGTCGATTTTGCCGCGGCCAATGGTTACGGTTGCGTTGAAATGATGTCCTGGCCGGTTGGCAAGGCAGAACGCCGCTATGCAGGCGTGACCCATATCGATGTAGACTCGCTTGACGACGCGCGCATTGCGGCAATCCAGACAAAGCTCGCCGAGACCGGCGTACAAATTTCCGCGTTGGGATATTATCCCAATCCGCTCGACCCCGATGCGGCGAAGGCAGACGCAGCGATCAACCATATTAAGAAGCTGATTCAAAACGCACCGCGGCTCGGCATTCATACGGTGAACACCTTCATCGGCAGAGATCAACACAAAACTGTTTCCGAAAATATGAAACTCTTTGCAAAAGTCTGGCCGGATATCATAAAACTGGCCGAGGACAATGGCGTGCGCGTTGCAATCGAGAATTGTCCGATGCTGTTTACCGAGGATGAGTGGCCGGGCGGCAAAAATCTTGCTGTTTCGCCGCGCATCTGGCGGGAGATGTTTTCCTTGATTCCGAGCGCCAATTTCGGACTCAACTATGATCCTTCGCATTTTCTGCTCCAGCAGATGGATTATATTCGCCCTATTTACGAATTTACCGACAAGCTTTTCCACGTCCATATCAAGGACGCAAAGATACGCAAAGACCTGCTGGATGAAACAGGCGTCTTTGCTGCACCGCTCGACTATTTCCTGCCAAAGTTGCCCGGCCTCGGCGATATCGATTGGGCCAAATTCGTCTCCGCGCTTACGGATGTAAACTACAGCGGGGCAATCGCCGTGGAGGTCGAAGACAAATCCTTTGAAGACACGTTGGAACACCGCCTCATGGCGCTAAAACTCTCTCAACGGTACGTCAGCCAGTTTATTTACAGCGAATAACGTAGTCATTGGCTGCGGATGCGCCGCAGCCGCGTTCTCTTAATCATCATGTAATCCATTACATGACGGATAAATCTGATTTTTCGTTGCTCTCAACAAACGGATGAAAAAAGAGGATGGGTTGAATGGTAAGGATTGAGGACGTTGCCCGGGCGGCGGGCGTATCGGTTGCAACCGTTTCGCGCGTATTAAACGGATGCGGCAACGTACTGCCGGAAACTGAAGCGCGCGTCCGCGCAGCGGCTCAGCAGATGGGATATGAACCGAATCTTTCCGCACGAAATCTGCGCAAGAACGAAAGCCGCATTATTCTCATCCTCGCGCCGAACTTTTCCAATCCGTATTACTCAAACGTACTTTCCGGCATTTGCGACGTATCCCGAAACCTTGGTTACAGCACCTTGATCTATAACACATATGACAGCAACGCGCTTGACGAGTCTTTGATGGTCAGCCTGTTTCAGAAAAACCGGGCGGACGGCATGATCACCCTCGCCTGCAACAGAGACGACCGATGGCTGGAAAAATATGCCGGCACTTATCCGCTCGTGCAGTGTTCGGAATATGTTGAAGATGCAAATCTTCCGCATATTTCGGTGGATAACCGGGCAGCTGCGCGAGATTCTGTAGCACATCTGGCGGAGCTGGGACACAAGCGCATCGGTATTGTGACGAGTGAGAACCGATATCTTTCAACGGCAAACCGGTTTCGCGGCTATCAGGACGCGATTGCGGAAGCAGGACTGGAACCGGACGAAACGCTCGTTGCATATGCTTCGGCGGATTACTCATTTGCCAGCGGCAAGCAAGCGGCGCGCGCTCTGCTTGGAGTCGAGAACCCGCCAACCGCAATTTTCTGCGTATCGGATATCCTCGCGCTGGGCGTTATCGCCGCGGCGGGGAAGATGGGATTGCAGGTACCCTGGGATTTAAGTGTAGTCGGATTTGACGATGTGGATTACACGACAATGTTTCATCCGTACCTGACGACGATTTCCGTGCCCTGCTATGAGTTGGGGCGCAGAAGCATGCAGCTTTTATACGATCACATCCAACAAAAACAGGAGGCGGAGACGGCGGTTTATCTTCCGCACCAACTCGTTTTACGGGAAACGACCGCGAAATACGCCATACAAAATCCGGATCGATCCGAACAGATATAACAGGGGGATTCTAACCATGCTAAACGTAGGTATCATTGGCTGCGGTTCTATTGCAAGACAGCGACACGCGGCGGAATATTTCAGAAACGAACACACAAACATTCAGGGCGTGTTCGACCTTTCCCGCCCGCGTGCGGAAGCAATGGCAAACGATTTCGGCGGAAAAGTGTATGAAACAGCCGAAGAGATGATTGCGGATCCCGATATTGATGCGGTCAGCGTATGCGTCGCAAACGCGTTTCATGCGCCGATCACGATTGCCGCGCTGAAAAGCGGCAAACACGTGCTCTGCGAAAAGCCGATGGCGATTACCCTCAAAGACTGCGAAGATATGCTTGCCGCCGCGAAACAGAGCGGCAAACGCCTGCTCATCGACCACAACCAGCGGCTAACGCTCGCGCACAAAAAGGCAAAGGAAATTCTCTCGTCCGGCGAATTGGGCCGCGTCATCAGCTTTTCGGCAACGTTTGGCCACAAAGGGCCGGAGATGTGGAGCGCGGACAAGAGCAGCAACACTTGGTTCTTTAAGAAAAACACGGCTGCATTCGGGTCCATGGCGGATCTGGGCATCCACAAGATCGACCTGATGCGCTATCTGATCGGTGGAAACGTGAAAAACGTGTTCAGCCGTCTTGCAACGCTCGACAAGAAATTTTCCGATGGAACGCCGATCGAGGTGGACGACAACTCCGTTGAAATTCTTACCTTTGAAAACGGCGCGCTCGGAACGATTACGACAAGCTGGACGCATTACGGCGAGGAGTGCAACGCATCCACGCTTTACTGCGAAAAAGGCATTTTGAAACTTTATCACGATCCCAAATACGCTCTTCAGGTTGTGTATGCGGACGGAACGAAAGCGCATTACGAGCTCGACCGTATGCAGACCAACGACGACGCACAGCAGACGACCAGCGGGGTCATCGACCTGTTTGTGGATAGCATCCTCAGCGGGAAACCGTCCGTTCTGGATGCAGAAGATATCCTCAACTCCATGCGCGTGGTGTTCGCCTGCCTCGATTCGGCGGAAAAAGGGCGCGTGGTAGAACTTTAACTCTGGAATTACACTACGAAAGCAACCCAAATCATAACGGTAATAACCAGAAAATGGTTGTTATAAAAACAAACAAAAGGAGAGAAATCATGAAAAAATTCCTCGCGATTCTTATGTGTGCCATGATGGTGCTCAGCTTTGCAGCATGCGCCAGCACGACAGCTCCGGCGGCCGACGAAACCACAACCGAAACAGCGGCGGCTACCACAACAGAAACGACAACGGAATCTGCCGGCGGCACAATCTACGTGCTTGGCCCCACGCCGGATCATGGCTGGACCGCACAGGCCGGCGTCTATGCAGAACAGAAGGTTGCCGACATCAACGCAGAAGGTCAGTATAAGGCCGTTTACATGGCTGCTTCCTCCGGCGAAGAACAGGTTGACCAGGTTCAGACCATCCTTGCCAACGGCGATGCGGTAGGCGTTGTATTCTTCGCGCTTGAAGATTCCGCCAAAGCCGGTCAGGAAGCCCTGATCGCCGCGGGTGTCCCCTTCATCTCCTTCGACCGTATTATTGAAGGACCTGATGCATATGCGATTCTGAACGCTTCCGGTGACAACTGGCAGTGTGGCGCGGGCATCGCGTACTGGCTGCAGATGAACGGCATGGCGCCTGGCGCAACGCTCGTCACCCTCATCGGCGACAACGGAACCGTTTGCTCCCGCCGTCAGGAAGGTTTTGAACAGTTCCTCCGTGGCGAAATCGACTACTTCGATCAGGACAAGAACGAGTCTTATCACACCAGCCAGGTTTGGACCCAGGAAGAAATCGACGCTCTGACGGCCGATTACAAAGTGGTCTGCAACTGGAGCGCAGACGGCGCATATCAGTATCTCGAACAGAAACTCCCGGAAATCGTCGCCAAAGCGAAGACCACGGGTGACGCTCTGTACATCTACTCGATGGACGATGAAATGACCTTCGGTCTCATGAACCTCCTCGAAGCAAACGCCATTGACGACGCGACGAAAGCCGACTTTGCGGCCCTGAACGTTTACACCTCCGCCATCGGCGGCATGGCCGAACTCTATGCGGTCATCGACGGCACCTCCGCGCAGGCTGCCACCGCGCAGACCTACTTTGACGGCCTCATGTCCGTCTACTTCTCGCCGAAGATGTTCGAAAACGTCATCAACTACATGCTCGACTACCTTGCAGGCAACTGGTCCTATGCAATCGGCGACGGCAAATATGAGCCGGTATGGATCGTTGATTCCTCCAACGTTATGAACTACGAAGGCTTCACTGGACATTGATCTCCTCCCTTTTCCACGATTGAAGTCATGTATACGGATGCAGGCTTGTCCTGCATCCGTATGCAAATGTAATGCTTTGCTTTAGATATTCAACCGGAACAGCGGAGCATAAATTGCAGTAACAGTCTTTTATTGGCGAAAGAATGCGATTATACTGGTTTTAACAAATCATTCTGACCTGCCGATAAACAAGACGGATTCAACCGCGGCAGACGGCGATCTGCCGTCCCGAAAAATCGACGAAAACGGGGACATATAATTATGGACATCCTTGAAATGCGCCACGTTTCAAAGGCGTTTGGCGGCGTTATTGCGCTTTCGGACGTGCATCTTTCGCTCGAGGCAGGAGAAATCCACGCGCTTCTGGGTGAAAACGGCGCTGGCAAATCGACGCTGATGAATATTCTCACCGGCGTGATTCCGATGGACTCCGGCGAGATCTATTTCGACGGAAAGAGCTACCCGAACCCGACCATCGCGCAGATGGAGCATGCGGGCATTGCGTTTGTCCATCAGGAAGTGAACGTGGTCAACGACTTGACCGTGTTCGAAAATATCTTTTTAAACAGGGAATTGAAAACGAAGGTCGGCCTGCTCGATCGAAAGAAAATGATCGAGGAAGCAAGTGATCTTTTTACAAGGCTCGGGGTGGATATTGACCCCTGCATCATGGTTTCCGAACTCAAGACCAGCCAGAAGCAGCTTCTTGAAATCAGCCGTGCGCTGCATGAAGACGCGAAGCTGTTGATATTGGACGAGCCGACCACCGCGTTGAGCACGCAGGAGGTTGAGCACTTGTTCGGAATTCTCAGAAAACTGAAAACACAAGGAAAATCCTTTATCTTTATATCGCATAAAATGCCGGAAATCTTCGAGATTGCGGATCGCTATACGGTTTTTCGAAACGGATTGTTTATTTCCAGCGGTAATATCAGCGACACTACGCCGCATCAGATTGCATCCGACATGGTGGGCGAGCAGTATCTCGACAAAGATTACTATGAATCGCGTCCGCTCGGAGACACGATTGTTGCGCTGAAAAACGTTTCCGGACACGGGTTTCACGATGTCAGTTTGGAAATTCGCAAAGGCGAGATCGTCGCGTTTACCGGACTTGCCGGCAGCGGCGCAAGCGAAGTGATGCAGACCATGTTTGGCGTTCTTCCGTTTGAAGGCGGCGTAATCAAAGTTGGCAACCGTTCGCTGCGCGGCACAATTCCGAAGTTTATGAAAAACGGAATCGCGATGCTGCCCAGCAACCGCAAGGAAAATTCGGTTGTGCCGGATATGGATATTCTCGACAACACCTGCATCGCGGAGCATTGTCTTACGTTGAAGAAACCGGTCATATCCTCCAAACGGGAACTGGAGCGGTATGAATCACTTAAAAAGCTGCTCTGGATCAAAGCCGGTTCGCCGAAGGATTCCATCCTGTCGCTCTCCGGCGGAAACCAGCAAAAGGTGTTTCTCGCCCGCTGGCTCAACACGCAGGCGGATGTGCTGCTGCTTGACAACCCGACGCAGGGCGTGGACGTTGGCGCAAAAGCGGAAATTTACCGTCTGATTCTGGAGTTTGCCTCCCGTGGAATGACGGTGATTATTAATACGCTGGAGATTCCTGAAATCAAAAAAGTATCGGATCGCTGCGTCGTCTTTTTTGAAGGGCGCGTAGCAAAGATTTTCGATCACGACGAAATAAACGAGCATGACGTCATGCTGTATTCTACCAACGCGATCAATACGCGGAGAGGAGCCAACCATGCGGGCTAATAAAGGCGGTATCGCCGGAGTCGGATCGTTTCTGGCGAAAGCCTGGAAGCGCTACAGCTTCATCTTTGTTTTTGCAATTATATTGCTGGTTTACGCGCTGACCATTCAGGCGAACGGAAACACATTTAAGTGGGGACACATTACGGCGATCCTCGCAAGCCAGAACACGGTCATCGTCGGAACGATGGCGCTCGGTATGGCGCTGGTTATCATCACCGGACAGATCGATCTTTCGGTCGGTTCCGCGCTGGTTCTTAGCAGCGGTGTTGCCATTATGGCGTTTAACATTACCAACAACGTGCTGCTTACGCTGCTTGCGGCGCTCGCCGCAGGCGCGCTCTGCGGACTGATCAACGGCGTTCTTGCGGGCTATGCGAAGATGCCGCCGTTTATCGTAACGCTCGGCACAATGCTCATCTACCGCTCGATTACGCTCTCCGTGGTGCGCGAAATCGATCCCGCTATTACGGGTTCGTCAAGCAGCCAGTTCGCCATGCTCAGCAGCAACAGCGCATATGACGCGCTGCGCATGAAATTCGGAACAGGAAGTCTTGCGGGCGTGTCGATTCCGTATATCACATTTGTGTTTGTTGCGGTCATGCTGCTCGTCCTCTTGATTTCGCGGCGCACCAAATACGGAAAGAGCGTTTATGCTGTCGGAAGCAACGAAAAAGCCGCGTTTCTTGCGGGTGTTAAGGTGCAGAGCGTCAAAGTGTCCGTATTCGTCATAACGGGCCTCCTGGTTGGCGTAGCGAGCTTTGTTCAGGCATGTAAGATCGGCAACGTAACGCCGGCATCCTCTGGTAAGAGCTATGAGATGTACGCCATCGCGGCGGTGGTGCTCGGCGGCATCAGCATGAGCGGCGGACGCGGCAACCTGCTCGGCGTGTTCTTCGGCGCGCTGTCCTATACGACGATCAATTTTATCATCGTCTCCATTCCGGCGCTTACCACGGACATTCAAGATACGTTCCAGGGGCTCGTGCTCATCGCAGTTATCCTGATTCAAACCGTTGGCCCGGTCATCAAAGAACGCTTTGTAGAGGCGAAAAAACGCCGTATGTCGCGCAGGTTGGAGCGGAAGGAATCCGCTGGCACAGCGGCGTAACGACAACCCCAAAAAATAGCATATTAAAAGGGAACGCGAAGACGTTCCCTTTTTTATACCCGAATCATGTAAAAAATATTACAGTAGATCGCGAAAATACAATCCGGTGGTATGCGGCGCTTCTGTTTTCTGGCCGGAACGGATTCTCTCCGTAATCAAATGAATTTCTTCCGCACTCTCACGGGTGAAATAAAGCAACTGAAAATCGAGACCGCTGAGCGCGCGTCCCGACAAATCGAGCGGAACGCTGTTGAGCAGCGTTGCGGTGCGCTTTTCGTTGCATTCGACAGGAAAATCAATCTCTTTGCGATCCGTCAGGGAACCGTGACCGCCGCATGCCGCGCAACCGATACCCGCGCGCACCGGACAGTTGCGAACGTGCATCAGCGGGAGGTTGCCATAGGACACGATTCCGCGCGGCAGACTGCCGCCGAGCGACTTAATTTTTGCCATTGATATTTCAAACGAAACGGTGATATCGGAAAGGCCTTTTGCCTCGTAAAACAGCAACGATTCGGTATTCGTAACGTTCAGCGCAAATCCGCCGTGCACTGAAAGCCCGATCCGTTTTCCGAGAGAGATGCCATAGACATTGTTTGCCCAGATCGAGGTCAGACCGAGTTCGGCGAGCGTTTTCAGCCGCGCGTCAAGCGTCGGTTCATCTTCTGGAAATAGCAATGTAGGTAACTGCGCTATAAGCCTATCTCCGAGTTGCAGGATGAGGGCTTGATCGATGTATTCGAAAGGCAGCAGAATTTTTTCGAATGAATCCGTATCAACGATTTGAGAAATATCATAAAACCGCGCCCATAAAGCGGGGGCATACAATCGGGAGACAGACTTCTCGACGGTGGAACGTTTGTATGGCCTTCTTTCGTGCGGCTGAATTTGACCGCGTAGGCCGAGCAGCTCGTCCAACGTCTGTCTCCTAAGGGCGTTGAGCGCGGACGCAGAAAGAGCATAGCCGTCTGCGATGTCCGATTGAAAATTGCGGACATAAAACGGTGTGCCGCCTGTTTTTTCGAGACTCTTACGCGCGGTCTCTTCGTCTAGCGCGCGATTGATCGCGTGTTCAGGCGCAGGTGACTGCGCCGAAACCGAGCGAATACCGTCGCTCGCAGATAGGGCTACGCCATCTGCGCATAAGGAAAAGGAAAGATCGACGGGGACAAGCGGTGTTTCGTTGCGGTAAAGCGTGGCGAGTGTGCCGAGCACGCCGTCCGCACCGGTTACGTCCTCTTTTGTGCGGTGACCAAACATATCCGCAGTGCGTTTGCCGGTAAGATATCCATCCGTAAACCCGCTGCGGGAAAAGACGGAACGCAGCGTTTCCGCATCATATGGCTTACCCTCCAGCGCAAGACGGCAGGCGGTCGTTGCCGCCGCGACATATTCCGGCCGCTTCATGCGTCCTTCAATCTTGAGCGAACGCACGCCTGCGTCGGCCATCTCACGGATATGCGGAATCAACGACATGTCTTTGAGCGACAATGCATACGAATCATCTCCGCTTTTCCAATCCAATCGGCAAGGTTGCGCGCAGAGACCACGGTTGCCGCTCCGACCGCCGAGCATGGCGGAGAGATAACATGCGCCGGAAACGCTCATGCAGTGTGCGCCGTGGATAAACGCTTCCGCAGGAATGCTGACCGCAGAACAGATGGTCTCCATTTCTTTGAGCGTTAATTCGCGTGCAAGCACAATGCTGTCGAAACCGACGTCCTGCAAAAACAGCGCGCCGTCAACGTTATGCACCGCGGTCTGCGTGGAAGCGAATCGTTTTATGGTTGGGTAACGACTCGCGAACAGGCGAAGAACAGCCATATCCTGAATGATGACCGCGTCTGCGCCTGCTTTGGCAATCCTGTCAGCTTCTTTCTCCAGCTCGTCCATTTCATTATCCAGAACGAGCGTGTTTACGGTGAGGTAGACGTTAACGTTCCTTGCATGACAATAGGAGACTGTTTCAGACAGATCGTCTTCGGCGAAGTTTACGGCGTTTCTGCGTGCGTTAAAATTATGTCCGCCGAGGTAAACGGCGTTTGCGCCGCAGCGAACCGCGGCGAGCAGCTGTTCTTTGCCTCCAG
>QKAN01000192.1 GCA_003246365.1 Clostridia bacterium
AAAGAAAATTACCAGGCTCATAAATCCTCACATAATTGTTTATAGTTGCAGTGCGAAAGAAATGTTGATGATTTCATTATAACATGATAATCAACGTCTGTTTTTAATACAAAAAGAGAACCGATTGCTCAGTTCCCTTTCGTGTTTTGTGCGATAGCATATTAGTTGTTGTTCAACCGTCAACAAGAATTCCTACAACGGGAACCCCGTTCAACTTCGATACGCCATGCGGAGAAACGTTCTTAATCGCATCGGTTAAGTCGTTTCCGGCTGTATATCCGTTGTGCTGCGCATTTTTCCACTCACGGACATTCGTTACATCATAAATGATGCCATCTACCGCTATATAAGCCGGGTTGCCGTTCTGTCCGTCATATTGTTTTAGTTCTTCCAATGTCAATTCCAGCGTTCCATCTGCAGCGGAGCCGGTTGTGCTGTTCGAAGTCGTTGAAGCAGAATCGGACGTATCCGCGGTAGTGGCGGTGCCGGTTGCGGCAGTCGTTTCTGGTGCTGTCGTGGTTTCTGCTGCAACTGCCGCTGTGCTGCTGCAACGGAAGAATAAGAGCGAAATCGCTGTAAGAATCGCTAAAAGTACTATACTTCTTTTCATAATTTTTTCTCCTTTCAGAAGTTTCTTCGTCGTTAAATATAGGAAATCATCTTCTTATCGTCAGAATATCAAAGAAGCCGATTGAATTCAATCGGCCTCCAGTGATCAAATCACATATGAACGATAAAGCTATTATTCTCCGGTCATTTTGTCAGAAATTGTACGCACAATTTCTTGCAACTCTTGCGGCGACGGTATGATGTATTCTTGTTTTTCCGTAGCTAACTTTAGCGATAAAACATTGTGTTTCTTCGTAATCGCAACATCAACAATGCCAACAAATTTAATTTCCGAATACTGAAGCTGAAAATTGATTCCTGTTTCATTTGTTGTTGGATTCGCCAGCGCCATTCCTGTAACGCCGGATTCGGCGAGCGTTATGCTCGTTAGCAGGAGCCGTTTCTTTGTCATTAAATATGTATAACAGCCGTAAGCAAGCCATAAAGCAAGCGCCACGCTAAGGATAAGAACAAAGCTAGGAGAAGCGAAGTTGACGATCGCTTCTTTCCCAACATTCGTTCGCGCATAATTCACGAAATTAACAACCGCCAATAAGACAATAATTGCAATATTGCTCCAAAATGAAATATCGAGCAAGCTTGTTGTCTGGCGATCAACCTGATAAGTTTTTGTTTGCATTTTTACCTCCAGGATATTTGGTATTAAATGAAAACGAAGGACGGGATTGCCCCGTCCTTCGAATAAATTGAAGATTACTCTTCTTCTTCTTCTTCCTTCTTCGCCGATTCAATAATCTTCTTGGCGATGTTGGCAGGAACATCTTCATAACGAACAAACTCGGATGTAAACGAACCGCGCGCTTGCGTCATGCTGCGCAGGTCGGTCGCATACTTGAACATTTCAGAAAGCGGGGCTTCCGCAACAACGACCGTGCCGCCTTCAACGGGATTCATGCCCAGCATGCGTCCACGACGGGAAGAAAGATCTCCGCTGATCGCGCCGACGTAATCACTTGGAACAAAGATCTCGTAGTGGTGAATTGGCTCGATAAGCGTCGGATTTGCCTTGACGCAAGCTGCTTTATAGGAAAGACGCGCCGCAGACTTAAACGCAACTTCCTTTGAATCGACCGGGTGATATTTTCCGTCGTAAAGCGTCGCTTTCACGCCAACCATCGGATATCCGGCAAGAACGCCCTTCGTAAGCGCTTCTTTTAAGCCCTTTTCAACGGCCGGAATGAATTCTCTCGGAACCACACCACCGACGATTGCATTGACAAATTCGTATTCAACGCCTTCGTCAGCCGGTTCAAAGCGCATCTGAACAACGCCGTACTGGCCGCTGCCGCCGGACTGCTTTTTGTGCTTTCCTTCGGCTTCCGCCATTGTATGAATGGTTTCACGATACGGAATGCGCGGATCGGAAAGCTGCGCTTCGACATTGCTCTTGTTCTTGAGCTTGCCGCACACAACTTCGATATGCATTTCGCCAAGTCCTTGAATCAAAACATCGCCGGTCTCCGCATTCTTTTCAATCTGAATGGTGGGGTCTTCTTCCTTAATGCGGTTAAGTCCAGAGATGACTTTGTCATCTTCACCCTGCTTTTTCGCAGTAACAGCCAGCGAAATTGCGGGTTTCGGGAAATCGATCGCATCGAAGATAACCGGATCAGAGGCGTCGCAAAGCGTATCACCAGTGGAAGTATACTGCAATTTCGGCAGTGCGCCGATATCGCCAGCGTGCAGCTTTTCAAGGCCGATGCTCTTTTTGCCGCGAATCATCATCGGCGCAGTCGGTTTTTCAGCCTTCTCGGAATTGGTATTATACGGAGCAACGCTGATATCGAGTGTTCCGCGATAAACCTTGATGATGGAATATTTGCCAAACTGATCAAACGTGGTTTTAACCACCTGTGCCGCAAATTTTCCATTTTGCGAAATTTCAACATCCGCGTCGGTTTTTGCGCTCTTTGCTTTCGGCGCTTTCGCAAGGTCTGCCGAAGGCAGATAATTCACGACGTTATCCAGCAAAGTGGCAACACCGATGTTCTGCGCAGCGGAAACGCACGCTACGGGCGTAATAACGCCGGTTTGAACACCAACGGAAAGCCCCTTGAGCATTTCCTCACGCGTCAGCTCGAACGTTTCGAGATACTTCTCCATGAGTTCTTCGTCTGCCTCGGCGGCTGCTTCCGTTAGCTTTTCGGAAAGGGTTTCCGCTTCGCTCTTCAGGTTTGCGGGAATATCAATTTCTTTTTCGCCTTTTCCGTCGAAAAGTTTGGCGGACATATGGACGATGTCGACATAACCTTTGAATACGCCGCCTTCAATGATCGGCAGTTGAATCGGAACAACGCTGGTACCGAATTTCGCGCTGATTTCATCCATAACCTTTGAGAAATTAGCGTTTTCACGATCCAGCTGATTAATGACGATCATACGCGCTTTTTTTGCTTTATCGCACATCGCCATTGCTTTTTCCGTGCCGACTACCGGTCCGGAAACTGCGCCAACAACGATAAGTGCGCTATCCGCCAGCGTCATAGCTGCGGTTACTTCGCCATAAAAGTCAAAAAATCCCGGCGCATCGATGACATTGATCTTCGTGTTTTTCCACTCGAGCGGAGCGAGCGCAACGTTGATCGAAATGCCGCGCGCAACCTCTTCGGGATCGAAGTCGGTTGTGGTCGTGCCGTTTTCCACCTTGCCAAGGCGGTCGATCAGGCCGGCATTATACAACATAGCCTCTGTCAGCGTGGTCTTACCTTCGCCGCCATGCCCGAAAATGCCAATATTACGAATGTCTTTCGCGGTGTATTCCTTCATTTCGGTTCCCCCTGTAGAAGTAGATTGAATGCTTGACTTGCATATGATATTCCGTATAGATACGGATTAAGTCCTGATTTTCGATATCTTGATAAAAAAGTGTATTAGATTTCGTTTGTTAGAAAGGATGCGATTCGTAAAAACGTCGCGCCATCCATTATTTTATCAGCTTGCAAACGCCTTGTAAACCACGAATTTAGGCGTTCCAGCTCGCTAGATATGCTTCCTGTTCGTCAGTCAACGAATCGATGTTGATGCCGAGCGCAGAAAGTTTTCTTCCCGCAACTTCGCGATCTATTTCCGCAGGCACCGCATAAAGCTTCGCTTCAAGCTGTCCTCTGTGGTCTGCAACGTATCTTGCGCAGAGAGCCTGAATGCCAAAGCTCATATCCATAATCTCTGCCGGATGTCCGTCTCCAGCGGCAAGATTTACCAGTCGACCTTCGCCGATTACATTCAGCCAATTGCCGTTTTTCAACTGGAATCCTACCAAGTTTTTACGCATCTCTTTTTTGTCGATTGCAATTTCCGCGAGACGATGCACGTTTACTTCAACGTCAAAATGACCCGCATTCGTAAGAATTGCACCGTTTTTCATTACGTTGAATTCCGGTTCGTCAATAACCTTGATATCACCCGTAACGGTAACAAACACATCTCCAATTTTTGCCGCTTCTATCATCGGCATTACAGAAAATCCGTCCATTACAGCTTCGATTGCTTTTATCGGATCAACTTCTGTCACGATTACGTTGGCGCCAAGTCCTTTTGCGCGCATCGCAACGCCCTTTCCACACCAACCGTATCCGGCCACGACAACAGCTTTTCCGGCGATTACGAGATTCGTCGTATGGTCTATGCTGTCAAACACACTTTGTCCCGTGCCGTAACGGTTGTCGAAAAGATGCTTGCAGTCCGCGTTGTTAACCGCGAACATCGGAAAGCGTAATTCTTTCGCTTTATCCATTGCAACAAGACGCACGATTCCGGTCGTCGTTTCTTCGCAGCCGCCGAGAATCTTTTCGATTAGATGCGGAAATTTCGTGTGCACGGCATGAACAAGGTCTCCGCCGTCGTCAATGATAATATCCGGTTCCGCCATCAGAATGCTTTCGATGCACTCATTGTATTCTTCCGGTGTTGCTCCGTGCAACGCAAACACATTGATACCGCCTTCCGCAAGCGCGGCAACTACGTCGTCCTGCGTTGAAAGCGGATTGCTGCCGGTAACATACATCTGCGCTCCGCCGGAGGCAAGAACGCGGCAAAGATACGCAGTTTTTGCTTCAAGATGAATCGACAGCGCAATCTTCAGTCCCTCAAAAGGAAGGTCTTTTTCAAACGTTTCTCGGATTCCATTGAGAATCGGCATATTGCGGCAAACCCACTCAATTTTTTGTTCTCCCATTGGTGCGAGAGAAATATCTCGAATCCGATACATAGTCTTTGCTCCTCTTTTGAAATTTGTGGTAATTGTTACCGATTAGCGGTTTTCTGCAAATCTGCTTGTTGTGCAAATACATTTATCGCAGCTTTCAACTGCGTATCGTCCGCCTGATCCAACAGTTCACTTGCCGTGTCCTGCAATTCTTCCGGCAACTCTACGACGATATCCGGCGTGATTCCAACGCCCTGTATGCAAACATCATTGGGTGTAAAATACGCATCACTCGTCATTTTTGCCCAGCCGCCGTTTTCACTGATATGGTAAAAACTTTGAACAATTCCTTTTCCATACGTCTGTGTACCGACAATGGTCGCCAGACCATAGTCTTGCAAAGCCCCCGTAAGTAGTTCGCTTGCCGACGCGGAGTTTCCGTTAACAAGTACGACAAGGTTCATCGAAAAGGTTTCTGTACCTTCGGATTTATAAACCCGTTCATCGCCGCTCTTGGAACGAATACTGACAATTGTCTGTCCTTCAGGAATGAGAGAATCTGCCACATTGAGTACTTCGTTTAATCCGCCGCCGGGGTTGTCACGTAAGTCGATGATCAGATTGCTAATCCCCTGATCCTGCATCGCAGTTGCTGCTTCAATAAAATCTGATGCAACGCTTCCGTTAAACTCCGTGATTCGGATGTATCCGATATTTCCTTCCAGCACGTCTGTTAGGACACGGTTGATATGCACTTGCGCGCGTAACACGCTTACCGTTGTTTCCACACCGTCTCTCACATACGTAATCTCATCCGGAACCGTATCGTCATTCGAAAACAAAGTGATGACTTCATCCAACCCAAGGTTTGCGGTTGCCGTTCCGTTTACGGCGGTGATTACATCTCCCGCCTGAATACCGGCCAGTTCTGCCGGTCCTCCGGCATAAACGCTCAATATTTTTGCGCCGTTTTCATCCGGCGTTAAAATACTGATGCCGATGCCTACATAATCACCGGAATTATCCGTTAAAAGGTCGTTATACTCTTCTTCCGTAAAATATTGCGCATAGGGATCGTCCAGTTCGGAGATCATCCCGCGCATCGCGCCATCCACTAATTGATCTGCGTCAAGTTCTTTCTCGTCGTAATAGTAGTATTCCGATTGGATAGTTTGCGCAAGATCTTGCAGCGGCGAAAGATCAACCGTGTCCATTGCGCTTCGTTCGTTGAGAACGAAAACCAACGAAAACGACAGTATAACGATGATCACTATACAGACGATAATTGAAATCGTCGATGAATCAAAAAATCTCTTTTTCGTAATGAGTCGCTTCTTTCATTGTTCCATAGCAAACGATATGTAAGTTATGGTTTTAAAATCGGTTGAAGAACGCGCTTTGTCATCTCTTCGAGATCACAAACGTCGTTGTGCCGTTCCGGTTTTCCGAGCAGTGTGCTGATTCCTTTGGGTACCAAAGCGCCGGAAAGCATATTGAGGCGTTTCACGTTCTCAAAATCGTCCTGCCCCGGCGTTTCAAATGCGCCTAAAACATCGCTGGCAAATTTATACGGGTTTGCCGTCGAAAGCAGTACGGTTTTCGTGGTGTCCTGCGTGTCCCGTACATATCTTTCATATACGCATTGCGCAACCGCGGTATGCGGATCCATGAGATATCCCGTACGGTCAAAGACACGACGAATTGTTTGCAGCGTATCTTCTTCGTTGCACCAGCCCGCGGCAAATGTCTGCTTCAATTTCTTTAACGCATCTTGCGGCAGCGCATACATGCCCTTTTCTTTCAGATCCCCCATCCAAGAGCGAACGGTTGCATCATCCCGATCGGCAAGTTCAAACAACAGCCGCTCCAGATTGGAGGAAATTAGAATATCAATTGAACAACTCATACTCTGATAAAACGGTCGGTTATCGTTATAAACGCCGTTATCAAAGAAGTCCGTAAGCACATTGTTGCGGTTTGACGCGCAAATTAGTTTGTGTATCGGCAATCCCATGCGCCGCGCATATTCGCCCGCTAAGATATCTCCGAAATTGCCCGTCGGTACGCAAAAGTTGATCGCTTCGCCGGGCTTAATTTCTTCTCTGGCCAACAGGGTCTCATAGCTCGTGAAATAATACACGATCTGCGGCAACAAACGACCAAAGTTGATCGAGTTGGCGCTGGAAAGCCGCCAACCTTCTTTTGCGAGCGTTTCCGCCGTTTCTTTGGATGCGAAAATTTGCTTAACGCCTGTTTGCGCGTCGTCAAAATTGCCGCGGACGGCGCAAACATCCACATTGGCGCCTTCCTGTGTTACCATCTGCAGCCGCTGCGCTTCGCTGACGCCGCCATAAGGATAAAACACAAGTACGCGCGTACCTTCAACATCCTTAAAGCCTTCAAGAGCGGCTTTACCCGTGTCGCCAGATGTGGCTACAAGGATATAAACCTGCTTTGTCTCGCCGGTTTGCTGCAGAGAATCGCGCATCAGATGCGGCAGCATCTGCAACGCAATATCCTTAAATGCCATTGTCGGCCCATGCCAAAGTTCCAGAACATGTTCGCTGTCTGAAAGTTTGATTAGCGGCGTAACATCCACATGATCAAAACTCCGGTAGGCATGCGAAATCATTTGGTCGAGATCTTTCGCGTTGGTCTCCGTTAAGTACGCTTGCATGACGCGGTGCGCGGTTGCTAAATAGCCGCCGCGCACGTTGTTGTTCAGTTCAATTTTCGGATACGATTCGGGTACATATAATCCGCCCGAGGGGCTGATTCCGCGTACGATCGCCTCCGCCGCGGACACTGGTTCGCCGCCTCTTGTGCTTAGGTAACGCATGGGTAAACAAATTTCCTTTTCTTATAACAATACTTCTTATAACAATAACTTCTTATACACTATAGCTTTTCTGAATAAAGCCCTTTTAAAGAGATAATTTCTTCTAAACTATAATTTTCCTGTGTAATTGTCCGAATCATTCGCAGAATGCGAAAGATATTTCAGGCCTTGTGGAATTAAAGTAAGAACTCTTTCATATACGCCGGAACCGTTTCTTTGCTTCCGGTTATGCTCATAATGATATTTAGATTATTCTTCGCCGCGAATTTCTTCATGTCGTCAAACAATCCTTCGAGAGAATCGATTTCGTGTC
>QKAN01000154.1 GCA_003246365.1 Clostridia bacterium
AAGGAAGCAAAGAGCTCCATCACCCACACCGTTACGGTGAGCAGCATCAGCGGACACGCGCACGAAGAAACAAGCGCAACCGGCATAATTGCCGACTGTCCGCCGGATGCCGTCCCCACCATGCAAACTGCCGCAGCCGTGGCTAACGACACAAACGCCTTCCTATGGGATGTGAATCAGGCACGCAGCGGTTTGGTGATGGCCGAAATTCTCGGGCCTTGCCTCGCGCTTAGGGACTAAGGACTTACATGCAGCAATCGACCGCTAAACAAGACGTTCAGTTTTGGAAAAGGGTACTGTTTACATCGGTACCCTTAATCGTACTTTTTTCCGCATTTGCCGAGTGGGTGCTAACAGACGCACCGCATGATCCGCTCGCGATTATCGCGGCGGCAATCAGCGCGTTTCTGTTTGCGCTTCTCGGCATCCGTTTTATTCCCCAATGGATGGCAGCCTGGAGTCGAAAGCCCTGGCTGCCTGTTCGCGCGGAAATTGGTCGCCGCAGCGCGCGCAAGCAGCGCATGCACCCGTTCGTTCAGCTTGTGTTCTATCTTGCCCTGCTTCGGGTGCTGCTGTTTATACTGGCTTACCTGATCTATCTGCTCCGTATGGGATACGTCGGCGGTCTTTTTGACAATCTGGACATCTGGAACCAACTCGGCACGGATAGTCAGCATTATCTGAACATTGCGGAAAACGGTTATGTCAGCACGGGAGACGACCGACTCTTAATCGTCTTCTTCCCGCTGTTCCCCTATCTTGTTCGCCTGTTCAATTTTGTGTTCGACAACTATCTTGTCAGCGGGTTGGTCGTATCCAACCTTTGCTGGGTGTTCGCGGCATATTTGCTCTACGAGCTCGCGTTGATGGATACCGACCGCAAAGGGGCGCTTCGTGCGTTGAAGTATCTTTGTATCCTCCCCGCGTCGTTTCTCTTCTCTGCGCCGCTTTCAGACAGCCTGTTTTTGTTGCTCTCGGTTGCCTGCGTACTTGCGGTTCGAAAAAACATATACCCGCTCGCCGGTCTGATTGGATTCCTTGCCGCTTTCACCAGAATGCCGGGAATACTATTATTTGTCCCTGCTTGTTTCGAGCTTGTTGGAACAATCATTCGGGAAGCGCCCGAGCACGCGAAAGACTCCCGCTGGAAATGGCGCATGTCGGCTAACGCCGTGTCGCTCCTCTTCATTCCGCTCGGATTTGTGCTGTATCTGTTTGTCAACTATTCCGTCACCGGAAACCCGTTTATGTTCCTCGTCTATCAGGAATCCAACTGGCATCAGCAACTCGGCTGGTTTTTCGGGACGATGGCAACCATCGTAAACAGCGCAACTTCTTCCTTCTCGGACAACTTACAGTTGCTCTGGGGGCTGTGGATTCCGAACATCGTGTTTCTGTTTGCGTCGCTTGGCATCGTCATTGCCGCGCAAAACAAACTGCGCGCTTCAAACGTCGCCTACTTTATTGCGTACTATGTTATTTGCATGGGGGCAACATGGCTACTCTCTGCCCCGCGATACCTGACGGCGGCATATCCGCTTGCGCTTGCGCTCGGCGCTATTACCGAAAAGAAATCCGTCGACCGGTTTGTGACGATTGTTTGCGTTATTTTATTTATTCTTTATCTGTTTGCTTTTGTGAATCAGTGGTATGTCTATTGAGCTGCAAAACATGTTGTCGCGAATATCTTTTAAATTCGTTTCGCGTTTGAATTGACATTCTCCGTCCGCATGGTAAAATATTCACATTGCGACCGTGGTGGAACGGCATACACAACGGACTTAAAATCCGTCGGGGAAACCTTGAGGGTTCAAATCCCTCCGGTCGCACCAGAGAGAAAGGGGCCTTGATTGGTCCTTTTTTTTGCTTTTTTATTCAACGTGATTTAAAGCTACAAAAAATCGCCCCCTCAAATAAAGGGGGAGCGACTTGTTTATGAATCCTAAAATAATTACCGTTACAGCTTCATTTGCGCAATCTGCTTTTCGACAACCCCTTGTAATACAACGTCCGATTCAATCGCGAGCGTCGTTTTCTTGGGGTTCTTTTCCTTTTTGTCGAGTTGCTTTGCCGCGTCTGCAATCCACTTTGTAGCCATTTCCGGGGAAACGCAGGATGTGTCGATCACGATGTTGAACCAATCCGTCTGGTTCGTGTCCGCCCGATAAAACGACTGCACAAACGTTCTTCTGGATTGATCATTGCGCATAACCAAATCTGCCGCCTGTTTTCGGTCGGTCATGTTTAGAGACTGCATCGTGTTTTGCACCCGTTGCTCAAAAGGTGCGCGGATCAGCACATGCAGAACATTCTCATATCCGGTCAACAAAATAAAGCCGGCTCTGCCGACTATGACCGTATTATCATTTTTTGAGAACTCCTGCACAGTTTTGCTGAACATCGAAATGATTTCTCTGCTGTCCCCATCGAAACTATCCCAAATCGTGTGCTGTTCATCATAAAACCGTTCAAACGAGATCAGACCGTATTGGTTCATTACGCTTTCGATCGTCTTTTTGTCAACATACACATACGCGAGCTCCTTCGCAACCAATTGACTGACTTCGGAGCCCTTACTTCCAAATTCGCGTGAAATCGTAATAATTGCCATTTTCAACCCCTCCTTCCGCAAGTAGATGAAGGTCTGTCTCTAATAACAATATAACAGTTATCAGTTTTATTAGCAAAAGATATATTATCAGAAGGTCTATATTCGATTGTTTTATTCTGTTGGTTTTGTTTTGTCATAAAAATCCAGTTCGAGCACCTTTTCTACAAAAATTCTTGCAATTTCAGGATCAAACTGTTTTCCTGCATGCGCTATAATCTCCTGCGCCGCCTCTTCTTTGCTGATAGCCCCGCGGTACGATCGGTCTTCCGTCATTGCGTCGTATGCGTCTATCACGGAAATTAACCGCGAAATATACGGTATCTCTTCGCCGGCCAATCCTTGGGGATATCCTTTGCCGTCCCAGCGTTCATGGTGGCAGAGAATATATCCGGCTATGCTCTGCAATTCCGGTATTGTCAGCGCAATTCGATACCCGATTTCCGGATGTTTTCTAATCTCCATCCATTCCGTATCATCCAACCGTTCCGGTTTCGACAATATGAAGTTACTGATGCCAATCTTTCCAACGTCGTGCAATGTCGCCATCAACTCCAGCGCGTCCATGTCCGCTTCTTCCAGCCCAACTTCTGCTCCAAGTCTGATTGCAAGGCTCGCCATGCGATCTGCATGTTCCATTGTTTCATTGCTCTTTGAAAACAGCAGCTCTTTTATTGTGGATAGCAACGTGCTGCGGATGCTCTGATGTTCCAGCAATTTCCGCCGATACATGTGTTCTTCTGCAACTTTCAGTACGCTGGAAATCGTCTGCTCCGCGCTGTTTTTCGTTGCGTAGCCGAGCGATATGCTCAGCAGAACACAAGCTTCTTTGTTTGCAGTTTTCTGCTCATTTAGCTCGAAATTGATTTGGTTTACAACTTTTTTAAGTTCATCTTCGTTTACGCCCGGCAGCAATATCGAAAACTCATCTCCGCCGATTCTTGCGACAATACCATTGCCGCAGCATTTTTTCAACAGTTCCGCTGTTTGCATGATGAGTTTATCGCCTTCGCTATGCCCGAATAAATCGTTGGTCAGTTTCAGCGAGTTAATGTCCGCCATAATGATGGAATACGGCAATTCATGAAGCGAATCAATCCGGTACAACTCCGTATCAAAATACATGCGGCTGAACAATCCGGTCATAAAATCATGGATGCTCAGATACTCAATTCGCTCTTCCTTCTTTTTCCGGTCGGTGATATCTCTGCTGATTCCAATCAGGCCGGCAACTTCGCCCTCCACGTCATAATATCGCGTTTTCAACGTTTCAGTGATGATTTTATCGCCGTTGGGATAGGTTACTGTTTCTTCCGTTCGCGTTTGTTCCGCGTCGTCGAGCACAACCTGATCCGACTCTACGAATGATTGCGCAGTGACTTTGTCATATATCTCAAAGTCGTTTTTCCCGATCAGATTTTCTCTGAATAACCCGGACGCCATCTCATACGCTTTATTGCATCCCAAATAAACGCCGCTTTTATCTTTGTAAAAGATATGATCCGGAATTGCATCCAGCAAAGTGCTTAAAAAACCGGAAATCTCCCTTTGCTTTCGCTCGCTTTCAATCAGGTAATTCTCACGCTCAATCTCATTCGTGATGTCCTGAATGATGCAGATATATTCGCTGCGGTCGGGAATTGGGTCCCTGTGCAAAATCGAAACGAACAGATGAATCCAGACTATTTCCCCGTTAAATAGAAGATATCGTTTTATATGATCATATTTATCAATTTCACCAGAGATCATTTTGCTAAAATGCTCCATGTCTTTATCGAGATCGTCCGGATGTGTGTAGGACTGCCATTTGGTATTTTCGACCGCTTCCACGGTCATCCCGAGCATGTTTGCCAATTCTGAATTGGCATATAGAATTTTGTCCGCTGTTTCAACGGTTATTCCAACAGGCGCCTGTTCACAGATCGCCTGAAAGCGAGTTTCACTTTCTGTAAGTTTTCTTTCATTAACGAGATTTTTACCCTCATAAACGATAATCATGCACAACGCCAGTGTCCCGAGTGGATATATGACGAGAACCGGAAGTGCAATGGATCGAAATGTTTCCGCAATAACATTCTGTGGCAATAAATAAATGCACAGCATCATTATGATATGGCTAACAAGTCCGAACGCGTAGTATTCCAACTTGGATAATCTCTGCGGATTTTTTCGCACCAGACGCCAGGAAATTCCAATCACGGCGGATGTAATCGTCACCGCAATCCCCATGTAAACGCCGGGACCTCCGATGAAAATTCTGTATGCAATAATCATCAAAGCCGCGATCGAAGTCGGCAGCGCACCATAAAACAAACCGGAAATACTGACGAGAATGGATCTTGTGTCAAAAATTACATCGTTGGGTAGCCTTAAGGAGACTGACATAATCGCAATGCCCGCCACACCGAGTACTACGCCGCCCGTAATTTTGTATAGTAACTTTTTGTGTTGATTTTTCTGATAGTAAAGGTTGAAGATAATGCAAATTGATACAAGAAGAGAGGTGTTGAGCAATAAATTTAAAGCGATTTGCATCTGATCTTCACCTTCTTTCTCGGCTGATTTAGCAGGCAAGGCATCCGGTCAATGTTACTTTGGTTCCATTAAAAACTATATCGCTCACTGTAAAAAAAACAACTTATTTAACAGAAAACAATATGCAAATTACAGTATTTTGCACCATATACGATTATTTTTATGTGATTCACTGGAATTACGGTTTTTATTATACACTCATTTTACATTTTCGAATACGCTTGTAACAAAATACTTTCGTCAAATAAACTGCTGTCGTTATGAATTAAAATGTAGTTCCAACGATTGAATTTGCTTCAAAATGCGCTTGTAATTAAGCCCGACAATTCATAAACCGTAAGAAAAACAAAGCGTTCAGACGCGTGATCTTGTTTGCGAATATAAATTTACACTGATATTTTGCGATTTTGAGTTTCACAAAACGCTATCGTTTTCCCGTGAATTATAGTAGTATTACTCAACAAAACTGCGGATGTGTTAAACACGTATTTGCTTATTTTTTCAGGAGGATGTTTTATGATAATCCGTCGCGCAACACGCGATGATGTGGAGTCTTTTGTCGCAAATAGAGTTGAATTTCTGTCTCTTCTTGGTGTGCTTGAGGATAAAGAAGATTTTCGTCGTCTAACATATGCATATATAAACGAGCACATCGACAAAGATGATCTCTTGATTTATCTCGCAGTCGATCAAAATAACATCGCCGCAGCATGTATGGCATGCCTATTTCAAACTGCGCCGGTTCCAAGCTGTCTTTCCGGCAAAGCAGCCGAACTGCTGAACGTCTACACCTTGCCCGAATACCGGCGGATGGGTCTTGCCGAAACGCTGATTCGCACGCTGTTGGATGAGCTTCGCAACCGCGATGTAGAAAAAGTCTTGCTCGATTACACGGACGACGGCCTGCCGCTCTATGAGAAGCTTGGCTTCACACTACTACCTTATGAAATGCAATTAAAACTTTAATTATCTTTCTGCTGAAGTTTTGTTTCAATAGCCCCTTCGTCAAACCGCGCGGCACTGTAATATGGTCACGGAATTCGTGCGCCGCCTTGATAAAATGATCATGAAAGGGGCAATTTTTATGGAACAAACAAATTTTACCAGCGAGCAAGCGGAAGTATTGCTTCAAAAGTTAAAATCGCGTTTTCAGAGCAATCAAAACCGTCATGAAGGCATGAACTGGTCTGCAATTGAGGCTAAACTACGCAGCCAGCCTACAAAGCTTTGGTCGCTGCATTTCATGGAGCAAACCGGCGGTGAGCCGGATGT
This sequence comes from Clostridia bacterium, assembly GCA_003246365.1. Lineage (GTDB taxonomy): Bacteria > Bacillota > Clostridia > Christensenellales > CAG-138 > UBA7703. The sequence continues at coordinate 6,416 of QKAN01000154.1, forward strand.
GTTTTCGTATGATGCGGAAACAAGCGAATACATATTTTTTGATTTTTCCGCGGAAACTCCGGTTGGCCGCAGAAATCTTTGCTATGACCGCGCGGCGCTGGAATCACGAAAAGAATATAAACCCGAGAACAATGTGCTCGACGTCGCCGCCGATATGGGCGTGTCTCTGTTAACCGAAGATCAATATCGCGCGCTGCAAAAAGTTGGCGCATTTGACAGGAAAACTTCCAGTTGGATTTTTACGCCTGTCCAAATCCGCTCGCTCGGAGGCGCGCTGTTTTGCGACAGGAGATACGATCATGTGTTTACCTATCATAACGGCGCCGAATCATATTATTCCTCGCGCGGGTTTCGCGCCGCTCTGGCGGTATAACCCATATCCTTCCAACACAAATTTGAGGTTCTTCGGAACCTCTTTTTACTTGCGCGGAATGCTATTGTGTGCTATAAAACAACATAACCGCAAACGTGCCGGAAAGATTATTTCGGCAATTTGCTATCGTATCGCTATTCCTTGCAGGGAATCGTTCGGAGGATCATGAAAAAAGCAGTCCTGCTCGGCCTTCTCGCCTCGTTTTTCTTTGCGTTTACCTTTATTCTGAATCGCAGCATGCATCTTTCGGGCGGCAGCTGGGTTTGGAGCGCTAGCCTTCGATATCTCTTTACGTTTCCGCTGTTCGCACTGTTTGTTTGGCGAAGCGGCGGGTTTTCGCGCGTACATGCCGCCATCCGGCAATCGCCCCTGCCCTGGCTTCTCTGGAGTACCGTCGGTTTTGGTTTGTTTTACGCGCCGATCTCTTATGCGGGAGACCATGGAGAAAGTTGGCTCATAGCCGCAAGCTGGCAGGTCACCATCGTGATGGGGTTGTTGCTCTCTCCCCTGTTCCATAAGCGCATCGCCGTCAAAAACCTCGGCGCGGCGCTCGTCATCCTCGTAGGCGTGTTTCTGCTTCAGCTGAAAAATATTCTCTCGTTTCATCTAACTTCGATTGCGCAGACGCTTTTGCCGATTCTCGTCGCCGCGGTGTCCTATCCACTCGGCAACCGTAAGATGATGGCACTCTGCCCGCCGGAACTGACCACAATGGAGCGCGTTTACGGCATGACGCTCTGCAGTCTGCCTTTTTGGGTGTTGCTTGCCGCATACGGTATCATGACACACGGCGCGCCGTCCGGTTCTCAGGTGATTCAGTCGCTCGGCGTTGCGCTGCTCTCCGGCGTTATCGCGACGCTGCTGTTTTTCCGCGCAACGGATTTGGTGAAACAAAGTCAGCGGCAGCTTGCCGTTGTGGAGTCTACGCAATCCTTCGAGGTGCTCTTTACCTTGCTTGGCGGAGTTCTCCTGCTGCACGACACACCGCCCGATCTGCCCGGCTGGATCGGCGTCGGGCTCATCGTCCTCGGCATGACGTTAAGCAGCCTTGCCTCCGTCGGGGCAGCACCGGAGACGCCACTTCCTGTTGATTAATTTCTCTAAGTAACAATATTAG
>QKAN01000165.1 GCA_003246365.1 Clostridia bacterium
GAGGTTGAAATCAAATTGATTTCGTCATATTATATTCCATATCGGAATATATAAACGAACTTAACGATGCATTGAACCCCGAAAACTGTGAAGAGGTGCGAATTGCATGACAATCGATCAACTAAGATATTTTGTTGCGGCTGCGTCATCGGATAATTTCTCGAAAGCAGCTGAGCAGGAATTCACAACGCAGTCTACGATCAGTAAACAGATAAAAAATCTTGAAAATGAGATAGAAGTACAACTGTTCCGAAGAAATAAGAGGAGAATTTTTTTAAGCGATGCAGGAAGAATTCTTTTAGCGGATGCAGTTTCCATTCTGGATAAAGTGCAGACGCTTCGTGCCCATGCAGAACAGTTTTCGACGGAAGACAGCGACCGGATTCGTGTGTTTAGTTTGCCGTTTGTTTCGCAGTACAATCTCAGAATAGCTGTGAAGAAGTTTTTGGAGGCTCATCCGACCATGAATGTGGAAGTGTTTGAGGTGGAAGAGCGCGAAATTCTCAAACAGCTTGAAATGAACATGGGAGACGTATTCATAATACGCGATAACATATCGCTAGGGAGAAATTATCAGAGCGTTCCGATCGCGTCGGATAATTTAGCGCTTTTTGTTTCAAACAAACATCCGCTTGCGCGCGAACAGAGCGTTTCTATGGAGATGCTTTCGGAGGAGTCCTTCATTTTTATGCATGACTACACATCGATTTATCAGCTTTGCGTTCAAAGCTGTGAGAAAGCTGGGTTTTCGCCGCACATTATTAGAACAGCACGGCTGGATTCGATAATTGGCGCTGTTGCCAATGAAGAATGCGTATCTCTGCTGATGTTGAAGAGCGCAAATGTTTTTATGCTGCGCGATATAATCGTTGTTCCGATTCGCCCGCGAATCGAAAGCAACATCGTGGCTGTAATTTCACCGCTGACGAAAAAGCGCCAGAAAGTTCAGCAGCTTATTAAAATGATGACGGAATATGCGATTTAATGTATAGAATTTTATGTAAAGTGAGTTTGCACAAAAATTACGCAATCTCAAAACCCCAATAACAATTAAACTGTAAAGCAAAAATTTAAGTCTTCAGAATTCTAGAGCACAGGGATTAATTTTATAGAAGATAGATTAAAATGCGCGGGTATCGGGCGTGTTTGTTTGCGAACATGTTTTCGGGCGGGAGAAAGACAACGACATTATTTTCAAAACTGATATTGAAAAAAATCGATGTTTTGATTTCCTTGGAATGAGTGGATTGGACGGTGAGCGAGTACATAAGAGATTCTGTACAGGCGGGCTTCCAAGGACGATTCTGAATATGAGACATTTCAATTTCGAAGCGATCGGAATGAAGTACATGATGCGATGGCTACGCGATTTGCTCGGCGGCGAAGAAGCAATTCACTACGTGCAGTCCGGAGATTCTTATGATTATTTTGTAAGATAACCGAAAAATAGCTAAGGCGGCAGACTTGCTTTGTTATTTGAATTAATATTTTGTTACCGAGATCCCCAGTGGGACGGTTGCTATCATGAAAAGACAGATAAATAGAGCTAGACAACAGGAAAGACTTTTAAGGCTGTCCTTGAAAAACTACTAGATCTGTTCCCTAAAAAGCAGTTTCGGGTCCCTTTGAGCACAGGCTAAACAAAAAACCACCCGACTGGGTGGTTTCTGTTTGGTGGGGATGGAGGGGCTCGAACCCACGACCTCTTCGATGTGAACGAAGCGCTCTGACCAGCTGGGCTACATCCCCGCGCAAAGGATATTTTATCGTATCAGGCCGAAAATGGCAAGTCCTTTTTCGGCGTTTCGCGCAGGATGATGCGTCAGAGTTTCGTACTTTTGTTAACCTTATACAGGGAAACTGTACTTGTAAAAAGGCCGTTTGCTCGAATAAAGTCGCTTTTTTGGGGATGACCCCAAATGCGGTTTTATCGCCTAATTTATGGAATACAAGAGCGATTCTGTCCAGAATACGTTCTGATAAATGTCATAAAGCGAATAGTAAATCAGGCAATCGCCATCGCCGACATCTTCATAGGTAACCGACAAATCGCCGCCCACAACGAGGCTGTCGAAAATATACTGATCGTCGTAATCTCCATCGTAGGTATAGAAATCTCCGAGAAACTCGATGACGTCTCCGTCTTGCAAATCGATCAGACCGCGCGAAGCCATGTTGGAATCATACACGCGCTCATAGCCCGCAACATAAGCGCCGCTGTCATCCCAGACAAGAATAATTTTTGCTTCCTCGTCGTTGACATAGGCCGGAACATATCCTTCCCAGACGGCATCTTCGCCGCTTTCTTCGGCGAAAAAACTAACGATGTGTCCATCCAGCGCTACCCATGAGTTGTCGTCGAATCCAACGATCAGGTCGCCGTCGTCGTTGAATTCTGCAACATCATCAGAGCCAAGATGCAGGTAACCGTCTCCAACATCCAGGAACACCTCGAGATAAACAGCGGAAATCAGATCCCAGTCATCCTGACTCATTTCGAGGACATACTGATCGTCTTTTTCTACGATTTCCAGTTCGGTATAATCGTATGTGTTTTCTTCGTAATACGATTCATACTCTGAAATCAGATCGGAATCTAACCAGCTGGTGTCTGAGTAATCGTCTGTGGAACTGGTGTCGGAAGACAGCGGATTGGAAGTGCCGCCGCTGCTGAAGATTTGTCCGCCCGCCATCAGACTGGCAAAATCCGACATAAACTTCTGATAGGATTCGTCCAGTCCGATTGATTTTGCTGTATTTAGCGTATCCTCGACCGATTCAATGCTGGCATACGGAAAATACAGGCTCAGACCGGCATAGTGATCTGCGGTTTCCTGACTGAACAACACCGTTTGACTCAGTGTGCTCAATAGTTCGGTCGAATCACCCAGAGAAATATTGTTCGCCAGATAGGAAAGATCGACCTGATCGTATTCTTCTTCTCCCAGAGAACGGCTGTCGTAACGCGCTTTCGACACCTCCTTGTAAGCGGAGGTATCGATCAACTCGGTATTCACACTGGAGAGATACGCATACAGCGCATCCATGAACGGAGCGTATGCCGTTAAATCAATCATGGAGAGCGTCAGTTCGTCGCCATACTCGCCGCCCTGCTCTTCGCGGATGAAGCTGTTGACGATGACTTGCCCGACTTCTGGAGAGGAGAGAGAAGAGTTGGCGGACAAAGCGTTCAGCCAATCGGTATAATACCAACCGCCGCCCGGTTCGGAGCGCTGAGAGGCGATTAGATAATCCGCATATTTTTCCGCGACGAAGGCGGTTTCGACGGTGCACATCATGCAGCAGTCAAAGCCGATCCAGTCAAAGGTGACGTTTGCGTCCGACAGAGCGGTATCGATCTGGGCCAGAGACATCGTTCCATCCGGATAATGCTCGTCGGAGCCGTAGCCGCCGAGGGTGCCGCCGCCGTGATCCCAAAAAACGAGAATGTTTCGATTAGCCGGATAATTCTCAGCGCAAAACTGAACGAATTCAGAAAGCGTATCCGGGTCGGTCATGTTTTGAAGCCCGGCGTCGTCGAGCAATTCCAACCCGCTGCCGGTGACGAGCCAACGTTGGTTGGAATCCGCGTCAATCACGCTGTTTTGCCATTCGGAAGCGCCGCCGGTTTCGATGATGACATTCACCTGATCGCTCAGCGTTGCATACAACATTTCGTTGATATCCGCTGTTGCCGAGCCGTCCTCGCTCTCCAAATCGCTTCCGCACATGTATACCATGACAGTGATTTGATCTTCACCGTTGCCAATGGGTGTTACGCGTGGGGATCGACCCGTTGCGGCAGGAGAAAGCGCAACGGTGGAAGATGTGGTTGAGCTATAGAGCGCAGACGCATCCGCGGTCGTGTCCTGCGACGCGAAGTCCTTATCTTCCGAGTCATAAAAATCACACGCGGTGAAAGAGAAGAACATGAGCAGTACAATCAGGAACGAAATGACTTTTTTCAACATGACAGCTGTCCTTTTCATAGATTTTATTTCTTCTTATATAAAATAATAATGGCCGCTAATCTGAACTAGATTTCGTTGCAGTGTTCAGCGGGCATAAATTGTATAGATAACCATTTCTTAGCTCATGTTACACTTCTGCTGACAGTTGCGCAAGCGAGAACCCAAAATTATGATAAAAAGCAACAGCATACGATATCGTTTCCAACTCTTGCATGTGAATAAAATAAGCTGTTATTTTGATTGAGGCGCACAGCGCCGCCGAACGTTGCGCAAAAGCCGCAATGAGGCGTATAATAGATTGATTCTGAGAAAGACACGGAGTATACCAAAAGATGGCACACATCGACGACGCAAAGCGTATTCATTTAATCGGTATCGGCGGCTGCAGCATGAACGGGCTTGCACTGATTTTAAAGTCGCAGGGGCATGAAGTTACCGGATCGGATCGCGAACGAACCCAGTTTACGGACGCGCTGGATCTGGAAGAAATTCGTTATTCCGTAGGCCACACGGGAGAATATGTGGAAGACGCGGATCTTGTGATCTATTCCGCTGCGATCAAGCAGGACAATCCGGAACGCGTACTCGCGCGCGAGAAGGGGATACCCGAACTCGAACGCAGCGTCGCGCTCGGACAAATCAGCGAACGGTATCCGGAAGTGGTTGCCATCGCCGGTTGCCACGGCAAGACGACGATTACATCCATGCTCGCCGTGATACATGCGCAGGCAAAAACCGAGGCGACCATCCATGTAGGCGGATATGTCGAGTTTCTGGCGGGCGGAGTGCATGTTGGCAACCGCGATCTGTTTGTGACCGAGGCTTGCGAATATGTAGAGAGTTTCCTGACGCTGAAACCGACCGTTGCGCTGATCAACAACATAGACGACGACCATCTCGATTATTATGAGAATATCGACGCGATCGTAGCCGCGTTTGAGCGGTTTCTCGCGCTCCTGCCGCAGGACGGCACGTTTATCGCCTGCGTGGACGACCCGCGCGTAAAAGCGCTTGCCGACCAGTCCGACAAAAACGTTGTCACCTACGGTCTGACAGGCGGAGATTACACAGTAGCAGATATTCAGTTTGATGCGCTCGGCAACGCGGGCTTCGACGTTTTACGCCGCGGAGAAAAGATTGGGCGCGTTCAGCTCTCTGTGCCGGGCATGCACAACGTTGTCAACGCGCTCGGCGCGATTGCGGTATCCGACCGCTACGGCATTCCGTTTGAAACGATTGCTTCGGCGCTCAACGCGTTTCAGAATACGCGGCGGCGATTTGAGTTTTATGGTGAACGCAACGGCGTGAAGGTGTTTCACGATTACGGGCATCATCCCAATGAAATCCGCGCGACGCTCGATGCGGCAACGCGCGTTCCGCACAACAAGCTCTACTGCGTGTTCCAATGCAACAGCTACACGCGCGCGAGAACGCTGTTTTGCAATAATGTAACCTGCTTTACGGATGCGGATCGCGTGCTTGTGCCAGATATTTACCCCGGTCGCGAAAAAGACACGGGCATTGTTCATGCGCGGGATATGGTTGCCGCAATCAACGAAGAAAGCGACAACGCCGTTTATATTCCGACGTTTGAGGAGATACGGTTGTATCTGGACGAACACGCGGAGCCGGGCGATCTGGTCGTGACTGTCGGTTCGGGCGACGTATACCGCCAGACAAAGAAATTGCTGTAAGAAACGTTTGATCGGGAAACGGGGGATTGCGTATGCCGTCCATCATCGAAGCGCTGAAAAACTATCTGCCGGACAAAGCGGTGCTCGATCAGCGGCCGCCGTTTGACGACGACCTTTCGCAGCCGCTGTTCCGAAAAGGGAATACGATCGGCTGCATAACGCTGCACGGCATCGGCGGTACGCCGGCGAACATTCGCGTGGTGGCGGACGCGCTGGCTGCAAAAGGCTATACGGTGATTTCGCCGATGATTCCGGGCCACGGCGAAACCGTGCGCGCGCAGAACGCGTCTACGGGAGCGCAATGGCTCGATGGAATCCGAGCGGCATATAAGCGGCTCAAAGATGAAGGTTGCGAACAAGTCTACGCGCTCGGGCTTTCGCTCGGCGGCATTCTATGCGGTTTGCTTGCCGAGGAAGAGCACCTCGACGGACTTGCGCTCATCTGCACGCCGATTAAAATGAAGCAATATCTGCGCACCGCGCGCACGCTCAGCCCGATTATCCCCGTGGTCGGATATCCGGAAAGCCGAGGCGGCAAACCCGCGTGGGGCGATAATCCGTATGCGCAGATGTACGGTGGATTTTCAACAAAGAAACTCGTCGACCTGAGCCGCCTTGCGCGAAAATTGACGCGCAATCTGGACAAAATCGATTGTCCGACGTTGATTGTCGCAGCCGGACAGGACGACAAGGTTGACCCTGCGAGTATCGAGATTTTCTGTTCCGGCGCAGTCAACGCACCGAGCGTGGATCTCGCGGAGTTTGAACACTCTCCGCACGGATGCACCTACGGGCCGGAACGGGAGCAGGTTGCCGCGCGCTGCGTGGAATTTATCTCCGGTTTGGTTGACAATGCATCCGCCGCTTCGGTATAATTCCTCTTGCCGCGCCAAAGCGGCGCAACAACTGCATATTTGTCTCCGTAGCTCAGTAGGATAGAGCGTTCGCCTCCTAAGCGAAAGGCCGCGCGTTCGAATCGCGCCGGGGACGCCAAAGAAAAAAACCACCCGTAGGGGTGGTTTTTAATATTTAAAAGGTTATATTTTCGAGTTTCCAGCCGGCAAGTCCTGCGCCGGTGACGAGGGTTTGCAATACGTCGATTACGCTGTTGAAGAATTCTTTTGTGTTGACCTCCTGTTGTTTATTTTGGGAAAAAGAAAACACCATCCGGGGAGGGATGGTGTAGCAAAGATATACAATTATAACGAACCCATTTCTGTGTGGCTATAATGCTGGTGTGCGGTATGAAGGTTTCATTTTAGGAGCGAGTTAACATCGGGCACACTTTGTAATTGAACGCACCTTAAAACTAGATCATGCAACAGCTTTTCCGACTCAACAAGCGACTCTTCTTCATCGCTTTTTCTTTCATGGATTGCTTTACACCTTGATTGATAGAGCAACTTGATATTTTCTACCATACTATCATCTCCTGCAAGAAATCTTGATGCGGCAATTGATAATTTATGCTTAATATTTTTCTCAATTAGGAATAGTGCTTCAATTCCACCCCATATTACACTTAACTGAACAGCTTGATTTGGATTCCACTTGCAGCTCCAAAGAGCATTTGTAGCATGCCAGAATCTTTCATCATCAGTTAAGGCAAACGCGAGAGCGATGTTATGTTCAAGAAAAGCACATTTTTTCTTGCTAATTTTTTCCACTTTGCTCGGAAATTTTAGCATATGACCAGTTATTGTTGATATTTTTGTTTTAGCATCAAACATGTTTGCCGGTTTATTTGCTTGGAAATACCATGCAACTTCACAATTTAGTAGGGCTCCAATAAGTACACAAATTGTTTGTGAATTCCAAGCATGTATTACTAATTCTTTCGAGTTATCACAGTCAACTCTTATCATCGCTGTTGTATTGCGTAAGGTGGCAATTAACATTCCTAATTCAAACTCGCTACCGCTCCCATTCTTCATGATGCATGTGACCATGTCATCTGGGTCAGGAGATGTGCTAACAGGCAATAAACCCACTTTATCCGTCAGTTGAATGCTTCTAGCTGGTTTAATACCGCACAAGTAAATATAGGTGGTCGTTTCACCTTCTCTGATGTTCATTCCAAGTTTCATATATCAAACACCTATTTGAAACGATTTTTTTAGAACATCAATGCTTAGGAACTAGTATCAATTATTGGT
>QKAN01000240.1 GCA_003246365.1 Clostridia bacterium
AAGGCCGGTCTTGACCATTGTGCAAGAAGTTTCGCCGAATTTGAGCTTTGAAGAACAGAAACAAATCAGTACGTATATCGAAAAAACGCGAAGCAGAATCGAAACATACTTTTATGAGAGATATGTGAGCGATCAGGCAGAGATGATTTCGGCGCTGCAACGGCAAGCCGAAGCGTGGATCAAGGTTGAATTTCCCTGGATGAATCCGGAGACCATACTTCACGCGATCAGTCAGGCAACCTATTACGCCTGGCGCGGATAACGCGGTTTGCAGCACCAGATATGAATTGATTGGATCGAAAGATCGGCATTTGGGAGCAATTGCGGAATAAAACAAGCGCACCGGAAACGGTGCGCCTTTGTTTTGTTTGTTCTTCCTATGTTTCTCTGTCGAGGGGGTTATATGATGCCGGAGGATGATATCCTCCCCTACAAAGAATGATTATTTTGCATTTTCATGCGAGAAGAATAATATTTGCATGCTAGGCCAACTTATGAAAATCCAGTATAATCGCCCGTCCCGGGTTATTACATAAAAATCTGCTGCAAACGTCGTCGTGACGGGTGTGTCTAGCGACATGTTATTGTATACCGGAACCACGATCGGACTGGAATTGTCCAAATTTACCTTCACCCAATCATTGCAATATTGTTCCATATACGAAAACACTTTTGCGTGTTCAACGCCCCACACCTGCTCATAGTTAGCAAGGTCGTCTGCCTTTTTCTTCTGTTCCTCGGTCAGCACGATGTTGGAGTCCTTTTGCATGAGATAGATCACTTCGCCGGTGCTTTCAACGACATACGCCCCATACTTCTCGTCGTCGCGTGACGGCACACTCACGATATACAGCCATCGCGAAGTGTCCTCCGCGTTGCCCGTGGTCGCCATCGCGCCAACCTGATCCGGCAGGCATCCCATCTGCTCACGGGTGACGGTTGCTTCGGTCTGGTTCGTCTGGAACACCTTGTTGATGTTTTCCAGCGCGATCTCCTTCGCCTTGGCTTCGTTGATGCTCCCTTGTGTGCAAGCGACCATAGCCAGAGATAACGTTAGGATGATTACTATGAGTAGAACTATCTTTCGTTTCATGTTTGCCTCCTAAAAACAAAATCTGTTGTCTTTCATTCGCTGGATAAAGATCGTCAGGAGAGTAACCCAGTTTCAACCTCTATGCTTAACAACTCCAGCGAAGGCCAGCTCATCGAAGCGGTATAAACTTTGCCGTCTCGCGTCACAACATAATAGCAGCGACCGAACTCCCGAATCTTTACAGGCGGCATCACTCCATTGTTTGCGTCCAGTAGAATCAAGTGATCATCGTTGAACTTCTCTTTTGCCCAATCAAAACAAGCGCGGGTCAACGCTTGAAGCGCATCTATATGTTTCTCTTCCCATTCCGAAGTCTCCATATACAGCTCATCCGCCTGTTTCTTCTGCGCATCAGTCAACCGGATATTCACATTGCTCTGGTATGCATAGATCACCTCGCCTGTGCTAGCGATGACCGAAGCCTCATACTTGGTCATAGTCGTTGCCAGCGGTACGCGAACGTAATAGATCCAGCGCTCTGAGAATTCGCTGTCTCCGCTGGTAACAAGAGCGCCGGACGCATCGCGATAGCATTCCTGCTTCTGTAGTGTGATCTCGGCCTCGGTTTCGCTCGTATCAAACATGTTGTTGATATGCGCCAAACCGATCTCTTTCGCCTTCGCTTCGCCGATATCGCCCTGTGTGCAGGCGGTCAAGGCCAGAGATAATGTTAGGATGATTGAAGTGAGGAGAAGTATTTTCCGTTTCATGTTTTCCTCCTAAAAAGATCTAGTTGCGTATATAGACTTTAACAAGTTCCATCGTCGGCCAGCAAAGTGTTAGGTCATAGACCTTTCCGCCCTCCATGATCACCAAGTATTCAAGCAGTACCTTTGGAAAATCCACACTGTCCGATTCGATTATATCCGGATACACTCTGAGCAACGGTATTTCTGGTTCCAAGCGTTCCTTAATGATATCCATAATGTTGCTCACTGCATCCTGCTGCGTAAGGACGAAGTCATCCGGATTAAAATCGTCCAGTGTTCCGAGCGCATCCGCTTGCTTTTGCTGCTCCTCCGTTAGGACGATGCCGGATAGATACCGCTCCGCTCGGAACGCGACGCCCGTTACCGCATCTACTTCGGCATAATAGTAGTCACTTTCGCCTTTTTCGAGAGCAGTTTTAACGACAAAGACTCTATCCGGCTCCAAGGTGACTGTTTCCCCTGTGGTTCCATCCTGATAAAATGTCGCCGGGCGCGCCTGATACTCCACGCTTGCTTCGGTTTCGTTCGCGTTGAACGCCCGATTGATCAAGGCAAGCCCCGCCTCTTTCGCCTTCGCTTCGTCGCCAATGGCGGGCTCAACACCATTATTCTTTTGCCCGCAGGCGCTCAAGGATAATGAGAAGAAAAGCAGGATTGCGGAGAGGAGGAATCGTTTTCGCTTCATGTTGTACTCCAAATTAGGGGTTTTCGCCAAGTATGCAAACTTCAATGACGGTTAATGAAGGCCAGCAGACTTTCACCTTGTAAACAGTCCCGCTCTTCATCAAGACGAGGCTGTCAACATCCACCATCGGGAAAATATCACTATTCGTCTCCACTTCGTCTGGGAGCACACGCAAAATATTGTCATCCGATGCAAAGTGATCCTGAATATATCGATATGCCGCATCAACCGCTTCTTGCTTGTATTGCGAAAAATCATAATCGGCAAAAGAATCGAGTGTACCAAGAGTTTTTGCCTTGTTTTGCTGCTCTGCGGACAACTGAATGTATCGTCTTGCGTATTGCGCACGGTAAGCTACACCGGTGAGAGCATTAACCTCGGCTGTATAGTAAGGATAATTCGCTTCGGGATCAAACACCGCTACATGATAGAAGTTGACTAACGTCGAACACTCATGCACCATCTTTTTCCCATCGATTGTGACCTCATTAAAACTTGCACAACGCTTTACTTTCGCCTCTGTTCTCTCAACCCCGAATGCTGTGCGAAGAAACGCCAAGCCTGCTTGTTCCGCCTTGTCATATCCGACGTTGTTCGTTTTACCAGCGGATAGAATCGGCACACAGAATAGAACTGCAAGCAATATCGATAGTTTTCGCATCATGTTGTCCTCCGGTTAAGATTCTTGATCATAAAGATAGACACTCGTCACTTCCATCGAAGGCCAGAGTAATTCTACGAGATAGATGTGCCCGTTTCGATAGACCACAAAGCTCTCAATCCATTGCTGCGGTTCGGTATAGTTATCTGTCATCTCGATTCCCGGAACAGAGCACAACATCTCCATATCCGGCTCAAAATGTTGCTTCAACCATTCGACGGAGAACCACATGGATTCGACTTGTTCATCCGTGAAGCCATAACTTGGGGGAGTTTCCGGAAATTTGACCGCTTCTGCTTTTTTCCTCTGCTCCTCCGTCAATTCGGAATTCGGCTGCGCCTTACCTGCACGATATGCAACGCCGGTGACTGCATTCACTTCGGCATAATAGTCCGCGTTTTCGTTTTCTTCATCCGGATTTACCCGAATATTATAGAACCGCATCGGTTCTTCAGTGCCATACTGTATTCTTTGTCCATCCTCGTATGTCACGCCTGCCCCCTCTTGATATACAACCGTCACCACTGCGTCAGACAGATCAACCTCGTACGCTTGCTGAATCATCGCCAACCCCGCCTCTTTCGCCTTCGCTTCACCGACAAGGCGCGGAGAGCAGGCGGAGAGCAACAGCGTGACACAGATGAATATGATTAAGCTTCTCTTTTTCATCACGGCATATCTACCGTCGGTCTGGTTTGATTCAAAATCGTAATTTCGGTGACGATCATCTGCGGCCATGCTACTGTCATGTGATAGATCGAACCGTCGCGGATCACGATGTAAAAGTTGGAGCTTCCACCGGTGCTATCAAACCCGCTTCCGCTATCAACAATTCCGAGTATTCCCGCTTTCAAATCGAATTTTTGCGGAATCCACTCGCGCGCGAAATCATAACAATCGACATCCATGCTCACCCAGTCAATCGATAATGCGTCGCCGTTCCCATATGCTTTGTTGAATTTTTCACGTTGTTCGGTGGTCATCTCCGGCAAGTGACCATATTGCTCGGCAGAATAAGCCACTCCAGTTTCTGCGTTCACATAAGCCATATATTCAGGTAGTCCGTAAGAGTCCGGCGGGGTTGCGACGACATAATAATTGATGTGCTGTTCGTTCCCTGTCTCCTTATATTCCCCGTCAACATACGTGGCTCCGGCTCTCACGCCCTTGGTTACGGTTACCTCGCTTACATTCGCATCAAACACATGGTTGATAAACGCAAGGCCTGCTTTTTTCGCCTCGTCTTCGCTGATGAGCTTCGGTTTTCCTCCCGTGAGGAATAGCGATACGCAGAGGATGAACACAAACAGTATGGCAATCTTTCGTTTCACGGTCTTTCTCCTTTGGGTTCGGCGCCAAGCACCTGAATTTCGTTGAGATCCATCTCAGGCCACGAGAACCCGACGCGATAGAGCGCGCCGTCCGCAAACTTCACAAAATACCCGATCGACGCCTGCGAAGCGCGATCACCGCACCATCGGCAACAGCCCTGCGGCGAAATCAGCGCGACTTCCTTTTGAAACCGGCGCATGACAAAGTCGCACGCGGTGTCTTTCGCGCAATCGTTTTGCAGGGATGGATTTTCGTTTTCGTCAGGAAGATTCGATTCTGAATTGGATACAGCTTGCGATGAGACGGGAGCAAGCAAAAATTCGTTCTTTGTCGCGTAATAGGCAACGCCCGTGACGGCGTCCACCTCCGCATAGTAGAGATCCGCGCCGATGCTTTGATCGGATATCGTTACGATATAGATTTGCGCGATCTCCCCGGGCTTCATCTCGGTGTTATCCACGACGCTGGTACCCGCGCGTTCGAAGTATTCGACATGCGCGTCTTTCGCCGTGACGCCGAACGCCTGCCGCAGCAGTGCGAGCCCGGCTTTCTTCGCCTGCTCTTCCCCGATAAATTTGGTACCGCAGGCACAGGTCATCGAGAGAGTGAAACAACATATCAACAACGCGAACGCACGTAAGGATTTTTTCGTCATGACGGTCCATCCTTTCAGCCAAAAATTACAATGCCTATATGATAAAAGATGGGACCTTTCACACATACTAGCATATTTTACACGATTTGGTTGTGAACCGGCTGTGAATCTCCCGCGAACGGCGGGTTAAGAATTCAGTGAAATATCGTACGTTTTCGTCACAATACAACAAATGATTTTCCTTTGTTGAGAATCAGCGGATCGATGGTTTTATTTGGCTCTATCGCGCGTCGAAGACGAATGGTTGAGACGCATTTGCTTTTTTCCACAGAAGTATCGTAGAATGTTGAGAAATAGTATTAATCCTATCAGAGCTCGATCGTTTAACACTGTCTGAAACGCAATCGGCAGCAATTGCCGAGAAGGGGGTCTGCTCCTATATGTATGATATTTCTCTTTCTTTGCTGCTTGGATATCTGATTGGGTGTATCAATCCCGCGTGGATCATTTCCAAATACAAAAAAATTGAGCTACGACGCGAGGGCACCAAAAACCTCGGCGCAACCAATGCGTTTCTTACGATCGGGAAAGTCGTCGGCGTGCTGGTCCTGTTCTTGGATATTAGTAAGGCATATATCGCCGTCATTCTTGCAAAGGCGTTTTTCCCGCAGATTGCGTTTGCCGGCGTGCTCGCCGGAGGCGCGGTCATGCTGGGACACATGTTCCCCTTTACACTGGGCTTTAAGGGCGGAAAAGGTTCTGCGTGTCTCGCAGGTGTCGTCATTGCGCTGGACTACCAGCTTTTTCTCGCCTTGCTGTTGATCGGGATTGTGATTGCTTTTGTGGTGAACTATCATTGGGCTTTGCCCGTTTCCGCCGCTTCCATGTTCCCTTTTGCTTTTGGAATGGCAACGCAAAGCCTCCTGAATTTTGCGATTCTGCTGGTTCCCTGCGGGTGCCTGATTCTGAAGCATTCGGAGAATTATCGCCGCGTCCGCGCAGGCACGGAGCCGACGATACGCAGATATCAAAAGAAATCGCATCTGTAAATGCAAATCAACAAACGCATCTAGCTTATTGCCATAAATAGAAAGTCCCGACGCAAACGCTTCTGTCTTTTTGTTGAATAGAGGCGTTTTTTTGTATGTTGATCGAACGCGAGTTGCCTTTTTCCACAATTCTGGCGTAAAATGTGGATAACATTGCGAGTTATTCGGAGGAATCCATATGATACACATCTATTGCGGAGACGGAAAAGGAAAAACCACCGCGGCGATCGGGTTGATCTGCCGCCATGTTGGCACGGGCGGCAAGGCGGTGCTCGCGCAGTTTCTCAAAAGCCTACCAACGGGCGAGCTCGCGAGCTTGAAAATCCTCGGCGTGCCGATCTATCGCAACGAGCTGCCGCACGGGTTCTTCCCCAACATGAACGACGAGATCAAGAAAACCGTACGCGAGATGCACGATAGAACCCTCGCGGAAGTGACGCAGCTCGCGCGAGCAAACATGTGTTCGCTTCTCGTGTTGGATGAGCTTTGCGCCGCGTTGTCGCTGGGGTTGATCGACCGGGACGCTGTGCTGACTCTGCTGGACGACCACGGCAACGCCGAGCTGGTCATCACGGGGCGCGATCCGGATGACGCGCTTCTCTCCCGCGCGGACTACATCACCGAGATGAAGCTCGTCCGGCATCCATATGAAAAGGGTGTGCAGGCAAGAAAGGGAATTGAGTTCTAGATTGTTTCACGGGAAACAAAATGCACCGCGCATCGGTGCATTCTTTATGCTCAGTTCATTTTTTTACCATAAAATTTGTCTAGTAATCTATGACAGAAAGAAGAATTATGATGGAGAAGCACCAAGTCAAAAAAATCAAGCTATTGCCGGATCAAGTCGATAACAACTTCCGCGGCAAGAAGATTTCGCAGTATGCGTTTTTGATCATCACGGTTGTGACGATCGTCCGCAGCCTGATTCATGTGATTGCGCCGGACGGTGGCGCGCAGAGCATCGCGACCATTCCGCTGGATGCCTACTCCGCGGAAGCCGCGGCAACGGTCATTCTCATGTTCTCCTTCTGGGGCCTTTCGCAGCTACTGATGGGTCTTGTGTACATCGGCGTCTACGTCAAATATAAGTCGTTAATTCCGATGATGTATGTGCTGCTGATCATCGAGTACGCCATGCGCATCGTCATCGGGCAGATAAAGCCGATCATCACCACGGGCACCGCGCCCGGCAGCGTCGGCAGCTGGATTATGGTGCCGGTGTGTGTCGTTCTATTGATTCTTTCTCTCCTGCCGGGCAAGGCAGCCAAACAAGTATTGGCATAAACACAGAAAAGCCGCTTCGCACAACGCGAAACGGCTCTTTTTTATTCTATCGTCTCAAACAAACAGACTATACGTCACAATATCCTGATATTTCCCGAACTTCATGCCAACCTCCGGTACGGTGCCGCAGAAATCGAACCCGAACTTCTCGTGCAGCTTGCAGCTGGCCTCGTTTCCGGCGGTGATGACGGAGACGACCGTGTGTGTGCGCGGATCAGCTTTCGCGAGCTCGAGGATGTACGCCATCAGTTCTGTCGCGATGCCGCGCTTGCGGTAGTCCGGCGAAATATAGAT
>QKAN01000053.1 GCA_003246365.1 Clostridia bacterium
GGGCGCTCCATGAGAGAGAGTCATATCAAAACTTTATACCGCCAGAAAAGAAAACGCTCTATGAAATGTATTTAGTTGGCAGAAAAGCGTTAGATAGTAATGACTACATTGCTGCTAATGATATTCTTACACAACTTTACTCTACCGATCAGAGCGAAGCAAATTTACTATTGCTGGTTCTTGCTCGATATAAAATAGCAGAAGCAACCGGAAGCTGCCAAATGCTATTGGAGTGTATAGAACTAATAACATCTAGTACGGATATCGAAAGTACAACTTCAGAGGATCTATTGGGCAGAATTGCTGCTATATATTTGCGGATGTTTAATATTTCAAGTATCGAAAGTTATTATTACGCTGCACTAGATTACTATCGACGCGGCGCAAATTACAGCAAACTCAACTACTATTGTCCTCGTAACTATTGTGCATTATTACTTAGAATATACGAAATCACCGACGATCCTAACATTGTTAAGGAGTACTATTACACTGCAAAACACAACGCCAAAATGTTTCTAGAAATGAACATGCTGGCAAAAAAAAGTGGGAATTATGAACAGCGGTTTTATTATTACTATAACGTTTGTGACTTAAAGGCGATCATTGACGGTGAATATGCCAACTTTGAACAGCTAATTGTACGGCTAAAATCGGAACCTGATATTAGTCTGCGGCAACGAGCAACAATACTGTCAGGAATTGAAAAACTACACTCGGACATTATTGAAATGAATAGGATATTCAGCTACGTTTGATATTTAAAAAAAGGTAATAGTCCATCACTTTACCTATCCAAACAGAAATCTGCCTGCTAACTGTCACATCTTCCCAAAATTCATTTATATGCGATATATCAAAATCGCATGTTTTCACACAGAACCTTCCGCCTCTTATAATTCCTTCTTCACGAACACCTTTCTCATTCATAATTAATAATGGAAGATCATTTAGTAGTCCAATCGTACCTTCAATATGACAAAACGGACTTGTTAATGATTGGCCTGAAACATCAACTTCCTTTGAGTCGAAGAATTCTGGCTGTTCAATACCACCTTTCTTTTTGAATCCTTTTTCAATATATATTTGTTTGAATCCAACAACAATAATCCCATAACACTGCCGTATCATCCCTTTAAGGTAATTTATTGATTCTGTTAAATCATAGTTGTCGGCTTGCAAGGTAATCGTTTCAAGGCAACTTTCTTTAAGCTTATCGCGAAGTTTTTCAATGAAAATCTGTTGATTATCGATGTAGGGATTTGGCCTGCTTAAGAATACGAGTATTTTATCGTCGTCTCGCATACATTCCCTCCAGAATAATTTACTTTTACATTGATTTAGCCAAACAGTTCAACACACGATAATCACATATTATCCATTATTATAGCAGGCATTTCACAGGAATGATATGTCAATTTACCATTTAGCTTCATCCTTACTTTGCCTAGCTCCTCATCTTCAATTCCCTCACAAGCCTCGACACAACAGTTATTGAGACAATCACCGAGATAATTGCGAATCCTACGAGCGCCGTAATCCACCATTGGCTTTGCGCTTGTTGCAGCGTTGGATCTGGCGTTGGCGAAGGTGAAATGACGGGCTGTTTGATTTCCGTTTTTAGTTCAACCGTTTCTGTTTTGCTTTCACCCGTGCTATCTTGATAAGAAACCGTATAGGTACCGGTCGTATTTCCATAATCATCCGTATAGCCTTCCGTCATGGTGATCATTCCGATAAATACTTTCATCTCTCCGGTTTTTCCTTCACCGGGTTCAATGTCGCCCAGGAAAACGCTGGAAGACGGGAATAACCCTGCTCCTTCAAGGGACACGGTAACATTTCTGAGAATGCTTCGCCCCGTGTTGAATACATTGGCCAGTAGCGCGACCGTTTCTCCCGCAGTAATTTCCTTTGGCAGCGACACCGGATCGAAGGCTATTCTGGACGGCTGAACCACATTGATGATAAAATCCCGTGTGATCGTATAAACACCGCCGGTTCGTGCGGAAAAGCTCAGCGTGATAAAGAATTGGCGGTTCCCTGCCAAAGCATCTCGATCTGTTCTCATCTTGAAGTCTGCTTCAACCGTTCCTCCTTTCTTTATCGTCTCCAGTAGGATTGCGTTATTGGAATCGACTGATGTAATGTCTGTTTCATCACAGCCATAAATCAATTTCGAAGCATATGCAGTTTTATTACCAATGTTCTTAACTACCGCATGAACAGTAAAGGTTTCGTCGCCACCCACACTATTGGGAGTAATCACACAGCTCTCAACGTATAGTTCGGGAGCATCTGCCGTGGGAACATAGCTGCTGCTCCCGCTCGATCCGGAATCTGTTGAAGTATCCTTCGTTTTGCCGTCCGTAATCGTGACGTATACTGTAAATTCCTGTTCCGCGTAATCTCCGCTTGTATTCAGGTAATCCGTTTTCAGCAAAACGGGATATGTTCCGTTGTATCGGTCGGATGACAGTGGAATCTCAAGCGAAAACACGTATACGTTTTCTGTCCCCTGCACGGTCTGGCTGTAATTGCCATACTGGAAAGGATTATCGGTGGTCGAACCTAAATCGACGACCATATTTACCTGGTTCGAAAAAGTAGTACCACGCAGAGGAAGAACAATAGTTACCTTTCCACTCGCCACAGTTGGAACATACCCCTGTGCATAGGTTTTGTCCATTCCCAGATACAGAATGTCGCTGTCGATCGTGAGCGGATCCGATGTTCCGGACGATGTTGACCCTTCCGCCGCGGCAACAAGAACAGACGTCGGCGTCGCAGGCGCCGGCGTAGTCGCAGCAACTGTCGGTGTAGGCGTCTCCGGCAGCGGAGTGTCGGATGTCTCAGCAAGCGTCGCTGCTGGCATGATAAGGATTAAAAAAAGGACAAGAATTCGGCTCAACTGCTTCATATCTCATTCCTCCCGTATCACTGTTAATACACTGGCGTCCATTTCGCAGACGGTGTCGCACAGTTCGTCGATATCGCTTTGGTTATGACTTGCGAGCAGGATGGTCTTGCCTTCGTTTCGCAAGTTTTTGATCAGTATGCGCATTTCAAGAACGCCGTGCTTATCTAGGCCGTTTAATGGTTCATCCAAAACAAGTAACGCAGGGTTTTCCATGATCGCCTGCGCTATACCAAGCCGCTGCCGCATACCGAGACTGTATTTACCCACGGGCTTTTTCATCAGAGGGTCAAGCCCGACGCGCCGGATGGTTGCGGCGATTTCCTTCAGCCCGATCTTGCGGTTCAGCGACGCAAGGATTTCTAGATTCCTCGCTCCACTCATCTGTGGCAAAAAACCGGGCGTCTCGATAATGAGGCCCAAGTCTGGAGGGAAGTCCACGTCTCTTCCAACGCATTTTCCGTTGACAAGCACTTTTCCCTCGGTCGGCAGCAGGAATCCGCAAATGCACTTTATAAGGACGGTCTTTCCCGAGCCGTTATTGCCGACGATGCCATGGATCTTCCCCGACTCAAAATTGCGAGTGACACTCTTGAGCACTCGTTCTTGTCCAAAATCCTTCGAAACGTTCTGAACACGGATGGCGATGTTATCATTACTCATGTTTAACCCTCCGTTCCAATAAATTGAAGCTGTAATACTGGATTGCGCGTTAAGCCAAGAAATAGCAGCCAAAGAGTAAAACGCCAAAAATTGCGTAGGACTGCCGGGTTACCCAGGGTAGTATTTCATTCCCTCCGCCACTCCAGCACAACCTACAAATTGAAACTCAACAACGGAGATTTGAAAGCAACGCAAGGAGATACGGGGTATACCGAAATTGACATGATCACCAAGGTATACGCGCATATTCTCGATGAGGATAGAAAGGTCAATGCACAAAAATTCGAGACGGCTTTCTATTCCAATCCAGATCTTCGCGACGTACAAGCTCCAGCCTCACCTGCGGCATCGTTTGACTTAGGCTTGTTGTTTGCAGAGTTGAAAAGATCACCGGAACTGGCAGGCACGTTAGCAAACCTTATCGGCGTAAGCGCAGGAACCGTAACCAAGTAATTGAACGTCATTAGCAAGAATTGGTTTTCCATTAGCAAAGTCGAAAAAAGCGTTCGAATGCTGATTAGTAAAATCAAAGCAATAATCACTTGTCAAAAGGACTTTGAAACAGAATCGGCGGCAAAGAAAAAATGCCGCAAATCCCTTGATTTACGGCATATTTGGCGTGCCTGGGAGGATTTGAACCTCTGGCCTTTGGAGTCGGAGTCCAACGCTCTATCCAGCTGAGCTACAGGCACACGTGCTAATTGATTCAGTTTTCAAAGCCCGTAGTACGGAGATCATCGTGATAGTCGGAGTCTGATACTCTATCCAGCTGAGCTACGGGCACAAGCGCTATGAAATTTGGCGCAATTACGGATAAAAATTCGATAAATTTACCCGAAACGCGCAAGAGGGATTATACCACAGGTTTCTTTTCGTAGCAATAGGCGATCGCCTCGCCAACCGTCGAAACAGGCACGGTCTTAAGTCCGTCAATCTTCGGTGCTTTCGCGGATTTCGGCAACAAAACGGTATCGTACCCAAGGCGAACGCACTCGTTGAGGCGTGTCTCGATGCGGCTAAGCGCGCGCACTTCTCCAGTGAGTCCCACCTCGCCCAGCGCGGCGGTGCGCGGCGGCAGCGGCAGATCCATCAACGCAGAAGCGACGCAGAGCGCAACCGCCAAATCCGTGCTCCGCTCATCCAGCCGGAGACCACCAACTACGTTGAGATACACATCTTTCGTAGAAAGCCTGAGATGCGCTTTCTTTTCCAGAACCGCAAGAAGCAGGCTCAATCTGCCCGTGTCAACGCCCGCACTCGTGCGGCGCGGATTGCCAAACGCGTTATCCGTTAATAGTGACTGCACCTCGGCAAGAATCGGGCGGGAACCTTCCATCGCGCAGGTCACGCAGCACCCCGCCGCGCTCCCGCCAGAAAGAAAGAGCCGGGAAGGATCGCCAACCTCGCGCATGCCGCCGTCGCCCATCTCAAATACGCCGACCTCGTTGGTTGACCCGAAGCGGTTTTTGACTGCGCGGAGTAGGCGGAGACCTTCGTGCCGGTCGCCTTCAAAATACAAAACGGTATCTACGATGTGCTCCAGCACCCTTGGGCCCGCGATATTGCCATCCTTAGTGACATGCCCGACAATGAGCACGATGACGCCGGTTTCTTTGGCATATCGCGTCAGCCGCGCGGTAGCCGCGCGAACCTGGCTTACGCTTGCGGGTGCGCCGGCGCTATCTTCAGAATACATGGTTTGAATGGAATCTACAATCAATACGCCGCAGCGTGTGTTCGTCGCTTCATCAATAATCTGTTCCAGATCAGTTTCGCAGAGGATGTCGATGTCGTTCTTCATGCCGAGGCGATCGGCGCGCAGTTTAATTTGGGACGCGCTCTCTTCACCGGAAACATATAAAATGCTGCTCTCTGTCGCGAGTGTATCCGCCGCCTGCAACAGCAGCGTCGACTTGCCGATGCCGGGATCGCCGCCGAGCAGAACCACCATGCCGCGGATCAATCCGCCGCCGAGCACACGATCCAGTTCGCCCATGCCGGCGGAAATTCGCTTTTGCGGCAGGGGAACCACTTTACTGAGCTTTTGCGAAACGGCAGTTCCGGTCGAAGCGGTGTTCTTCACCTTTACCTCGGCAAACTCCGTCATGGTATTCCAGCTCTCGCACTGCGGGCATTTGCCCATCCACTTTGCGGACTCATACCCGCACTCACCGCAGATATATCTGACGCGATCTTTCGCCGCCATATCAGCCGACCACCTTGATATATTTCCAGAGCGGAAGGTCGGGGTCGGTCATGTCGCGCCAAAGCGCATAATCTCCGCCCGCCATCACAAACTGTGAATTGACGCCGGTTTCGCTGATGACATATGTTTTGTTATCTGCAAATACATAGGCATAAACCGTTTCATCGCGGCTGAACACGACACACGTGGGTGTAATATCAAAGTCGATGACGCCGCTTGCAACGCGCACAGGAGCCGCGCCACCGACGCTGATGTAAAGATCGCTGTTTTCATCGTGATTTCCGCTTAAATATGCCCAACGGTCACCCGCGGATTTCGGGTCGTGCACAAAGCTGCCCGCGGAAAAATCCCAACGGCTGTTATCAGAAAGCAAAACGGTTCGAATCAGGCTGTCGCCGGGGTTTGCGCTGTCCTCGTCGGCGTAGATCACCTGTCCGCTCTTAATCGAAGGATCGCTTTCGGCATACACCGAATCCGTGAACACCGCCAATGTGAGCAGTTCTCCGCTCGTCACGTCACAAACGGTCAATTTCGCGGTGGTCTCATCCGTGCGTTCCGTCCAGACCGCATAGGGGGCCTCCATCGAAATCTTCGGTGCTTCCATTACAAACTCGGAAAGCGCGGTGGTTTCACCCGTCGCTTTGTCCAGACGTACGATGCTGCCGCCGCCATCCGTTTTGCAGTCCGCATACACAATGATGCTGTCATTTTCCACCGGATAGCGAATCGTGTCGTTCATCAACGGGATGTCGATGTTGACGAACGCGCCCGTTTCGGGGTCAAGGCGCACCAAACGCGTACACGCGTCCTCGCTCGCCCCCGTGGCAAAGAGAATCGCTCCGCCGAACACGCTCGGATCTACCACAGCCGTCGGCATGCCGTATCCTTCACCGTATTGTACGGTTTTCACCTCATTGGTCAGGATCGGATTGACCGGAGCCGCAGTCTCCTTTGCGACGGTCTGGGTTGGCGTGCCGCCGATGAGCGGCGTTCCGCTCTCCAACCGCATGCGTACCAGAGGCACAGCAACAAAGGCCACCAACAGCGCCAACGCAGCAAGCAGAAACAACGCTACGACCAGTTTGAGCACGGGGCCGTAAGACGTCGCGTCCAGATTCATTCTGCGGCGCGGGGTATATTTCAGGTTTTTACTCATTCGTTTCACGGTTACCATTTTACCGCAACCGGCAGTCGCGGTCAACGAAAGAAAGCGTGAACGAACGCGCCCCGCGGCATGAAAACTCTGTCTTGTGATTTTCGCTTTTTCGCTTATACAAAATATGGTATGATAAGTGTTGAATCCAAGTACGGAGAAGAACCGAATGGCTTACCGCGCGCTTTACCGCCAATACCGCCCCGCCCGCTTTGCCGAAGTAATCGGGCAGGAACATATCACCACCACGCTGAAACATCAGGTGGCGTCGGATCGTCCTGCGCACGCTTATCTCTTCTGCGGGACGCGCGGAACGGGCAAGACCACATCGGCGCGCATCCTTGCGCGCGCGGTCAACTGTCTCTCCCCGGAGGATGGCGAACCCTGCGGCAAATGCGAAGCATGCCTTGCCACCGCATCTGAAAGCGCATCAGACATCACGGAAATCGACGCGGCGAGCAACAACAGCGTTAACGACGTACGCGACCTCATCGAAAACGCGCAGTACGCGCCGCTGAAACTTCGCCGCCGTGTGTTCATCATCGACGAAGTTCATATGCTCTCCGGCGCGGCGTTCAACGCACTGCTAAAAACGCTCGAAGAACCGCCGGAACATATTCTCTTTATTCTGGCAACGACGGAACCGCAGAAACTTCCCGCAACGATCATCTCCCGCTGCCAGCGGTTCGATTTTCACCGACTCTCGATTACGGACATCAAACTCACGCTTAAAAGCGTGCTTTCCCGCGCGGGCGCATCCATCGAAGACGGCGGATTGACGCTCATCGCGCGCGCGGCGCAGGGCGGCATGCGCGACGCGCTATCGCTTGCGGATCAGTGCCTCGCTTTCTGCGGAGATAACGTTTCCACGCAGGACGTATACAACGTGCTCGGAAGCATGGAGGATTCGTTCCTGTTTGATATTTCGGATGCGCTGCTGCGCTCCGACGCGCTCACCGCGCTGAAGATGCTGGACGGTATCGTGCAGGCGGGCCGAGATCTTTCGGTGTTTACCACGGATCTATCGGGTCATTTTCGTGCGCTGCTGCTGGCAAAAACATGCGGCCGTTGCGAAGATTTGCTAGACTGCACCGAAGACGCGATGAAACGCTATCTTGAGCAGGCAAAGATTTCCTCGGAAGCGCGGCTGATGCTCGCGCTCGACCGGCTCATCGCCGCCCAAAACGATATGCGCTATCTGCCCGCTCCCCGCGCTCTTTTAGAAAGCGCACTGATTCACATCTGCCGCCCGGAGGACGCGCTGACGCTGACCAATCTGGAAGCGCGGATCGACCGCCTGGAAGCGGCGCTGAAAGAAGGCATCCCCGCGCGCACGCAACCCGCGCCAAAAAGCGAACCGCAGACGCAGCCCAAGCCGGAACAACAGCCCGCGCCAACGCCGGAGCCAAAACCGGAACCAAAGCAAAATCCTGTGTCCGAACCCGTACCGGATGACGACATCCCCTGGGATATGGAAGCGCCGCCGGTTCAGTTTTCCGAAATCGTTGCGGACATTCCGCAGGAAGAAGAACCCGCGCCGAAGAAAGCCCCCGTGCAGCAGCGCGCGGCATCCGCTGCAAGCGGAGACGACGCAGCGGCGATCTGGCGGGAAGCAATCGCAAACATCCCCAATATGTTTGTTCAGGTGTTGGCAAAAGAAGCCGTTGCGATCAAATACGAGCAGAACACACTCACCGTCGGCTTTACCCCCGCGCAGGAGATGAAGCAAAAGAGCCTCTCCGCTCCGGTCAATTTTGAGCCGACTCAACGAGCACTGCAAACCGTAAAGCCGGACGCAAAGCTAATTGTCACGACGGCGAAGGCCGCCGCGCCCGCAAGCGACGAGGCGGAAGCCCTCGCAAAAGCGCTCTTCGGCGACAAGCTGACGATAGAGTAACGATACACGAACGATTAACTTTCACAAAATCAGCCGTTCATCCGGCTGTTGACGATCCAAACATCAATCATTCAGGAGGAATTTTTATATGGCAAAAGGCGGATTTCCCGGCGGAATGGGCGGCGGCAACATGCAGCAGCTCATGATGCGCGCCCAGAAAATGCAACAGGATGTTCAGCGCGCACAGGCGGAGCTGAACGAGCGCGACTTTACCGCGAGCAGCGGCGGCGGTATGGTAACGGTTACCGTCAACGGCGCAAAGGATGTAAAATCCATCGTCATCAACCCCGCGTGTGTCGATCCGGACGACGTGGAAATGCTGCAGGATCTCGTGCTTTCCGCGGTAAACGAAGCGCTGCGCACGGCGACAAAGACCATTGAGGACGAAATCAGCAAAATCACCGGCGGACTGGGGCTCGGCCTGTAAGTATGCTCACCATCGAACCCATCGTCCGGCTCACAACGCAGCTTTCGCGGCTGCCCGGCATCGGCCAAAAGACCGCGCAAAGGCTTGCCTACCATATCCTCGACATGCCGGCGCCGCAGGCGCAGGAGCTTGCCGCGGCGATTATTGCCGCGCGTGAAAAAGTGATCGACTGCCCGGTCTGCGGCACATATACGGACGTTTCCCCCTGCGCAATCTGCGCAGATACCGCGCGGGACGGCAGCGTACTCTGCGTCGTTTGCGATGCAAAGGATGTCGTCGCGATGGAACGCACGCGCGAATTTCACGGAAAATATCACGTGTTGCACGGCGTGCTCTCCCCGGTGGACGGCATCGGCCCAAACGACATCCGCATCAACGAGCTGGTCGAGCGCGTGAAAAAAGGCGAGGTCAAAGAAGTGATCATCGCAACCAATCCAGATGTAGAAGGCGAAGCGACGGCGTCGTATATCGCAAGGCTGCTCAAACCGATGGGTGTGACCTGTTCGCGCATTGCGCACGGCATCCCGATCGGCGGCAATCTTGAATATACCGACGAGATCACGCTTGCCAAAGCAATGGAGGGGCGAAGACCGATTTACTAAGTAAAAAAGCGACGTCAGTCGCTGTTTCAGCCTATCAAAGAACCCGATCCCAGGAAGCTGGAATTGGGTTCTTTGCGTATAAAACTGATTGCGATAACGTAAGAATGTGTCGCTGCAAAGGTGCCGCGTCGGATCTTTCTTAACAGGTGTTTTTCGGCACCAGAATTTCCGTACACATGATTTTCAGCGTGTCCCGCTCGATTTCTTTCTTCTCTGTCAACATGCTTTTTGATATCAAAATTCCCATAAGACGAGACTTTTTTGGCAGACGAAAGCGCCGCACATTCGGGCGGCGCTTTGCGTTTATATGCGTTTATAGGGGTAATCGCGGCGAGCTTGCGCCGTCAGATTCCCATTTCCAGTTTGAGCTGAGCGAGCTCGTCGTCCACGGACGGCGTGTTCTTGGCGTATTTCTCTTCGAGCTTGCGCGCTTCGTCCACAGCGGTGCTGGTGTTGAGATCGGTCATAGCGTTGGCGCGGTCAAGCATGTTGTCGGCCTTCTCCTCCATGCGCTCGAACGCGTCCATCGCGCTGTCCGTCTTCTTGGAGGAAGCGGAAAGATCGTTGATCTTCTCCTGCGTCTTTGCAACGGCGACTTTTGCCTTGATGCTCTGACGGCGGGACTTGAGCGTTTCGATGTCGCTGGCCAGCTTGTCGTGCATCGCGCGCATCTTAACGGCGTTTTCATGGGCGGCCGCATAGGCGGTCTTGAGGCCTGCACCGACGGCTTCGAGCTCCTGCTTCTTCGCGATGAATACGCGCGCGTCGTCTTCGTTGCCCGCGGCGAGCGCTTTTCTCGCGAACGCGTCGTACTTGTCCACCTGCGCCTGGTTCTCGTCCGCGAACCGCTTGGTGCGCGATTCCTCGGCCATAACGCCGGCGGTCTCCTGCCGGACTTCCGCGAGGTCCTGGCTCATATCGAGCAGATACTGGTCGATCATCTTCGAGGGATCCTCGGCCTTGTCCAGTAGGGAATTGATGTTTGCCTTCACGATGTCGTTGAATCTGGATAAAATGCTCATGATTCTGTCCCTTTCTTTGTTTCGATTTCTTTGTTTTATTTTTATTTGTTTTAATCTGGTTACATGAACCGTTTTCGCGCGTTACGGCAGTATGACGTCGTTTTAACTCTCCTTATTACCGTCCGCGTCAGAATCCTTGCCCGAATACTTTTTCGCGAGTTCTTCCGCTTCCGTATTCCCATATTGTTGGAGCGGCGTGTTGAGAATCTCTTCCGTCTGCTGTGCCTCGAGGTTTTTCTGCGCCTTGCGTTTTTTCCACCAGATGAGCAGGATGATCAAGATCGCGATCACGCCGAACACGATGAGTACATACGGCCAGGCCGATTTCTCGACGTGCATGATGCGTTCGCCGGCATCCCTGAACGCGTTGGAAATAAATTCCGCGTTGGAAAGCGAAGAATCGTAATAATACGCGTTGATGTATTGGGTAAGGATCTCGTAGGCCTCGTCGTCGATTACGGTCTGCGCCGAGTAGCCAATCACGATGTGGCCCATATACCCGTCGCTTCCGGTCAGATCGACATAGACGAACAGGAGATGCCCTTCATCCGTGAACAGTGATTCATAGAGATTTTCCGCGAACGTGTCGAGATCATCCTCACTCGGCGCGTAGTCGCCGTCGATATTGTCCGTGATATAGACGTAAGGCTGAACGCCGGTCTGCTGATAGAAACTCTTCAGGCCGCTCGTCAGTTCTGTCGAGGAGTTGATGAAGCTGCCGGTTTCATCGGTATAGTAGCCGGTTTCGTTCACGAGGGACGAGGAAAGCTTTTCGCGTTCGATCGTAGAAGCGGTAATATTACTGGTGCTGCTGCTACCGGAACTGCTGGAGATTCCGGAACTGAGGAGAGCCGAGCCACAGCTCGCAAAGTTGCCCATCATCAGGAACATAAAAATGAGTATGATCGCGATGGCGCCAATCACGCCACAGCCGCAGCCGCCGCGTCCGCCACCGCTTCCGCCGAAGGAGCTGCCGCCGGGACGTATTGGGCTGCCGCCGCCGCTCATACCGAAACCGGGGCCGCCCGAAGGACGCCCTCCCATATGGCTTCCGCCGAACGAGCCGCCGCTTCCTCCGATGCGTCCGCCGAACGAACCGCCACCGAACGAGCCGCTGCCGCGTCCGCCTCCGCTTCCGCCGAAGGAACCACCGCCGCGGCTCCCACCGCCAAACGAACCGCCGCCGCCACGGCTGCTGCCGCCTGAACCGCCTCTCGCCATTTGTCTACTCCTCTACACTGTTTTTTATATGATACTACTAGCATTATATAAAACACTTTTTGACATGAAAAGTATTAATTGTCAACGAATCGTGACAAAGCAACAAAAAGAGCATTTGTCCTGATCGCAAACGACAATTCTCAATCACATTTTTCACGAATTCTGCACAAAAAGAGATTTTTTTGAAAGTGAATCGAACGCCGCCGCCCTTTTCTGCAAAACAACAAAAAGCCTCCGGTGGAGGCTTCTGCCTGTCAAAGAACATGATTTCAGAAAGCTGAAATTGGTTTTTTTACAGGCTAAAACAGCGACTTGCGTCGCTGTTTTTATTTGTAGAACAATTTATTTATACCAGAGAAGCGACGGCGCTTGCAGAAATGCAAAGCCCTTTTCCTTCGTCGTTCATGCCTTCGGTCGTAGTCGCCTTAATCGAAACGGACTCCGGCGCAAGATGCATCGCCTCGCCCAGCCGCGCCTGCATCGAAGCCGCATGCGGCTTAATCTTCGGACGTTCGCAGATGATCGTCGCGTCCACATGCGCAACGCGAAAACCGGCGGATTCGATCCGGCGCACGACTTCGCGGAGCAGCTCAACGCTGTCGGCGCCCGCATATGCCGCGTCGTTATCTGGAAACAGTCTGCCTATGTCGCCAATTCCCGCCGCGCCGAGCAGCGCATCCATAACTGCATGGGTCAGCACATCCGCATCCGAATGTCCCAACAATCCCTTTTCAAACGGAATCTCCACCCCGCCTAAAATCAGCTTTCGCCCTTCCACAAGGCGGTGCGTATCATATCCCGTTCCGAACCGCGCATAGGTTGCCAACGCAAGCTGCCAGTCCGCGCCCGTGGTAAGTTTCTGGTTTGCCGCTTCGCCTTCGGTAAACACGAAATGCGGCGCGTAGCCCGCGGCGATATACAGCGCGCAGTCGTCGGTGACCGCCGCGAGATCGCCGCTTTCATAGGCGGCTTTGATGCGGTCGAAACGGAACGTCTGCGGCGTTTGCATGCGGATGAGTTTGCTACGATCCAGCGGCAAAACGTGTTCTCCGTCGAGCTGCATAATCGTGTCCGTCACTTTGCCCGCGACCACGCCGCTGCCGAACGCCTCCGCGCTGAGGATGCTTTCACGCACCGTCTCCGGCGAAACCATGCAGCGCGCCGCGTCGTGAATTGCGACGATGTCCGCATGCGCAATGGCACCCAGCGCGTTTTTCACCGATTGCGCGCGGATGTCTCCGCCCTCGACAATTTGGCTCGGCACAGGGCAAACAAGCGACTCGACAAATCCGCGCGTGGAGGGCGAAACGGCAAATACGATTTCCTGTACGCCGCCCGAAATCAGCGCGTCCATCGAACGCTCGATGGCGGTTTTTCCCGCGATGGGCGTAAGCAGTTTGTCGAATCCCATTCGCACGGAACCGCCCGCACAGAGCAGAACCGCAACCGCGCGGCTCATTGATCCGCGTCCCCGCTCAGCACGGTGTACATGCCCGCCGCGTCTTCTTTGTGTACGCTCTCCTTCAGGCTCTCGACACGGACAAGCAGATGCTTTCCGCCGAGCAACAAGTCGAGCGTGTCGCCTTCCTTCACCTCGCTGGAAGGCTTTGCTACTTTGCCGTTGATACTCACGCGGCCTGCGCCGGCGGCCTCCGCCGCGACGGTGCGCCGCTTGATGATGCGGCTGACTTTGAGATATTTATCCAAACGCATACAATTGCTTCTCTTTCTGTCTTATTATTTTGGCGGTTCTTCGCCGCCGGAATACATCGTCATGTTACGGTGGATCGGTTGCTTTGTCAAGGTTGACAAGCGCACAAAAAGCGTGTATTCTAATTCGCATCACGGGGGCGTCCGGAAGAACAGCCGGACTGAGATGTACCCTTGGAACCTGTTGGGTCATGCCATCGAAGGAAAGTGATACATATCGCAGCTTCTTTTTGATGGTCGTCTCACTGGCGACTATTTTTTTGTGCAAGAAGGAGAAAACAACACATGGAATTCAAACTGTTCAGCAAGCTCGCCTCGTTAGAGGGAATCGATCTGTACATGCTGCTCGGCGCGCTGGTTATCCTCGGCCTGTTGATTTGGGCGG
This sequence comes from Clostridia bacterium, assembly GCA_003246365.1. Classification (GTDB taxonomy): domain Bacteria; phylum Bacillota; class Clostridia; order Christensenellales; family CAG-138; genus UBA7703. The sequence goes on from QKAN01000053.1 coordinate 14,204, forward strand.
TGGCATCGTACGCCAAGCGCGCAAAGGCGCAGGCAGCCGCGGCGGCGGAAGCGCCGGTTGGCAAACCAAACAAAACGCAGATTCTCGTTTACGGCGCGCTGTCCATCACGCTCGCGTTCGTGCTCAGCTATTTCAAGCTGGTCACCCTGCCGTATGAAGGATCGATCACCATCGTTTCAATGCTGCCGATCTTCGCCTATGCGGCGTATTTCGGCCCAGCCTACGGCTTCACCGCAGCGTTTGCGTTTTCGCTGTTGCAGGTGATTCAGGGCGCGTACATCGTGCATCCGATTCAGTTTATTCTCGACTACTTTGTGGCGTTCACATGCCTCGGCCTCGCCAGCTTTTTCCCGAAAAACCTCCCGCTCGGCGCGGCGGTCGGCGGCTTTGCGCGCATGATGGCGTCTACGGTTTCCGGCGTCGTTTTCTTCGGCGCATATGCGGCGGATTACGGGTTTACCAACGTCTGGGCGTATTCGCTGGTGTACAATTTCTTCTCGATTGGCGTAGATACGATTCTCTGCGTCGTCGTCGCCTCTCTGCCGCCGGTTCAGCGCATGTTTAAACGCGTATTCGGTAAGGCATAACCGCAACCAACGTTCCACCAAAATAGCAAAACAAACCCTCGCGGCGCAGGCTGCGGGGGTTTGTTTTCATTTTCGAAAAAACGTACAAAATATCAAACCTTCATACATATCTCGTCAACGAGTCTTTCGCAGGATGAAACACGGATAAAAGGCAGTGTGAACTTTCGGAAAACACAGGACAATACAGTTCTGTTGCATGATATACTGGTTAAAATTTTCTTTTCCAGCCTGTTACACAACGTGCCAGCAAACATATATTTCAATCCACAAATTTCGTATTGGTATAAATTATTGGATTGGTAAAGATGTAGTTCGGCTATAGGCATAGTTTGTTTCAACCAAATTTTCAGCTGTTGCGTTTAAGATGGCGGTTAGTATGTCGTTGAAGAAACGAGAAGCCGATAAAGCGCCTTCCATCAGCGAATAACCATAGGCTGTACGGAAGAGTCTAATTTCCCCATCCGCACGGCACTCTCGATTGATTGCGTTTGGCAAAGCGGTTTGTGAAAGCGGAATTCGCTCCATATAAAAATTAACAGAACAGGGTGCAAAATGAAAAAATGGAAACTTGCGATTATCTCAGCTCTAATATTAAGTATTATTGCTTTTGCAGCATACGTTATTTTTTTGATTATGCATATTGATGATGATTCGATAATCCCCGGCAAAACAGTCGAATACCATACCAAAGATGAGTTAGCCGAACTTTACATGCAAAACAAAGACTTGCTAAATACGGTCAAAAACAACGTGCTATCTAGCAAGCAGTTTTTACAAGCATTAAATGACTATGGCGAAGGCGATTTTGATATATCCTATCAGGGAGATAAACAATATTTTACCGACGAAGAATGGGCAGATATTGTATCAGTATTTGAAAAACTGCATCCTTATATGATCATGGTGGAACGGAAAGGCAGACCATTGATTTTTTACGTTGTCTGCGGAACTCAAAAGCAGGACTCTGTCACGAAAAGAACGTATCTCTACTGGTTCCCGAACGAAGATGAAAGAATATACCATGAAAAGCCCGGCATATTCCCCGATGGCGTATTCACTCAGATTGATGATGGCTGGTATCTTATTGAAGAAATGAGCAGCCGATAAAGAGCCTTCCATCAGCAAATAAACTATAGGCTGTACGGAAGAGTATTAGTTTCCCCATCCGCACGGCATTCCCGATTGATTGCGTTTAGCGAAGCGGTTTGTGAAGGCGAAGTTCGCTCCATATAATAATTTAACAGAACAGGGTGAAAAATGAAAAAATGGAAAGTTGCAATTGTCTCAGCTCTGGTTTTAGGAATCGCTGTTATTGCGACATTTGTTGCCATTGACCTTTCATTTGGCTCAAAATTTATTCTTTCATCAAAGGATGTAGAGTACCATACAAAAGAAGAGTTAGTAGAGCTTTATTGGCAAAATCAAGATTTATTGAACTCAGTCAAAGACAGCATTCTCTCCAATAAAGCTTTTTTACAAGTACTGATCAATCAAAAAGATGGTGATGCAGGAATACTAACTGATTCCCATAAAGACCTCTTTTCCGAAAGAGAATGGTCCGACATCATATCTGTCTTTGAAAAATTACATCCATATATGCTCATGATGGAACGAAAAGGGCGACCTTTAAAGTTTTATATCAATTTTGCACATCAAAAACTGGACAGTAGTTCGAAAGCAACAACGCTCTATTGGTTCCCATCTGAAACGGAACTCGAATATCATAGAGAACATACTCTGGCGGATCGTGTTGAATATACGCAAATTGACGGTAACTGGTATATAGTGGAAGAAACGTTTCCTTGGTAATATTTACATAACGTTGGGTATCAAATCAGTTTACTTGGTCGTATATCCATAAAAAAGAGTGCCGTGCGGCACTCTTTTTCTAATACGTTTTACAGCAGCTCCGGCACTTCGCACAAGCTCTCAATCAGCGTTGCCCCAAGCGTCTCCAGATGCGCGCGGGACTGATGCCCGGGGATGAGCAAGGCGCAACCGCAGCCAATTGACGAGGCAATCTCAAAGTCGTGATCCGTGTCCCCAACAAACAAGGCGCGCGCGGGAGAAACCCCGCTTTCGCACAAAAACTGCGTCGCATAGTCCGCCTTACCGTGCGCAAGATTGTTGCTGTTTCCAATCACGCGCTCGAAATAGCGGTTCAGTTGAAAATGCTTCACCTGCTCGTCCAGCTTTTCCTGTCCCGTGGCGCTCAGCAGCACCTGCCGCGCACCCGTGGCAAGCACAGCAGATAACGCGTCCTTTGCGCAGGGTTGCAGCGGCGCGGTCGGAAACCGCTCGGCATACATGGAAACAAACTCGACCGAGATATTCTCAAACGGTTCGGTTTCAAACGTATATCCCATGCGGCGGTAATACTCGATCACCGGAAACGTGAAATATTGCCGGTATTCCTCGACGCCGCGCATCAGCGGCATGCCGCGCTCCTCTCGCATTTCGTTTGCGATTTGGTAGCACATCTGCGTGTCGTCAAGCAGCGTTCCGTTCCAGTCCCAGATGACGAGGTCATAATTGCGGGGAGAAGCCATAAAAAATCACCTGTTTCCGCCCGCAGTAAAAATTCACGGGCTTGGATTTACCATTTGTTGCGCACCTTCTCCGCAAAGCAGAGGAAGTGCTTGAGTTCAATTTTTGTTCCGTCGTCCAGCGTGAGCGTGCCGTCCATATATCCGAACACCTGATGCTGATCGGAAAGCAGCGGGCCAACCGACGTATACGCCACGCGGTCGAGAACCGGCGTAAACGCGGTTTCAAACCGTCCGTCGTTGGAGGTAAACGTCCAGGGCGAAAGAAAATCGTCCTTGCCGTCCTTTGACGGTATGTGAAACGTTACCCGGTCTAGCTTATGGCAAACGCCGTCTACAAAGATCATGTTTTCCGAAGCGGCGCTGACGTTGCCAAACCCGTAACCAAGGTTGAAGCCGACCACATGCCCGTCGGCAATTCCCTGACCGCCGCCCCAGTACCACGTGTTGGAATAGGTCCAAACGCCGCGTCCCCAGTCCAGCAGGCCGAACGAATCGGCCGGATCAAATGAGCGCGTCTCGTTCCCAATGGTAAAGCTGCCCGCGGCGCGCATGCCTACGATTTTCTGATTATAGTAGAATGCCGTCTTCTTTTCGTCAAACGGGGTGGCAATCACCATCGTATCCCGCGGCGGATCGCTCAGCAGCAAATCGCAGTCAAACGCCTTGTCTCCGTCGAACTTGTCGATGTGGAACTTGAGCCGCCGTCCGCCCGCCTCATGCGTAAACGAACCGGACGCGCCTTTGACGCTCTTTACGATATCGCCGACATCCGAGCGCGGCGGAAAATTCGTTTTGCCAAACGGCAGCCAGAACATCGGGGAAACGGTCTTCTCCGCTTTCGCCTCAAAGTCGAGAAACGAAGCGGACAAAAGACCCATATAGGAATTATCCGCAATCGTCAGCGCTACTCCATAGCTGCCGTTATAGATCAGATAATAGTCCCATTCTTTGATGCGCGCCGCGCCGCCTTTGATTGCCTTCCGGTCATATGTTCTGACCTGGCTGGTGGCGTATCCCGCTTCGGCAAGCGCGCCGGTTTTGTCGAGTAACGGGCCGCTGGAGAGAAGATGCTGCATGGCAAAACGTCCTCCTATGTTCTGTTTGATGTGTTGTTTAGACAGGCAAACGGCAGATCAGCCGTTTTTTTCATTATACGCGCATCGTTTCACCCGCGCAAGAAAGGCTCTTTTGCTTGCTCATATGAAAATAACCAGTAATGTCACAGGTTTTTCTCATATGCAGGGATAGAGTATGCTATAATACCCGCGTGGAAAAACGCGAAAAACGACTTAAAATAACAGGGATTTTTCTCTTGACCGTGACGGTACTCGTGATGGTCTGGCAGCTTTATATGATCTACACCTCCGGCATGCGGCATGTAACGCACGGATTGTTGCTGATTGCCGGTGTTTGCGTTCCGCTTATTTTGGGCACCTATTTGCTGACCCGCTCGTTTCCGGCGCGTGCCGACCGCCGCCGCGCCGTGCGCACCGCGCTGTTTATTTTGTTCGGTTTTTTCTGTGCTTCTCTCGTCGGCGCGCTGATCGTCTCGCGTGTGGATTACGCAAACTTTGCGCAGGCAAAAGCGAATTATTGGGAGCATTTTGATCTGATGACGAATTTTCGTCCGTTTGAAACCATTCGGCTGTACATCAACGCGATTAAATACGACTATATCGGCATGGAAATTCCGCTGAGCAATCTCGTCGGCAACGCGATGCTGTTTATGCCGATGGCGGTGTTCCTGCCCTGTCTGTTTGCCTCGATGCGAAAGCTCTGGCTCTTCGCGCTTACGATGGCGCTCGTTCTCGTCGCAGTGGAGGCCGTGCAGCTTCTGCTTGCCTGCGGCAGCTGCGATATCGACGACGTGCTCCTAAACCTCGCGGGTACGCTGATTGTATTCGGCATCCTGAAAATACCGGCGCTGCAACGGTTGCTGCGCAAGCTTTATCTTCTTCCGCCGGATGCTGAAACCGATCAAACGGTTGAAGAAGCCGCGCCACCCGCCGCTACAGAATAATCCGCCGCGTTGCGATTTCGTCCACAAACGCGCGATCATGTTCCACAAACAGCATCGTCGGATTCGCCGCAAGAATCAGATCGCGAATCTGCATTCTGGAAAGCACGTCCACGAAGTTGAGCGGTTCGTCCCAAACATATAAATGCGCCCGTTCCGAAAGCGTCTTTGCAAGAAGCGCTTTCTTCTTTTGTCCGCCGGAAAACTGGCGCATGTCTTTTTCGAACTGCACACGCGGAAAATCCAGCTTGCGCAAAATCGTGAGAAACAGCGTCTCGTCCAGTCCATATGCGCGAGCAAAGTCGAGCACGTTTCCCTGTAAAAACGATGTATCTTGCGGCATATAGGATACGATCAACCCGCTGGCTATCCGGAGCGTTCCGGTGTGCGGAACATCCTCGCCCGTCAACAGTTTCACAATGCTGCTTTTTCCGCTGCCGTTTCTGCCGAAGAGGGCGACGCGCTCCCCCTGCCGGAGCGTAAAGTCGAGCGGCCCGCAGACAGTTCTATCGCCATATACAATAGAGAGATCGATTGCTTCTACCAGGATATCCGCATGGTGTCTGAATGGCGTCACCTTGAGCGTGTCGTTCCGTTCCAGATCTTTCAGCAGTTTTTCTTTTTCTTTAGCCGCGTTTTCCTGTCTGCGTTCGGCAGACTTCGCGCGCTTCATCACACGCGCACTTTGCGCACCGATGAATCCCCGGTCGAGCGCGTGTTCACCGATTTTGCTGCGCTCCACGCGGTTGCTCCATTCGGCGGTTCTGCGGGCTGCCGCGCGAAGATCGGTAATCTCCTGTGTAAGACGTTCGTTTTCCGTCTGTTCAAAGGCGTCCTGCCGGCGGCGGTTCTCCTCCCAACTGGAAAAGTTCCCTTTCTGCACCTCGATGCTCGCGCGGTTGATCGAGAGAATATGATCCACGCATCCGTCCAGAAACGCGCGGTCATGGCTGACGAGAATAAACCCCTGCTTGCCGCCGAGGTACCGGCTGACCACTGCGCGCGCTTCCATGTCGAGATGGTTCGTCGGTTCGTCGATCAAGAGAAAATGTCCGGCGCGCGAAAACAACGCCGCAAGCAATACTTTCGTCTGTTCGCCGGGGCTTAATGTGGAAAACGCGCGGTCAAGCACATCGGGCGAAACATCCAGCAGGTTCAGCTCTTTTTCCAGCCGCCAGCGCGGCGCGTCCGAGACGGATTCAAAAACCGCTTCAGTCGTCTGGTTCACATCCGGTACCGCAAACGGAAAATAGTCGAACACGACGGGCGCGGAAATCGCACCGCCGGAGTCAAGCTCCCCCGTTAGCAGCCGAAGGAACGTGGTTTTACCGCGTCCGTTTCGGCCGATAAACCCGAGTTTCCAACCCGTATCGATGGAAAAGGACGTGTGTTCGAATATATTGTCGTAACTGCCTTCGTAATGAAACGTCAAATCGTTGACCCTGATTTGCGACATAATAAAAACCTCCCTGAAGAAAACAAAAAGCGACGTCAAACATCGGCATGCAGAGAGGGGTTCGTCCGAAAATGAAACCTGTGTTTTTCTCAAACAAAAAAGAACCCGTATCCGAATCGCACACGCGTTTGGCATCGCAAGTAACCTGCGGACGCATTATCTGCCCCCGCGCAACTTATCAATACCAATAGCGTTAACGATACATTCGAGTCCTCCGAAAAAAAGTCAAAATCAAATGATTTCGCGATTATTATAGACAGATTGCAGTTGTTTTGTCAATGTGGGTAGTCGCAGAGCGGATTTATAACGAGTATGCTATAATAAATTGCAATTTCAATTGCGGAAACCATCAGGATACACTGATAAAAAATATTCCCTGCTCCACTGCAACCTCCTGCGATGATGCGGAGTGTTATGGGTGGAAGAGAGAGGTACAAAAACGGTTATGGAACAGCTGGCCAAACCCAATGTGCCGATACCGGCCGACGACGTGGACGCGCTCTTTGCGGAATATGCCGATACGGTATACCGCCTGGCGTTTCTGCGCACGAAAAGCGGAACGGATGCGGACGACATCGTGCAGGATGTGTTTCTCAGGGCACTGCGCGCAAAGCCCGAATGGAACAGCCCGGAACACCAGAAAGCCTGGTTTTTAAAGGTTACCATCAACTGCACCAAGTCGCTGTTGACCTCCGCCTGGCGGCGAAACACCGTACCGGAAAACGAAAATCTCCTCACCGAGATGCAGACCACCACAGAGGTTTATCCCTATGTGCTGGCGCTTCCCGTAAAGTACCGCACGGCGGTGCATCTGCATTACTACGAGGGATATCGGGTCGCCGAGATCGCAAAGATCATGGGCACGACAGAAAACACGGTGAAATCCCATCTCTTCCGCGCACGCGATATGCTGCGGGAACAGTTGAAAGGGGAGTTTCAGGATGTTTAAAGAGCAGTATATCCGTGACAACGAAAAGCTCAAAGCAAAGGAGACGTTGCTCATGGAAATTAAAGAAAAACACGCGCGTGAGAAAATTGCCCTCACGCCGAGACAGAAATTCGTCCGCGTCGGCGCGGTGTTCGCGGCGTTTGCGCTGGTTGCGGTTGGCGCACTCGGAACCCTTCTCGTCACCGGAACTTCCAAATCGACGACGCAGGATAGCGCGAATTATTCCGTTATGGCGGAAAGCACGATCACCTCATCTGCAGACAGTGAAGAATCGTTTGCCGCCGAGGATTCGCTTGCCGCCACTGAGGCCGCTATTCCCGCAGACGTGGAAAGCTACGACGACATCTATGCGCTCATCGAACGCATGCAAAGCGTCAACGGCATTTACGCGGGCGGCGTAATGCTGGAGAGCGCGGTTACAACCGACGGCGCAACCGCCTCCGTGTCCCCCTCAATGAGCGAAGCGAAGGTCGCAACCGTTGACGAAAGCACCACCAGCATAAGCGGAACGGATTATTCCGAAACCAACGTGCAGGTGAAAGGCGTTGACGAAGCGGACATCGTTAAAACAGACGGAAACTACATTTATTATGTAGCAGGAAGCCAACTCAACATTCTCAAGGCGGACGGCGCGAACACAACGCTTGTCTCCAGCACGGCGCTTTCGAGCGACGACAGTTGGTGGGGTTATAATTCCGAACTGTTCATCCTCGGCACGCGGCTCATGGTCATCACCCAGAGCTACAATACCGTTTGGATCAACGACGCAAACGGCGGATACGACAGCTATACCGACCAGACCACCGCGGATATCTATGATATTTCAAATCCCGCAAAGCCCGCAAAGGTGATTTCTCTCGGACAGAGCGGCAACTATGTCAGCTCCCGCATGATCGGGGACTATGTGTATCTGGTCACTTCGCAGTATATCTACTCTCCGGTGAAGGGAACGCCGATTACGTATATTCCGACGACGACGACGGGCGCGGAGACGAAACTTCTCATGCCGACCGATTTGTATATCGGCGGCAACCCGCAGAGCGCGGCCTATACGGTTATCGGTTCCATCAACCTCAGAAGCGGGGCAACCTTCACTTCCGCAAAAGCAATTTTCGGCGGAACAAGCCAAATGTATGCCAATGCGGAACATATGCTGCTCGCCATCTCGCAGTACAGCGAGGAAACCCTGCCCATCGCGCCGGACGAAGACGGCAAGAATGTGCAGATTACGAACGGCAGCTCGACGACCGATCTCGTTTTACTCGGTCTGTCCGAAGGACAGATTACGAAGCTGGCCACCGGCAGCGTACCCGGCAACCTGCTTAACCAGTTTTCGATGGATGAATACAAAAACGTATTCCGCATTGTAACCACGGTAAACACCTGGCAGCAGCGCATTTATACGGACGGCATCGATAGCTACGAATACGACAGCACGAACACCAACGCGCTGTATACGCTCGACCAAGACCTGAGCATCCTCGGAAAAATTGAAAACCTTGCCGAGGACGAGAGCGTGCAGAGCGTGCGGTTCGACGGAGATATCGGCTATTTCGTAACGTTCCGGCAGGTTGATCCGCTCTTTGCGGTAGACCTGAGTAACCCCGCTTACCCGCGGGTGCTGGACGCGCTGAAGATTCCGGGATTCTCCGAATATCTGCATGTATTCTCGGACAATCTGCTGCTCGGCATCGGCTACAATGCGGACGAAGATACCGGCAGATTGCAAGGCGTTAAGCTCTCCATGTTTGACACAAGCGACAAAACAAACGTGAAAGAAATCGCAAAAACAAACGTGGACGCAAGCTGGACCATCGTCGGCAGCAACCACAAGGCGATCCTCGTAGACGCGGAAAAGAACCTGATCGCCTTCCCAGCGGACAGCAGTTACTATATCTACCGCTACACGGCGGCGGACGGATTCACGCTTGCGGCAGACATTAGCATGACGGCGGATCTTTCGAGCTGGAATTTGAGAGGATTGTTCATCGGAAACTACTTCTATGTTTTAGGCGATTCCGGCGTAACGATCATCTCGCTTAACGATTTTTCAATCGTCAGCACGGTAAAACTCGGTTAACAACCAGCGACGAACATCACAAAAGCGGGCGAATGCCCGCTTTTGTTTTATCGTAAAAATCTTTCTATCCTCTCGCAGTCGCATGTCAAAATAAATTTCGAGCAAAAAAATAAATCAACTTGCTTGTGAAGAACGAATGAATCCTGTAATATTACATTAGGAACAGGTAATCTTTTCTCAAATCAATTCTTCATTTCGTGAAGCGATCAACACAAATACACTTGTCCTTTTTTAAGGATCGCTTCAGAATCGCGCCCACAATCAACATCGATTCAAGTACTTTGCGAATATCCGGAGGTGAATTACATGTGGAAATGCCAATACTGTGAGAAGATGAATTTCGACGATCAGAAGATTTGCCCTTACTGCAACGCCCCAAATCCGGCTTCTGTCGTTCAAAAACAATCTTCAGAAAACACGTTCCAGCAGAACGCAAATTCCCAAAACCGTTCCCCAAACGACAGGAATACAACACAACGGGATCAGACCGCCATGTTCTATTCTGATCAAAACTCCGGCGGGTACAAAAATAACAAAAAGCATAATTTCCGCACTTTCATGTGGATTGGCGTCGCACTGTTTATCACCGTTTTGCTGATCATTGTACTGATTCAGCCAAGAGAAAAAGACGATCAGGCCGCCTCGACAGGCCAGCAGGGCGCAACCGTTAAAGAATCTATCCCCGAAATCGAAAAGACGCAGGCGCCGCAGCTTGCAACCGCCGCCCCAACCGCAACGCCGGAGCCGGAGCCGACAAACGAGCCCTTCGACGTTCAAGCCGTCATTCCGATCTATCTCGATTTCGGACAGATTTACCAATGCAATACCGGCGATTTCGTTCTCCCCTATGACGTTGACGAGGACGATATTACATGGAGCTGCGTGTTGGACGATAGCGGCACACAGTGTACCCCAGACGGTCGAATCATTGCGGGAAACATTCAGATTTCTCTCGATCAAAAATACAACGATGCCGTTGTTGTCACGGGAACAATGCCGGACGGATCAACCTTGACATATCAAGTGTTGACCGGCAGCGGAACTTCATATGAAAGCACCTGGTCCAGCGGCGGGCGGAACATGAAGCGTTTTTACGGATCCGTCTTCGTGATATCCCCGATGATCGTTCAATGTTCCGGGTTTTCCATGTACTATGAGTATGAATTAACAAACGGCAAGATCGACACAAATCGTTGGTCCGTTTGGGTGCGGGAAAACGGAACGGATTGGGTATATATCAAAGATATAACGATGGAAAATCAGGTTGGCGATGTCTATGACATCGAGTTTGATCATCCGATCTCGTTTTCCGAAATCGCCGTACAGCCGGAAACGTACAGTAATTATTATGAATACTATCCTGCCTGCGCAGTGGGTTATCTGATCTTTGACTGACAAGATTTCCGGCATCTAATGGTCTAACATCAAATCAAGCAAAGCACATACAGCAACAAAAAAACGGGCAAATGCCCGTTTTTTGTTTTGACTGTTGTGTTTTTTATCCGAGAATAAATTTGTTGATCTTCTTTTCCTCCGCCTGTGGATTCAGTTTCAATACATGCTGCGTAATCGCTTCGACCGCATCATTTTTCGAAATTGCCCCCGCTTGCGAAAACAGAGTATCGCCCCAAAACTGCTCCGTGGTGCAGAACACGGTGGAATACCAGCCGTATTCCTCGCCCTTTTGCGAAAGTTTCTGCTGCCGGCCGCACATGGTTAGATACATGCGCATCTGTAATTCGGTCAACGCGCCGTCAAAGCGGCTTTTATCCGCGGATGAGAATCCCGCAATCTGCTTGATGGCGTGCAACGGCAGCGTGCCATATTTCAGCACCGCACCGTAGATTCGCTTTGCCGCGTGGCTCAGCGTGCCGTCGATATATGCGCCGTCAAAATCCGCCTTTCCCCGGCGCGCTGCCAGAAAATACGGAGCCCATTCTTTCGTGATAAAACCGCTCTTCTTAAAAAACACCTTCCCGTAGGCAATGTCGGTTCGCTCGTCCAAAACGCGCATGCGCCATTCCCAGGGATCGGTCTCCGGCTCTCCCGTATGCCAGCGCACGGAGGTTTCGTATGGCGGCGCTTCGTTCCAACTCCAGGGAATTAGCGAAAATATGCCTTCGCTGTTTCCGCCGCCCATGGAAAACCCCGCTTTCAGCAGAGCCGCCGCAAAATCCGCGTAATTTTGAATCGGTTGAAAGTCCACTCCGTTCACCCCGTTTTTTATGTTCAGTATAGCAGACGAATCGAGAAGCGAACAGATGTTTTTATTAAATCTTCTTTGTATTCGGCGAAACGCGCAAACAAATCAGGTTTTTTACATCCTCTAATATCTCCGAATCAGTCACGCGAATCATGAGCCATCTTGCTCCGTTGAAAACACCGGTTTTTGCATATAATGTGCGCAGATATTCCGAACACGCCGGCAGCAACAATTCCGCTCTGGTCGCCTCCTTTGCGCCGATGGTGACAAGCGCGGTAAACGCACCTTCGTCCGGATATAGTGTGCAGAGCGCACGCCCGCTCTTTTTGTATTTTACATTCCAACCCGGCGCGGCGCTGCAGGTGCTGTGTTCCACCTTCGGTCCTATTCCGTATGCATGTTCCACCCAATCACAGAGTTCCTTCCAAAGCGGACTGTCGATGAATTCCTCGATTTCTCCGATCGTTGGCTGCTTCGTCTTCGGATAGCATTCAAACCAGTTCATTCGCGCGTCCTCCCTTTCCCGATTGGATATTGCCGCCCGCAACCGCTGCAGCAGCCAAAGTGCAAATCGATCAGATGCCCGCAATCCGGACAGGTATACGCCTCAATCTGAGCGCGCAGAAAACGTTCTGTTCCGTCGCGGCGAATTGCTTCCGCATCCGTGTCCAGATCCACGCCATATCCTTCGCGATATCTTTTAGCAAACGCTTTCATCCGTTTGCAAGGGCGCTGCGCGCAGTCCGCACATGTATGATAACCGTGTTCGAATACGCAATCGCTCATCACACACTTTCGCCGGTACTCGTCCGGTTCGCTCAAACGAGCGCGACAACCGGGGCATGGATTTTTGCGAAGGTGTCGCGAACAAAGCAGGCAATTTAGCCCGCACGGCGCGAACAGACTTTGATCGATGGTTTCCGGCGCTTTCATCCGGCGCTCCTTTCAGCGTTTCATGCAACGATAATTCAAAAATCTCCCGTACGAACAATCTATTTCTTATGATGCTCCCAAATCGCCTTTGCATAGTCGGCGATGGATTCCCGCAGCGTTTCCGGTTCCAAAATCTCAACATCCGTACCAAATGAAAGTAGGTAGCTGACACCCCAGCCATCCTTTGGCAACTGTGCACGAACGATCAGGCTGCCGTCGCTTTCTTTCGCAATCGTCGTTCGGTCAAACTCGTCATACACACGAAACGCAGCCGAAGGCGAGAAGCGCAGCACAAGCGGAGCAAATTGCACCGGATTCGGATATTCGATTTCAATTGGCGGCGGCTCGTCCGGCAAACGATCAAATTGCTCGTCCAGCAACGTTAATTCGACGATGCGATTCACCTTAAAGAGGCGAAAATCCTCCGCCATTCGGCAAAATGCGTGCAGATACCAGCCTTTGTCCTTAAAGATAAGTTTGATCGGAAGAATCATGCGGCGGTTTGTCTCTCCGCTGCTGGAACAATAGACAATCTCCAACGCGCGCCGCCCGATGAGCGCGGTCTTGAGTTGCTCAAACCGCTCGCTGTCCGTTCTCGCAAGTCCCCAACGGGAAAAGTCGACTTCGATCCAGTTTGCATTCTGTTTTTGAAAGAGCCCGCCGAGTTTATTGAGCAGCGCATCAACCGGTTGGTCGACCGCGCGCAGACTCTGAATGGCATAGAGAATCTGGTTTTGCTCCTCATCCGAAAACAAGGCCTTATCGAATGCGTAATTCGGCATCAACGCGACACCGCCGTTTTTTCCCTGTGTGGCGTAAACGGGGATACCCGCCATGGAGAGCGCCTCGATATCGCGATAGATCGTTCGCGTGGATACTTCCAGCGCGCGCGCAAGTTGCGGCGCGGTCATCGCGCCTTTTTCAAGAAGCAGATAAACGATTTGGAACAGTCGGTTGTTTTTCATCTTTGCTAGTCTTTGTTTCTCTTTATCCGAAATATCTGTTTGGGATAGTTTCAGTATAAAACAAAAAACCTGACAAGTGAATGTCAGGTTTAATCGATCTACTTGATTTATTTTGCTACCTTTACCCGATCGGCAGGAAGATACTTTTTGAATATTGCGCGCAGCGCGTTGATTTCGCCGTCGTTCTTAATCTGTGCTTTCGGAATGACCGCCGTGTGATTTTCCTCCGCCGTGAGATAAAACGCATGGCGCGTTTCTTTCGCGAGTAAAATCTGCTGCCACTGAAAAAAGGTGTCTCCGCGTTCGCTCTTCGCGTGAATGCCGGTTTGATCGACGATATACTGCACCGTAAAGTCCGACATGCGGCCTTGCCGGTAGAGTCCGTTGACGCGCATCACAACCGAAATCATATTGATCGCTACAATCAGCACAACGCCCGCGGCAGCGATTAAAAGTGCGCTTGAAAGCGCACTGGCGACCGTAACGCGGAGCGAATAGCGCACCAGCGTTATGAGCACGGCAAGCGCGACAAACGTTACAACCGCAACGCCGACAAGCGCCCTTTGAATGCGAAAATAATTATATTGGATATTGTCTTTTTTCGTGATGGTAAACGTTCCGGAAAACGACATTCGCTGTCCTCCCGTCGTAAATTTATGTGCGTTTGATTTTTAAGCGTGTCTTTTCCATGTTTTTTTCCAGCAATGCGCGGAACGCTTCAATTTCTTTTAGACTTGAAAATTGATCCTTGGGCATGACGTTGGCATGCGAATCCGTTATAAAAATATAAAACGCGTTTCTGGTTTCGCGTATCTCGACAATGCGGTTCCAGGGCAAATCGGAATCTCCGCGTTCCGAGGTAGCGTGAATCCCGTCTTTATTTGCCGCAAACGTAACGGCAAAGTCCATGATTTTCTTTTGTTTATAAAAGCTGTTGATGCGCACAATTGTGGTTACGACATTGATACCGATAAGAACCGCCGTTCCCAGCAACGCCATCAGAAAACCGTTTAAAATTGCCGTTGAAAGCGCGGCGCTCTGCGCATATTTCAGGAAGGCGACCATCGCAAAGATGATGACAAACACGAGTATGCCGGTTGCAACGAGTTTTTTCTTCATCAAAAAGAAATTGAACCGCAGGTTGTCTTTTTTCGTAATCGTAAAAGATTCGGAGAATTGCGTCATATCAGAAATGCTCCTTATTACGGATGCACCCATTATACCCTGCGCATAGGATACCTGTCAAAATCTTGTCTTTGGAAAAAGTACTCCCCGCGAGCAGTTGTAACCCGCGGGGAGCGATGGGGGGGGACATCCGCTGCCGAAGCTGCGGAAGCTATAAATCGTCAGTTTCTCTGCAATGCTTCGATTGGCGTAAGCTTGCTGGCTTTTGCCGCCGGATAGCTGCCAAACGCAATACCGATGATCATGCAGAATACCAGTGCGCTGATTGCCGCGCGCCATTCCATGGTGATTGTCATATCCGCTACGATCGCGAAGATGCGCAATCCCAGCGCGGAGAGACCAAGTCCGATCAGACCGCCGAGGATGGAAAGCACGCAAGCCTCGATGAGAAACTGCATCATGATGTGGCTTCTGCGCGCGCCGATGGCTTTGCGGATGCCGATTTCACGCGTGCGCTCCGCAACGGAGACGAGCATGATGTTCATGATGCCGATACCGCCGACGAGCAGGGAGATTGCCGCGATACCGCCAAGCATCAGCGACAGGGTGCTCATAACGTCGTCCATGGTTTCCAGCAACTCGCTCATGTTATAAACGGTATACGAATCTTCGTCTCCTGTGAGCGAGAGCATCTGATACTCCGTGAGCGCCTGCGCCATGTCGACATCGTTCGTAGACGCGGCTTTGACATACGCGGTGGTAATCGCCGTGCTGTCCGAAATTCTCTGCGCGGTTGTCAGCGGAATCAGAATTTCGGTATCCGTACTGGAGTCCGTTTCCGTCAGCAGGCCGACAATCGTAAACGTATGCCCGCTCATCGTGAAGGTTTCGCCCAGAACGTCGTAGCTTTCGAACAAATCTCCCGCAACGCTTGTGCCGATTACGGCGGTATAGGTACGCCATTCCAAATCGGATGCAACAATCGAGCGGCCGGATTCCAGTTCAACCCCCGCGATGTCCATATATTCGCCGGTCACGCCGATTGCGGAGACGCTTGTGTAAGTATCGCCGCTGCGCGCGGTGGAGCTAACGGTTAGATAAGGCGCGACACCGGAGATCGAATCATATTGCTCCAAATCGAGGTAATCGTCTACGTCGAGATCAATGTCCTCATCCGTCACGGTGACGGTCAGCAAATCCGAACCCATCGAGGCGATTGCCGAGGAGATGGAGCTCGTCGTACTCTGCGCAATGGACACAAGCACGATAACGCTCATCACGCCGATGATAATGCCCAGCATCGTTAAGAACGACCGCATTTTATTCGCGAGCGTCGAGCGAACCGCGAGGCGGAGGGAGTTAAAGAACATGGTCATGCTATTCCCGCCTCCTCTGCCGTGTTAAACAATCTGCCATCGCGCACATATACGGTGCGCTGAGATTGCCTTGCGATGTCATCATTGTGCGTAATCAGCACAATGGTATACTCCTGCTCGGACAGTCTGTGCAGAAGGTTCATAATGTCGTTTCCGCTCTTACTGTCAAGGTTTCCTGTCGGTTCGTCCGCGAGGATGACCCGCGAGTCGCTGGCCAGAGCGCGCGCAATTGCAACGCGCTGTTGCTGGCCGCCGGAAAGCTGCGACGGGCGGTGCTGCATACGGTTGCCGAGGCCGACGCGATCCAGCGCGGCTTTGGCGCGCTCGATGCGCTCCTTCTGCGAGCATTTCTGATAGATCAACGGAAGTTCGACGTTTTCCAGCGCGCTCATCGAGGTCAGCAGGTTGAACTGCTGGAAAACGAAACCGATCTTCTCGCTGCGAATCAGCGAGAGTTCCTTGTCCGTGCATTCCGCAATGTTAACGCCGTCCAATATATAACGCCCGGAATCCGGTGTGTCCAGACAGCCCATAACGTTCATCAGCGTCGTTTTTCCCGAACCGGAAGGGCCGCAGATTGCGACAAATTCCTTGGGACGAACGTGCAGCGTGGCATCGTCCAGAGCGTGTACTATTTCGTCTCCTACATAGTAGGTTCTAAATATGTGTTCGAGTAGCAGCATGACGCGCTCCTTTCCCACGAACGTGTGATTTCATTCGTTTCAGTTGCAGCATGATGCGTGCTCCTTAATTTCCGCCCTGCGGTCCGCCATAATTGCCACCGCCGCCCATATCACTCGGAGGCGAGAAGCTGCCGCTGGAATCGCCGCCCATCATGCCGCTTTGTCCGCCCATGGTGAAGGTTGTGGTCGTATCTTCGCTTTCGCTATATGTCGCCGTGCTTGTCACCTGCGGCACCCAGATTACGTCGCCCGCGGCAAGACCATCTGCTGTAATTACGATATAGGATCCGTCCGACATGCCCGTTGTTACCGTGACCTTTGTCAGGCTGTCAAGATCCAGTTCATTTTCGCCGAGAACTGTACCTGCCGTTACGTCGTCGCCAGCCAGGTAGACATATGCGGTATCTCCGTCATACTGCACCGCAGAAACGGACACGATCATAGAATCGCCTGTGGTTTCCGTGATGATCTCCGCCGAAACGCTCATGCCGGGATATGCCCCTTCAATGGGTTCGGTGGTGATGGTGGCGGTAAAGCTCGTTACATAGCTGCCGCTGCCGGAGTAAGAAATATTGGTTACCGTTCCGGTGAATTCGCCGTCGATTGCGTCGAGCGTGATCGTTGCGTTCTGTCCGAT
The DNA here is from genome assembly GCA_003246365.1 of Clostridia bacterium. Taxonomy (GTDB): domain Bacteria; phylum Bacillota; class Clostridia; order Christensenellales; family CAG-138; genus UBA7703. The sequence goes on from QKAN01000053.1 coordinate 31,764, forward strand.
TGCAACGCTGGCAATATCCAGTTCGTCGATGGACAGGTCAAGCGAGAACCCTTCCGTACCGGTTAAGGTGCAGACCGTCGTTCCGGAAGTTACCGTTTCACCAACTTCAACCGCGAGCGAGGTAAGCGTGCAGTCCACATCCGCTTTCACCGTAAGCTGATCTTCCAAATCCGCGATTTCGGTCAGAAGTTCCGCTTCGGTTTCTTTCAACGCGGTATAGGTAGACGTCGGTGCGCCTTTTGCAAGCGTAAACACCGTGGAGTACTTGCTGATCTTCTGGTTATCCTTTACCGCGATGGTCGCGATTTTACCGGAAGCTGCGGTGACTTCTACATATTCGTTCACGGTCATGTCGCCGGTGCCGAGTGTTGTGCCGCTTTCGTTGAGTACGGTTGCGCTCGTGCCAACGGGATAGTAGTTATCGTCAAATACGATGGTGGCTGTGCCGTCGCTGATTTTGGTAATATAGCCGTCCTGCTCATCTTCGCCGACAACAACGGTAACCGCATCATACTGTGTCATTCCGTCGACCGCGGGGATGCTAACCTGCATCTTGCCGTCCGTTGCGATGAGGCAGAGATATTCCATATCGTCAACAATCGATCCGACCGACGCCTGAATGTCTTTGATGATGCCGCTCTTGCTTGCCGTAACTTTCAGGTTTGACAGCAGCTGCGTTGCGGTCGCCAGGGATGCGCGTGTGTCGGTGAGCTCGTCTTGCAGATCGCTCAGATCGCTTTCCACATCCGCGGAGGTCATCGTCATAACGACATCGCCTGCCTGAATGGTATCGCCAGGCGCAAAATTAATCGCGGTCACTGTGGACTCAGCCGTTGTAGTTACGCTCTGGCTTTCCAGCGCGGCAAGCGTACCGCTTCCACTGATCGTGGTGCTGATAACGCCGCTTGAAACCGAGGTAGCCGAGTAGCTCGTCGTGCTGGTCGTGCTGCCTTCTTGATTCAGAGCGTTAAATCCAATGATCCCGCCAACGACGAGAGCAATAACCACGACGCCGATAATAATAAGATTGCGTACGCGTTTCTGTTTTTTCTTCTTCTTCTTGGAAGAGTTAAACGAAGTATCGATAGATTCCATAAGGTTAATCGCCTCCAAATTCATTCGCCTTTGATCATATTTGGAGCTTGTGGCACAAGCATGGCATAGTTCGATTGAAATTATGTAGATTTTCGACACAAGTCGACGAATTTGCGGAACATAAAAATCACGATAAAGCGTTGCCTTTGCGCCAATATTCTGTCAATATCGCTTTCTATGATAAAGGAAACGGATTATATAACCGCGCGAATGTTCTGCGCGGACGAAAACAGGGAGAATGGACGAATGAAACAAGTCTTACTGAAAAGAATAGGACGCACATTGCTGTCATTGATGGCGGCGACTATATTATTAGGAACGTCTCTGGCGGCGACCGGCAGCCCCGTATCTGTAGGCACTGCAGCCGATTTAGTTACGGCACTTACAGACGCGGGAGCGAGCGGAGATGCTACGACCATTTATCTTTCGGCCAACATCGATATTGGAAGTTCAACAATCGCGATTCCTTCCAATGTTACGCTCGATCTTTCCGGTTATATGCTCAGTACGACCAACGGGTTGATCACCGTATACGGCACTGTAGTGAACGGAAGTTTGTATATTTCCGGTGGAACGTTGCTGCGGATGTCAGGCTCCAGCATCACCGCGTCTATTTCTCTCAGCAGCGGCGGTGTTGTGCGCGTTCCGGTAGTATTGAGTCTTGAAAATCTTGACATTTCCAGCGGAGAGACGATCGACTACATCACCTATGACGGCGGCGGCTCGGATAGTACAGCATATGTACAGCTTCCGGCAACCGGAACGATCTACGTGAAAACGCAGTCCAACTTTACGTCTCCGATGGGCGTTACAGCCGTAATGACTTCCGCAGGCAACTATTTCCGCCTCGGCACAAAGAACACGGATACGCTTTCTCTGTCCTATTATCTGAGTTACGGCGGACTTTCCGGCGCAACACTGACATCTGCCAATCCCGCAAGCTATACGGCGAGCGACTCTGCGATTCTTTTAACCAATCCCACTAAGGACGGCTATGTATTCTCCGGCTGGATTTGCGAAGCGCTTGGCATAACGGTGCCAACTGACTCCATGGTCATCCCCTCCGGTACGACCGGAGACCTAACCTTCATCGCGGTCTGGTCGGAAGACATGTCCGGCGGTATGTCCGGCGGCGGTGGCAGCTCCGGTTCGTCCAGCAGTTCAAGCAGTTCTACGGACACGACTGACGCAGAAGACACGCAAGACGCAGCTGCCGCAACAGACGCAGCGACAACAGCAACCAGTTCCCGCCGCACCAAGGTTGCTTCATCCTCCACAAAGGTTACCTTCTCGAGCGACATGAACACCGTTCTCCCAACGCTCGAAACGCTGCAAACGAAATCCTCGTTCCCCTGGGGAATCGTAATCGGCTCTCTGGCGGGTCTCGGTGTGATCATCTATGTCGCGGTCAAATTCGCGGAACGCAAAAAACAGTAATCTTATTCCCGGCAATCAAAAAGCGGATGCAACTGCATCCGCTTTTTTTGACGGGTAATTATTTCGTTTCCGCTCCGGCAGATTCTTCCGTATCCGGCTCTTTTTTCATATGCTCGGCATATTCGTGAAAAGCCGCTTTTCCGTCCTCTTCCCACCAGTCATCGTAATATTCCCAGTCTTTCCAGTCTTTCTTTTCCGCTTTTTCTCCATTGCGGTGTTTTTTACCGCAGTGTTTTTTGTCTCCGCTTTCAGAGTGGCTCGATCCGCCGAATCCGAACAGGATCTTTGCCAGCAGGAAGAGGCCCAGGCCTTCCCAGAAGCCGATGGTGCGCAGGCCGAAGAGACCCGGCATCAGCCAGTTCCAGAGCCACATGATGACATTGCCAAAGAGCAGGCAGAAGAGAAACGCCGCCGCAATGCCAAGAATAGTGTAAAGTGTGTATTTTGCCCAATTAGGCATTTTGTCCATGTTTTTTTTGAATTCGCTCATGATCATCGTCTCCTTTTATGGTTGCGAATCTGTATTTTCCTGTTTTCCGGTTTATTCGTGGTCTGTGCGCTCCAGAATGGTTCGCAGCGCTTTGATCGCGCGGCTCTTTCTGGAAAGCAGGGTGCCGATCGGTTCTCCCCAGGCTTCGGACAGCTCCCGAAAGGATTTTCCTTTCAGTTCCGTTGCAACCAGAACCGCTCTTTGTCTGGGTTCGAGTTTGCCGATTGCGTCCGTCAGGCGGTGAATTCGGCGGGATTGTTCCTCCGCGTCAAACGGTTCTTCATTTTCTGCTGTCAGCATGGAGAGCAGCGGCAGTTCCCCGTTCTCGTCCGCCATTTCGTCGAGGCTGGTAACTTTTGCGCTTTTGCGCTCGTAGTCGACAATACGGTTTCGGATGGCGCGGTAGGCATAGGCGGCCAGGTTTTCCACGGGTCCGTTGGTTTCCAGTTTGCTCACTAGGGAAAGCATCACGTCCGCGACGATATCCTCCGCGTCCATTTCGCTGATGCGCCGCGCGTTGTTCCGGACAAAGCGGATGAGCCTTTCCCCGTCCCGGGCAAAGAAGGCATACCATCTGTTGATCTTGTCCTGTTCCATCGTCGTCGCACATCCCTTACACTATTAAGACGAACAAGCCGGTCATTTATTGCATGTTTTTTAAAATTTTGTTGGAAATCTATTTCATTGAGTCAAAAAGAATGTTTCTGTTGATTTCTAAGATATATCACATTTTTGCAATCTGGCAAAGAAAAAGCGCGCGTTTTTCACGCGCGCTTTTATCAAAGCCTGTTCAGACTATATAGTAGAAGCTGTTAGATAATCGGAGAGAGGAATCCGCCGCCGGGAAGCAGATACGACTGCGCCCCCAGATATTCGTTTTCCGGCGCGTTGGAGTCGTAATAGATCGAATATCCGTTGGACTGAATATTCTGATGCGTCGTGTCCGCGTTTACCAATGCGGTAAGATACGTGTCCGCCGCAAGTGAAAGTGTGCTCGTTGCATCCAGCGTTACGCTGACCTTCGCGGGAAGCTCGTTTCCGAGTTCACCGGTGAATACGGCGCCGTTGAGCAGATTCAACAATAGCGTTGCATTCGCGTCTATAATGGGGTTCATCGTCATGCTTGTTCCATCCAGCGTTAGTGTGTTTGCGCCGGCAAGCACGCGCAGGAATTCACCGTTTGCTGCGCTCAGGGTAGCGCCGGTCAGCGTCACGCTGCCGCCGCCGAGCAGAACGCACGGGGAATCTTCCCCTTCGGTTGACAGTGTTCCGCCGGAGAAAACAACCGTTCCACCGTCGATTGCCACGAGCGCGGGCGAGGATTCGCCGGAGGTATACACAAAAGTGCCGCTTGCGCTCAGCAGGGAGCCTTTGCCGGACACGATCAGACCGAATCCACCGAGGGCGTTTGTGGTTACGTTGCTTTCAAGAAGCTGCATCTGTCCCTGCAAGACAACGGCAACCGCCGCGTTTGTCCCCTCGGAAAACCCGTTTTCGGCGTCTCCGGTTTTGTTGATGTCCGCGCTGGTCATCGTCAGCACACCGGCATTCTGCACAAGAATCGTGTTTTCATCCGCCGTGCTGGAGGCATAGGACCCGCTTTCGGATTCGTCTGTCGTTTCATCCACATTATAGATGCCAATGTAGTCGGTTGGTTCGGAGTCGGCGTCGATTTCGTCCGTTGTCTCTTCCGTATCCCCGCCGATTGTGACGACCTCAGTCGTTTCTTCCTCAGGTGTATTGGCAGACGCCGCGGCTTTTCCGCAACCGAACGCAATGATGAGGACGACGGCGGCAAGAATCGAAAAAATCCGTTTCCATTTTGTTTGATCCATAGGAAATTCACGCTCCTTATGGTGATTGTTTGCGTTTGAGTTTAACGTTGAGATTCCAGTGCGATCTTATAAAACAGTTGTGTCCGGCGCATGACGAAGGAATGAATCTTCTGTCAAATAAAGACCCGCGCGAATACTCTTCACACGGGCCAAATATTTATGCAAATTTTGCCGCAAGGCGTTTGCGAATCTCGCGGATGAACACGATACTCGTCACCGCCGTCGGGGTGATTCCCTCGCAAAGTCCGATGAGGTCTTTTGTCATGATGCCCGCGTCGAGTGTTTCGATGGATGCATCTTCCAGCATTTTGCCGAACGCCGCAAGTTCAGGCAGGCCGTCCAGCTCTCCGCGCTTCGTCAGCGCGCCGCTCCAGGCAAAGATCGTTGCCATGGGGTTTGTGCTGGTTTCTTCGCCCTGCAAATATTTATAGTAGTGCCGCGTCACGGTGCCGTGCGCCGCTTCGTATTCATAGTTGCCTTCGGGCGAGACCAGCACGCTGGTCATCATCGCAAGGCTGCCGAACGCCGTACTCACCATGTCGCTCATCACGTCGCCGTCATAGTTTTTGCAGGCCCAGATATAGCCGCCCTCGGAGCGGATCACGCGCGCAACCGCGTCGTCGATCAGCGTGTAAAAATAGGTCAGGCCCAATTCCTCGAATTGCGCTTTGTAATCCGCATCGAAGATTTCCTGAAAGATATCCTTAAACGTGTGATCATACTGCTTGCTGATCGTGTCCTTGGTAGAAAACCAAAGGTCCTGCTTTGTGCCGACAGCGTATTGGAAACAGCTGTGCGCAAAAGAGCGAATCGAGCTGTCTTTGTTATACATTCCCTGCAAAACACCAGGGCACTCGAAATCATAGATCGTCTTGCGGAAGCTCGCGCCGTTTTCCCCCGTAAACACCAGCTCCGCCTTGCCTTTTTCAGGCACGCGGTATTCCGTTGCGCGATATACGTCGCCATAGGCGTGACGCGCGATGGTGATCGGCTTCTTCCAGGTTTTGACGACCGGTTTCACGCTGTCAATCAAGATCGGCGCGCGGAACACCGTTCCGTCGAGAATCGCACGGATGGTGCCGTTGGGGCTTTTCCACATTTCCGTGAGGTTATATTCCGTTACGCGCTGCGCATTGGGCGTGATGGTTGCGCATTTAACGCCGACGCCATACTTTTTAATCGCGTTTGCCGCGTCGGTGGTGATTTGATCTTTCGTTTTTTCGCGCTCCGGCAGGCCGAGGTCATAGTATTCCGCCTTCAAATCGACAAACGGCAAAATCAGCTCGTCCTTGATCTGCTGCCAGAGAATGCGGGTCATTTCGTCCCCGTCCATTTCGACGAGGGGGGTTTTCATTTGAATCAGGCTCATGTCTTATCCTTCCGGTGGTTGTTTTGCTGGTTATTTGCCTGCGTTTGCGGCGTAAAAGTTCATCAGGCATCCCTGAAGCAGAATTTCTCGTTCGTCGTCCGTCAGCGGCGGCAAGTTCAGCGTGATCGCGTCCGTGCTTCCATCCGCGCGGATCGCGACGGCGGAGAGCGTGTCGCGTTTTTCCTCAATCGCTTTCTTTACATCCGGAACAAACACGTGATCGCCGACCGCATAGTCAAAGCTTGCGCCCGCGGGCAGGGTAAAGGGCAGGATACCCCAGTTGATGCAGTTGCTGCGGTAACGCTTAGTTGCGTATTCATAGCAGATGTTCGCGGAGCCGCCGAGCACGCGCTGGCTGGACGCTGCCTGTTCGCGCGCGCTGCCGTCGCCGGGTTTATTAGCGAACACGCAGGAGCCATAGGCAGTCGTCTTAAGGAGCGCATCCGCATCGCCGATTTTACCGAGCAGCGATTTGATCGCGTCCGGCGCTTCTCCGGCTCTGCGCGCGGTTTCGAGCTTTGCAACCGCTTTGCTGCGGCCAACATAGTCCGGCGCGCGGCGGGACAGCGCAAACTCCGCAAGGCGCAGCGGATTGCTGCGATAGGAGCTTGTTTCGCCAGAGGGAATCAGTTCGTCCGTCGTGGTAACAGGATCGCGAATGACGGCGGACAGCTCAACGAGTACGTTATCCGTCAGCGGGTAAATCTTCGGCCAATCCGCAATGTTCGGCCCGAACACGAGATCTACAGAAGGATCGGCTTTGCCGAATCCGTTGTAAACGCGCTTTTCATAGGTGCTGCGGTCATAGCGATAACGGATGCGGCGTTTGCGGTATACCACGTCCGTCGCGGGCGTGAGCCGTCCGCCATTGGCCGCGGTCGCCGCGATGCTGCGCGCGTCCATGAGCGCGATATAGGCCAGCTGACCTTCGCCGGGTTTCGAGCCTTCGCGGTTGGGGAAGTTTCGCGTGGTGTGGCGAATGGAAAACCCGTTGTTGGCGGGAACATCCCCCGCGCCAAAGCACGGGCCGCAGAAGGAGGGTTTCATGACCGCGCCGGCGCGAACCAGCGTTTCCGTCGCGTCCGCGCGCGTGAGCGCAAGGCTCACCGGCACGCTGGTCGGATATACGGAAAGCGAAAATTCGCCGTTACCGGTGGATTTGTCCGCAAGGATTTCGCTGGCTTCGATAATGTTGTCAAACAGTCCGCCCGCGCAACCCGCGATGATGCCCTGATCGGCATATACGCCGTCCGGACGGATCTTGCTCTTCAGGTCCACGTTCACTTTCGGGAAGTTGGCCTTCGCTTCTTCCTCGACCTTGCCCAATAGCTCGTCCGCGCGCTCGATAAACTCGCGGATGGAATATACGTTGCTCGGATGGAACGGCAGCGCGATCATGCACTCGACTTTGTCGAGCTCGATGGTCATGATTGCGTCGTAATACGCGCCGTTTTCCGGCGCAAGTTTCTGGTATGCCTGCGGGCGACCGTGCGCGCGGAGAAACTCAGCGGTTTCGCCATCCGTCTCCCAGATGGTGCTCAAACACGTCGACTCCGTGGTCATGACGTCAACGCCGTTTCGATAATCCGCCGAGAGGTGCTTGATCCCGGGGCCAACAAACTCCAGAATCTTGTTTTTCACGTTTCCGTTGGCAAACCCTTCCTTCACGAGGGCCAGCGCAACATCGTGCGGGCCGACGCCGCGGCGGGGTTTTCCGGTTACATAGCAGAGCACGACCTCGGGCGCCGCAATGTCGTATGTGTTTTTCAAGAGTTGTTTCACCAGCTCCGGGCCGCCTTCGCCAATTGCGAGCGTGCCCAGCGCGCCGTAGCGCGTGTGGCTGTCCGAACCCAAAATCATCTTTCCGCAACCGGCGAGTTCTTCGCGCGCGTAGCTGTGGATCACGCTAAGATTCGGCGGCACAAAGATTCCGCCGTATTTTTTCGCGGCGGAGAGCCCGAACATGTGATCGTCCGCATTGATTGTTCCGCCAACCGCGCAGAGGCTGTTGTGGCAGTTCGTCATTGCATACTGCACGGGAAACTCGGTCAGTCCGCTCGCACGTGCGGTTTGAATGATGCCGACATAGGTAATATCATGCGAAATCAGCGCGTCGAACCGCAGGCGCAGGTTTTCCATGTTATCGCTCACGTTGTGCGCTTTGAGAATGGAATACGCCATGGTTTTTTCACGCGCGGCGGATTCCGCCTTTGTCGCAGCATGCGGTTTTCCGTTTTTCAATACAACCGGTTGATCTTTATAATGAATCATAGGCTCCTCCTTGGTACAATCAAAACCGCCGGATTCCCTGCGGGAAACGAGCGGGCAAATTTCCATCAATAGATTGTATCACGCCTCCGCCGTCAAGAAAAGCCGAAAGATTGGGATTGTATATTTTTTTGTGAAAATTATCGCCTACTAAATAGGATATCTTTGTCTTGACAGCGCGATTTCGGGCGGTTATAATACACCATGTGCCGTTAAAAGTCGGCATGAAAATATCATATGGCGGCGTAGCTCAGCTGGCTAGAGCATTCGGTTCATACCCGGAGTGTCATCTGTTCGAATCAGATCGCCGCTACCAAAAAAGAACGGTAACTTTGATAAAAAGTTACCGTTTTTTTTATTTGTCCTCAAAGCCCATTATTAGAGCTATTTCCGCGCATCTACGAAGTAAAGCAAATTGGTGCGGAGCATTCTCGCAGCAATTTTTTGTGGATGTTTCCGTTTAACAGCAAATAGCCCAGCTGGCGGCCGAGCTATCGTTGACGGACTTTGATACGATATTATGGAAGCCACCATATGCACGTTCATGGTGTATTTGGAAGGACGGATAGATGTTTCGCTTTCTAGTAGGAGCTGAGATTGAAATCCAACAAATAAGGAGGATGTTACAATAAACAACGCAATTTGAGTCAAAGCATCACAGAAATGGGATGCATATTTTCATTTGGCGTTGTCTTCATTCATCATTTCTTCAAAAAACTCTTCTGGAGGATCAACAAAATCCGGGTCATAATCTTCAATATCACTCTGCAGATGATAGATTTCTGGGTATGTGTCACTTCCGCAAGCGTCCTTCTCAAAATACCCCAAAAGAACTTGACAGATTGCGCTTTCCAACTCAACCTGCATGCTTTTTTGTTTGTCTAATGGGAGTTCATTGAACTGGTTCAAGGATATCTTATGGATAACCAGAATGTTTTCCAGATAGCGATCATATAGAAATTTACCGTCCGACCTATCACGTTGTTGTACTAATAGGTAAGGGTATTTCTTTGCTTTCAGATTGTGTAGCCAAATATTCTTAACCGTGGTGTCAGAGCATCTCTCTACTTCTTCATGATATCTACCGGATAAGTAATCGGGATCAACGTCCAACCTTTTAGCAATCTCATCAAGTAAGATAGGCGAAATCTTGTTTTCTTCAAGCCCTCTTCGGATTGTCTTTTCAGACCAGCCGATACCATTTGTCACATTGCCGAGTTTACGGATACTCGTATTTCGTAGTTCTAGAGCCTCCTCAAAACAAGACCTTCTAAAAGGCACCTTTTTCTCTATCCTCTTAGCCATATATACTCCTTTGCGGACATTTTACTTTGAAGTGTCCGCAGTTGTTTTTCATCACTTATATTGAATTTTCATGCGCTCTGAGTATAATTAATATTGAAGCGAGGACATTTTGTCCGCAGTTGGATTGTAGCACAGAACTTTCAGATTTACAATCCATAAGAAAAAACGGAGGAGTAAACATGAGCGAATCATACGAGTCCCAAGAAGAACAGAAACAATATGGATTTTACGATTGGGTTAAGCAGTACAAGAAACCTATTATTTTCGGATGCTGCATAGTCGTCGCAACAGTCGCCGGCGTGCTAATCTATAAAAAAATGTCCCTTCATAATAGCGGCATCGAACGGTTTGTGCCACACCACAAACTGGAGAGAGAGGCTTTGTCACAACCATTGAATATCGAATGCTCAAAGCTGTCATCGGCTGATCCTATTACCAAAACTTCTATTGTTGAAGTGACAACCTGCCTTAATGGTGGTGAACCCTTCGAGATAAGCAAACATATCCGAAATCTTCCCAGCAACCATCAACCTTCAACAGACAAGATTTTACAGGCTCATGTAAACGGTATTGAGCTGAGCGAACATCAAACTTGGGTTGATAACTACACCAAGAATCAAGTTGCGTAAGGGAGAAACGAGAAATGAAATATCCAGGTTGTGGCGCGACGTTGAATACCTATGAGTCCTTTTTTGATTGTCCGGGATGCGGGTATTTTAAAATGAAGACAAGGTACGCAAATTTGGAGGAACAGAACGAGCGGTTTCTTAAGAAGTTTCTGGGAGAAGACAAAGTGCCAGAGGGGTGCGCGGCTTGCGGAAATCCTGCGTATCCTGATTGTAAAAGTAGCTGTCCGCTCTTCGATGGCTAACAATTCATACTTATTTGAAGATAGGGGCAGCGTCGCACATATCAGATCACGGATAACCACTCGGTCGAGCATCCAACGTGGGATTGTTGATTTTGCACCCCCCCAACGCTAGGGGGTGCATTTCTATCAAAATTAGCGTTCTTTGCCAAAGAAAATAGTTTCCTGTAAAGGAGACTATTTTTTTATTATGATTCTAAGTATACGAATCCATCCCGTATATCCTCTTAATTAACCTGCTTCTTCGCCTCTTCCTTGTTTTTACCCCACCCCCATGATAGTATTAGCAGGAATCTAAAGATCAATTTCCCCATTTAAATATATCCACCCGTTCCGCAGGAGGCGCAAAGAATGAATCTCCAGTTTTCCGAACGCAAACAGAAGGTTTTCATAGCCGTCTTTTTTTTGATTCTCACCATCGTCGGCCTATGGATGGGAACCGACTACGGCATGCCCTGGGACGAATCTTCCGAACAGCGCATCCTTGCGCAGAATTTGCACGAGTATGCCTATCAGATACTCGGGTCCGACAGCTCGTTTATTCAAAACGCGCTGGCAAAGGGCGCAACGCTGATTTCGAACAGTGTGGAGCGCGACCACGGCGTCGCCCCGTATTATCCGCTTGCTCCGATTTTCTTTCTGGACGACACGCATCTAGTCATGCAAATCTGGCACGCATACACCTGGCTGTTGTTCATGCTCGGCGTTATCGCGCTGTATTTTCTGGCGCGCGAACTCGGCGCAAACCGACGCATCGCATCCACCGCATCGATGTTGCTATATCTCGCGCCCAGATTCTTTGCCGAAGGACACTACAACAACAAGGACGTAGTGCTGCTGGCGCTCGTACTTTGCTGTTTTGCGTTTGCCGCGCGGCTCATGCGTAAGCGCGGATATATCGCGGCAATTTTATTCTCGGTTGCCGGCGCGTTTGCGGCCAATGTGAAAATCATCGGCATTTTCGCTTGGGGGCTGGCGGGGCTTGCAATTCTCTGGAAATGGCTCAGCGAGCGAAAACTCAGCGGCAGAGACATTCGCATCATGCTAACCGCAATCGCCTCATTCTTAGCGTGCTATTTTCTCATCACGCCCGCAATGTGGAACAATCCGATTGCGTTTTTCCAGTATCTAATTAGCAACATGAGTCATTTCTCCCGCTGGGACGGCGCAATCCTGTTTGAAGGCAGGCTCTATCGTCCGGCACTTGGCGAATCTCTCCCTTGGTATTATCTACCGAAGATGATGCTGCTCACGCTGCCGGTTCCGTATCTGATCTTCATCGTCTTGGGTCAGGTTTACGCAGTAAAACAGATCATAAAAGACAAGCAAACCCGTCCGCTGCTGGTTGCGCTTAGTTTGTTCTGGATTCTGCCGCTGGGTTATGCGATGTTTTCTAATCCACTGGTTTATAACGGCTGGCGGCATTTTTACTTTGTCTACGCCGGACTTTCGGCATTGGGCGCTTTGGGGCTTATCTGGCTCTGGCGACTCGTGCGCGACAAGCAACTAATAAGAATCGTGTCTGTTGCGGCGGTCACAGCGGTATTTCTCACGCAGGCAGTCGTCATTCTGTCGGGACATCCTTATCAATATGTGTATTACAACGTGCTCGCCGGGCAGGTGGAAGGCAACTATGAGCTCGACTATTGGGTGCTGAGCACATATGACGCGCTGGACGAACTGGTCAACAGCACAGCGCGCAACCAAGATCTGCCGCTGATGATTGCGAAACCGGAAACGCCGCCGTTTTTATACCCCGTTACGGACAATCTAGATGCGCTGCCGCAGGACGAAAGAAACGCGCTGGAATATACCGAGGAGGTTGACGGCGCACCGTATCTAATCTATAACTCGACCTATGCAACAATCGCGGGTCTGGACGAGCCGGAAGGGTATCATAAACTGATCTCCATTCAAGGATACGGCCACGAGCTGGTGTCCATTTATGAAATCGACACAGCAAGCTGAGGCTAAAACATAAATCACATTCAAAGAAAAACCCCTGTCGCAGATTCATGCTGCAACAGGGGTTTTGTTTGTATTATGGTTTCAATGATTTTTTCTTCAGCGAATCATCTGTTAATATTCGTCACGGTTCTTGGTGTAGAGCCAGATGCCGCCGACGATCAGCGCAATCGCAATCAGGATGATCGCCGCAATGAACCAGCCGTCCGATGCAATTCCGTTCAGGAACCCTTCGCCAGACGCCGCGTCGGAAGGCGACGGGGTGGCGGAAAGATCAGCCGAGGGCGAAGGCGTCGGCGAAGTGCTGACGTCATTGATGTCCTGATTCAGAAATACATAATCCGAGCAGTGCGACTGTGTTACGGTAGCCCAGCCGCTGGAATCCACCGTAGTCGTCTGCATGAATGTGAGCGTATTGTCGTCATTCAACAGATAATAATACAGCGTTTTGCCCGCCTGCGCGGCACCGAGCCAGAAACGAATCGTTGCTTCGCCCGGCAGATCGCCGCTGTAGTTGAAATGGATCGTCGCTACATACGCGTCACCGGCAATTTCCTTGGCGGTCTGCTCAGCAATGGAACTGTTGATCGTCGTACCAAAGTCGTACCAAAGCTGCGTATAGGTGTCCGTCATCGTTCCCTTCGCAAAGGTGAACTCGACGTTATCCTGTTTAATCGTAACATCCTGCGTCTTGTTGCCCGCGGCAAGGCTCTTCATTGTGGAGTAAAGAATGCGGGTGTTGTCTTCCGTCAGCGTATAGGTATACAGCGTTGTGCCGCTGGAATCATCCGTCGTCGTGCTTGTGCTGCTTGCGGTGGGCGTCGGCGTTGCGGTGTCTTCGTCATCGTCGTCGCTGGTAGACGCGGTTACCGTATAAGTTGAATACGCGGCGCTCTTATCCGAAGCTTCGGTCGTCGCGGTCGCCTTATATCGCTGATAGAACGTATAGCTCGTGCCGGACGAAAGCCCGCTGAACGTTGTACTGTCCTGCCAGGTTGTCCCGCCGCGCGAATATTCGCAGCCGTCCACAGTGTTGAGCACAATCTTGGTGGTCGTGCGGCTATATCGCGTCGGCGCGGATGGCGCGTCTCCAACATAATACGCCTTGGCAACCGTGCCGAACGAGCGCGTTACGCTGCCGCCCTGCACAGAGCTGGTGACCTCAACGGAAAGCGTGTTGGAGATATCCGCCGCCTGAACAACATAGCTCGTTCCCGTGCCGACGGTAACAGTTCCGCGTTTCCAGGTATAGGTCAACGTCCCCGTATTATTCGTGTCGGAAAGAGATACGGTAATCGTTATCCCGTATCGCGCCTCACCGCTGGACATCACGGTTCCCGTCAGCGCAGGCAACGTGGAGAAGTTTGCGCTTGCACTCGCTGCGGAAGCATATGTGGTGGTGGTTTCCGCAACGCGTTGATAGAAGGTATACGTTGCGCCGGCAACTAGGTTATGGAACGTCGTCGTATCCTGCCAGTAGGTTCCGCCGAGGGAATATTGGTATCCGCTGACTTCAGTGAGCGTAATGCTCGTTGCGGTTGCGCTCGCCTGTGTCGGTGCGGCGGGTACGGTTGCGTTAACCGCCTTGAGTACGGCAGTCGTCGTGCCGGAGATTGTGCCGCTTTGTTCGGTGGTCGAAACGGTGAGCGTCAACGTTGAACCGACGTCATCGCCGGTTGGCGTATAGGTTGCCGTCGTGCCGACGGTTGTATCGCCGCGTTTCCAGAGGTAGGCGATCGTTCCGGACGCATTGGACTCGGAAAGAGAACCCGTCAGCGCAACGCCGGACTGCGCCGTGCCGCTGAAGCTTACGCTTCCGGAAAGAATTGCCATCGTGGAAATCTTTGTCTCGTCGCTTGTTTCCGAAGCAAGCGTTGTGGTGGTGGCCTTTACACGCTGATAAAAGCCGTATTGCGTTCCTGTTGTCAACCCGGTGAAAATGGGGCTGTCCTGCCAATCTCCGCCGGAAATCATATATTCATAACCGCTCACCGTCGTCAGCGTTACGCTGGTATCGGTGGTGCTCAATGCAACGGGGGCAACAACTGTTCCGGAATAGGGCGCTTTTGCAATCGCTGTTGTGGAGTCGGTCAAAACGCCGCTGGTCAGCGTAGCATCGGTTACATCCAGCCGGATGATCTTGCCGATGTCCGCTTCTACCAATGTGTACGTCGTTCCATATGCACCGCTTGTCAGCGTGGTGTCCGTGTCACCCTGCCGCACCCATGTAAACGTGATGCCGCTCGTATCCGGTTGATTCGAGCCGGTCAGCGTTCCGCTGAGCGTGCCGCCGAAATACTCATTGCCGGATATCGTCACCGTGCCGGTAAGCGTGCCGTCCGTGCGGGAATAATACGCTTCCAAATCTCCGGTTAACGAATAGCTCGAAAGATCGACGCCCATCTGAGTTACGCCGTTTACTTTAACGGATTTAACGAGCACATAACTGCCGTCGTCCATGTTGGTAAATGCAATCGTACTGCCGCTGGCAACTGCCTGTCCGCTGACGATTGCTGAACTGTTCGCCTGAAAACTCTGCGTATCGTTGGTTTTCGTGAAAATGACGGCAAGACCGCCCGAAACCGTTGTAAACGAAGCGTCCAGCTGCGCGCTCGGAGTCGAATCCGTGCTGATAAACGCGCCCGCGTTGGCGGTTACATCATAGGTAACGCCGGCAGAGAGTGAAAGCGCTGTTGACGTGTCGTCGACAAAATCGCCCAGATCATATCGCACATACCAGGGGCCGACCGACTGGTTGCCCAATAGCGTTCCCGAAGAAGCGACGGCTGTATAAGTCGCGCCGCCGGATGGCGTTACCGTAATATTGATATCGCTTGCAAGCGTTACGCGCTGGTCAAGTCGAAAAATAATCTTTTGATTTGCGGAAGCGGCTGCATCCGTGGTTGGCGAATATAATGAGACGCTTGGCACGGAACCAGCCGCAGTCGATATTGCGGTAGGCATAAAAAACGCCAGCGCAAGCGTCAGCAATACTGCCATTGCTTTCCAGTGTTTGATCATACGGGTCATAAGCTCTCCTTTCCGTATACGCGAAGGGCATATTGCCACGCGCTGCGGGTTACGTTGTATGCTTGTTTCGCGGGAGGCCGTTTTTTTAATCAAAATCGGGAGTTTCATGGATAAAACTATATTCAGCAAACTCAGTATGCCACATCCGATTTTGGATTGCAAACGGACAAACCCGCTTCTAACCATAACACTCGGCAAATCCGCAAATCGTTGCAGATCGTTTTCATTTTCTTCCAATTTTCTAAAATCTCAGTTCTGAATTTTGAAATCACGCCCGAATGTGGTTGTCTAATTTTATACTGTTCTAAAAAATCCGCCGGCATATCCGGCGGATCAAATCCGTTTGTGTTTTTCGCGTTACAGCATATCCTTCAGTTCCAAAAACCGCTGATACAGCGCGTCGTATTCGCAGCCGCAGTCGCCGCACTCCTCGTTTGCCTGTTCAATTGCCGCAACAAGCGTGTCCCGGCAGTCTTCTCCCGCCAGATATGCCTGCGACGGAAGGGAGATGAGTTCCCACTCGGATTCCGCAAACCGCCTTAGGATCGCGGTCAGTTCATGTTCTTCCATGTTCCGTTCGCCCTCCTTCGATCATGTCGGTTTCGTGTTGGAATTGCCGGAGTTTAAATCGCTTCTCAGCCTTTTCGGGCGGCTGCTTTTTCGCGCTCTTCTTCGTCTTTCTGCTCCGAATAGCGAATTGCACTGTCCGATTCATCCCAAAGGCGTTCCATATTGTAATATTTGCGCTCTTCTGGATAGAAGATATGCACGAGGATATCCGCAAAGTCCAATACGATCCATTTTCCGTCGCCGTATCCTTCGCTCCTGCGCAGCGTCAGCCCAAGCGCCGTCGCTTTGTCGTCCACCTCGTCCGCAAGCGCTTTTACCTGCTGCACCGCGCGCCCGCTGCAAATGATAAACCAGTCCGCTACAATGGTTTTGTCCGCAACGTGGATTGCGACGATATCGCTTGCCTTTTTGTTATACAGTATTTCGCAAATGCCGAGTGCCTTTTGCTTAATTGTCTCGTTCAATTCTTTTCCTCCGTTTTTTGATCTGTTTTTATATTTTTACGCGCGTCTTGCGCGGATTTTCTCGTCATACCATGCAATCGCCCTTGTCGAAGCGGGGTGTTGATTCCAGCTTTTTTTCTCGATCATCCGCGATACGCGCGAAAGCGAATAGTGCATAAACGTGTCGATATCGTCCGAAACGCGAGAGCGGTAATCCTCCACGCAGGGAAACGAGCGCATGGGCTCGATCAGATCCGCCGCGTAGATGAGCGCGTCAAACGTCGTCATGCCCCGGTCTCCCGTGGTGTGCAGGCGAATCGCGCGAAGAATCTCTTCATCCGTCACGCCATACTGCATTTTTGCGACGACCGCGCCGGCAAACGCATGATGCACAGGCGCAATGCCGGATTCGTCTCCGGAGAGCAGCTCCTGTATCTTCGGATCGAGGCATTTTGCGCAGTCGTGCAGCAGAGCCGCGATACGCGCTTTTTCCGCATCCTGCCCCCAGAGCACGGCCAGCTTTGCCGCCGCGCGCATGGTGCCGCAAACATGGCGATATCGCTTTGGGGAAAGTTCCGCGCGGGATTTTTCCTGCATTGCGCGCAGCTCCGCCGGAAAATAGATGCCACTTTCGTAAACAGCCTGTTCAACGGCTTCCGGCATCAGCCCGTCAACGGGTTGACCCGCAAGCAGTTTCTTTCGAATCTCCGTGGAAGAGATCATGTCCGCTTTTGCGGAAAGAATGCGAATCTTCGCGCCGAACCGTTCGGATATCTGCCGCGCGGTCTCCTCATCGTTTTCGTTTCTGCCGATGCGGGGCACGCAGAGCACGTCGGCAAGTTGCAACACTTCATCCGGCCGATACCAGTTTGGCAAGTCCGCCAGGGTATCACTGCCGAGAATGATGGAAATCTGCGCACCGGGATATTTTTTGCGCAGTTCCTGCAGCGTCAGCACCGTATAGCTCTTTCCGCCGCGCTGAATTTCCTGATCGTCCGGAACGATGCGGTCTTCTCCGGCGGCGGCAATTTGAACAAAGCGAAACCGGTCGGCAGCCGAAACGTCCTCATCCACCGGTTTGTGCGGCGGATCGCCCGCAACCATGAGCAGTACGCGGTTTAGCGCGGCTTCGTCCCGCGCGATGCGCGCCATTTGCATATGCGCGTTGTGAACGGGATTAAATGTTCCGCCAAGTAATCCAATGTGCATGATAGGGATTTTCTTCCCCCTCTCGTTTCTGTCTTAAGAATACCATGTTTTTCAACTTGATTAAAGTGCGGGTTTTGCGGAAGACGGGGCGCCGTGTAATTGACAAACGCCGGACGGAATGCGAAAATAAACCCGTATAAATATTAAGTAAAAACCCGTTTGCATGCGGTTATTATCGAACAGCAACCGGGCAAAACAGAATTGGAAAGCGGGGATTGTATGGGCATTGAGTATCGCAAGCTGCAAAACGGCAGCGACATCCGCGGCGTCGCGATGGATGGCATCGAAGGACAGCCGGTTACGCTGACCGCCGAAGCGGTGACCAATATCGCCAAAGCGTTTGTGCTGTTTCTACAGGAAAAGTTCAACAAGAGCGACCTTCGCATCTCTATCGGGCGGGATTCCCGACTCTCCGGAGAAATGCTGCTCGGCGCCGCGGCGGAAGGCATATTGGAAATGGGCGCAGACTTGGCGGACTTCGGCCTCGCCAGTACACCGAGCATGTTTATGAGCACCGTGACAAAGGGATATGAATACGACGGCGCGATCATGCTGACCGCGAGCCACCTGCCCTGGAACCGCAACGGCATCAAGTTTTTTACCAAGCTCGGCGGGTTTGAAAAAAGCGACATCGCGAGCATCCTCGCCAGCGCGGAGGCGGACGCGTTTATCCCCGCCGTCGATCGCGGCACGCTGACACAGGTCGATTTCCTCTCCGTCTATGCGCAAGGACTTGTCGACCGCATCCGCAGCGGAGTCAACGCGGAAGATTACGATCACCCGCTCAAGGGATTCCGCATCGTGGTGGACGCGGGCAACGGCGCGGGCGGATTTTATGTGGATCGCGTGTTGCAACCGCTCGGCGCGGACACGACGGGCAGTCAGTTTCTAGAGCCCGACGGACACTTTCCCAACCATCAGCCGAACCCCGAGGACAAGGCCGCTATGGATTCCGTCGCACAGTGCGTGCTTGCCAACAAGGCCGACATGGGCATTATCTTCGACACGGACGTTGACCGCGCAGGCGCGGTTGCAAACGACGGCAAGGAGATTAACCGCAACCGGCTCATCGCGCTGATTTCCGCCGTACTGCTGGAAGAGCACCCGGGCACGACCATCGTGACGGACTCGATCACCTCCAGCGGGCTTGCGGAATTCATCGCGGCGAAAGGCGGCGTGCATCACCGCTTTAAACGCGGATATAAGAACGTAATCGACGAATCCATCCGCATCAATAAGGGCGGAAAGGACAGCCAGCTCGCCATCGAAACCTCCGGTCACGGCGCGCTGAAGGAAAACTATTTCCTCGACGACGGCGCGTTTCTGATCACCAAGCTGCTCATCAAGATGGCGCAGCTCAAGAAGGAAAACCGCACGCTGTTTTCGCTGATCGACTCCCTTGCGGAACCCGCAGAGAGCACCGAGGTGCGCATGAACATCACCGTGCCGGAATTTGCGCCCTACGGCAGCGGAATTTTAAAAGACCTGGCGGACTACGCGGCAAAACAAAACTGGGATGTGGCAAAGGAAAACTACGAAGGCCTCCGCGTTTCCTTCGGCGCGGGTGCGGGCGACGGATGGTTCCTGCTGCGCATGTCGCTGCACGATCCGCTGATGCCGCTGAACATCGAGAGCAACTCCGCCGGCGGCGTACACCAGATCGCGGAAAAGCTGTATGCGTTTTTGAGCGGGTATGACAAGCTGGATACGAGTAAGTTGAAGGGCGTGTAAAAAATCATAGTATAGATTAGTAAAAAGGCGAGCAGTGTATAAACGCTGCTCGCCTAAAATAATGTTTTCTATCTCATCTTGCTTGCATGAACAGAAGTAGCTAGGTTATTATACGCGTCTTTTTTCCAATCAGGCCACCTCATGATTTCACCTTTTATCTCTTGGTACTTAACCGTATGTCCCGTTTGATTTTTTTGTTTCGAATACTGTGTGCTCTTTGATTTTGATACGGTTCCCATATCTTACTCCTCCGTTATATTTGATGTTTCGTCCTCAAAAATTATTCTTGTAGCATATTCACTTTCCAAGTACGTTAGTAAAGACATTGGGCTACGTAATGAGGCTGTTTCGGAATCCCAGTCTGCTTTTGTTCCATCATCTTTTTTTCTAGTTCTAGAATAACATTTTCTTGATTTCATAGCAAACAAATCTATATACTTACTTGGCCCAACGCCTACGAATGGTTCAAATAAAACTTTTTCTTTTTCAAACCGATTTGAAATTTCAGTTTTATAGAAGTCAAATGTCTTACTCTTTGGATAAGGCTCAATATATACAACTCGCTTTATACCAGCAGCAATAATATGTTTTGCACAATTGTGGCACGGAAAAGTAGTAACAAATAATTCAGCACCTTCGCATGAAATATTGTTCCTTGAGCACATAAGTAATGCTTCCATTTCTGCATGAACAACACGACCATATTCAGTCAGATCACCAATTCCTGCCTTCTTCACAGCTTCAATGTTCGCATTTGTACTACTCTTTTTTAATGATTTCAGTATTGCTTCAATTATCTTTTTTTGTTCAATTTTATTACGATCATATCCATTAGTATAATCTCGTCCCCCATCTATGTCAGAAAAAGCCCCATCGATTTGTTGAATAGGCCAATATAACCCACCAAATGCTTTAGGACAATCATTTACACCCGATGCAAGGATTTCGTTGTTTTTCGCTATTACAGCTCCAACTTGGCGAGATAAATCCGCAGAACGTAGTGATGTTGCATATGCCATAAACATAGCATATTCGTCAAAACTCGGTGTATAAAATGGTTCTCCAAATAACAAGTCCATTAGGCGAGATACACAATTCTTGATATAATCATTGCTGTCTTTGATATCAAAAAAATAGTCAGATAATTGAAAAGCTTCTTGAGTGTGTTGACCGTGTCCTATATTCTCATTTTCATCTCGATCAAGTAGTTCTTGTGCTTTGTTTTCAGGGATACCCTTCCGTTTCAAGAAACTTATTCTTCTTTCATAACTACTTGTTATACCAAGAAAATGCGCTCCATCTCCATATATTGCTCGAAGTCTTTGAACCTCTGATGGATGCTTTATGGATTTTACAATATAAGCGACTCTTTTTCTTGGAGCTTGTTGCAAACCGAGTACTTCTCTTTTTTGATTCACATAAGCCGCAACACCGCTCATTAATACTGAATTGTCATGCGCCTCTTTCCTAATTCTATTGCCTAAACCCATGTAGTGACTGATTCTATCGTATTCGTTCATACCTTCAGGACGAAAATTCGGTTCAAACTGAGATAGGATATCTTTGGAAACCGAAATTACTTCTGTTGAATAATGGAACTTGTTCAAGCAATCTTTCATAATCGAAATTAAATCTTCAACATCAGTTCCAACAGTAGTAATTAAGCCTAATACAAGTTCACTATCATTTGTAAAAATTGTCATATTACACCTTTGAAATGAAATGTATGATTATATATTAGTTTATACTGGAGAATAAGAATCTGCAAGAACTAATTATAACAGTATTCATCTCATAGTTTATATTTGTAATAAAACAACATCTCGAGCTATAATTCATAGAAAATATTAGAGACCCCGCAGCTCACACCGCGGGGTTTTATTCATCCAACTCTAATTAAATAACCAAAAAAATCAAACTACAACCTTCCCCTTTTTCACAACCGCCTTCACCTGATTGCTCCCCATGCGGTAGCAAAGCATCTCCATGCCGTCCGCGTTCCAGAGGGTCAAGTCGGCTTGTTTGCCGACTTCAACGGTGCCGAGCCGGTCGCCAAGACCGATTGCGCAGGCAGCGTTGAGCGTCAGCGCGGTCAACGTTTCCTCCGGCGTCATGCGATATCTTAAGTACGCAAGATTCGCCGAAAGCTGGAGGTTCAGCGACGGGCACGACCCGGGGTTAAAGTCCGACGCGACCGCAACGGGCACGCCGAATTCAATCATCTTTCTTGCATGCGCAAACGGTTTGTTGAGATAGAGCGACGTCTGCGGCAGCAGGCACGCGGTCACGCCGCCTTTGGCGAGGGACTCAATCCCGCAATCGTCGGTGGCGATCAAATGCTCCGCCGACACCGCACCGAGCTCGCCTGCGAGCACCGCGCCGCCGAGCGCGTCTATTTCGTCCGCATGGATTTTCAGGCACATGCCGAGCGAACGCGCGGTTTCCAGCACGCGCCTGCTCTGTTCCACGGAAAACACGCCCGTTTCGCAGAACACATCGCAATACCGCGCCAAATCCTCCGCGGCAACGCCCGGCAGGATGGAACGGCAGATCAACTCCACATAGTCGTCCGTCCGTCCGGCATATTCCGGCGGAACGGCGTGCGCCGACATGCAGGTCGGCACAACGTCCATCGCGTGTTCATGGCCGAGCCGCCGCACCACGCGCAGCTGCTTGAGCTCGTTTTCCAAATCGAGTCCGTACCCGCTCTTGATCTCCGTTGTGGTCACGCCGAGATGCAGCTGCTCGTCCAGAAAACCCTTTGCGCGCTGAAACAGCTCTTCCTCGCATAGCTCCCGCGTTTTCCGCACGGTGTCGAGAATGCCGCCGCCCGATTGCAAAATTTCCAGATAGTCCGCGCCGTTGAGTTTCAGAGGGATTTCATGCTGTCGCCAGCCGCCGAACACGAGATGCGTATGCGAATCCACCCAACCGGGGGTTGCAAACGCGCCGCCCGCGTCCAGCGTCTGCGTGTCCGCCGGACAATCGGGCAAACAGCCGCGCTCGGTTATCTCGACGATGGTTTCCCCTTCGATGAGAACCGACGCATCCCTATATTTGCGGTTTTCGCCCTGCGCCTGCCCTTTTCGGCTGGTGTTGCCCAGCGGCGTTTGCAGCAGCGATATGTTTTTTATCAGCAGCATGGCGTTCCCCCGTACGGCGTCAGTTGAGGCGGTATTCCAGAACCTGCGTTTCCGGATCGAAATTTTCGATGCCAAGATAATATTCCGCGCTGTCGATCAGCGCGCGCATCGGCACAAGGCCGACAATCTCCGTGCCAACGACGCTGACACCATAACGCGCCGCTTCGAACCGCACGAACTCCACCACGCGATACAACGGTGTCTGGCAATAATTCGTCATGTTGATGGACACCTGTGCGGTGTCGCGCTCTTTGAGGTATACGCCCATCGCCTTGACGCAGGACAGCCCGCCGCCGGACTGGCGGATGACGCGCGCGATCTTGTCCGCAATGGCAACGTCATTGGTAGAGAGGTTGATGTTAAACGCGATGAGCGGCGCGCGCGCGCCGACGGCGACCACGCCCGCGGTGGGATGCACCCTGCGTCCGCCGAAATCCGGTTCCCACTGCGCCTCTTTCACCTTTTCAAACATGCCCTCGAACTGCCCCTTGCGGATGCTCGCGAGGTTTTCGCGATGCGGCGCGGTGGCCGATGCTTCATATAAAAACACGGGGATGCCCGCTTCCTGCCAGATGCGTTCGCCGACGCGCTTGGAAATGGCGACACATTCATCCATCGTCGCCTCACGAATCGGAATAAAAGGAATCACGTCCACCGCGCCCATGCGGGGATGTTCCCCCTTGTGCTGGGTGAGGTCGATGCAGCGCGATGCGATTTTCGCGAGCTCCACCGCCGCCTCTTCCACGCCCGCGGGATCGCCGACAAAGGTGATGACCGTGCGGTTGTGGCTCGCGTCGCTGGAAGTGCCCAAAAGCGTAACCCCCGGAACCGCGCGCACAACGCCCGCAACTTCCGCAACGATTGACGCATCCGCGCTGGATATATTTGGAACGCATTCGATGACTTTCGACATATCTTTATTTCTCCTGTTCGTTTTCACAAAGTATTCGATCGAGCAGCGCGTCGCTTGCCAGATAGGGAAGAGTGATATGCGCGTTTGCCCCCTCGCGCTGATTATACCGCGCGGCGGTGGTTAGCGCACCCTCGTTTCCGGCCCAGCTTCGTCTGGCGACGCCGCCGATTACATCCCATTGTATCGCGCTTTCGATGATTTCGTCCGTGCGTTCGCTACCATCCAGCAGAAGACCGAATCCGCCGTTGATCGCCTTGCCGATGCCGACGCCGCCGCCGTTGTGCAGGGCGCAGAGCGTCATGCCGCGCGCGGCGTTGCCCGCAAAGCACTGCACCGCCATGTCCGCCATGACGTTGCTGCCATCCTTGATGTTCGCCGTTTCGCGAAAAGGGGAGTCCGCGCCGGAAACGTCGTGATGATCGCGCCCGAGCATGACGGGGCCGATTTCGCCGCACCGCACCATGTCGTTAAACTTCAGCGCGATCCTGCGCCTGCCTTCCTCATCCTGATATAGGATGCGCGCTTCGGTTCCGACGACCAGTTTGTTCGCCTCCGCGTCGCGAATCCAAACGAAATTATCTCGATCCTGCCAGTTTCTGTCCGGGTCGATGCATTCCATCGCCGCGCGGTCGGTCTTAACCAGATCCTCGTGTTTGCCGGAGAGACAGACCCAGCGGAACGGACCATAGCCGTAATCGAACAGAAGAGGACCCATGATGTCCTCCACATAGGACGGAAACACAAATCCGTCTTTTGTATCGACGCCGTTTTTTGCGATTTCGGTGACGCCCGCGTCAAACACCGCCTTGAGAAACGAATTGCCGTAGTCGAAAAACCGCGTGCCGCGCTCCGCCAGCGATTGAATTGCCCGACAATGCCGCCGGAGCGACAAATCCACCTGATGGCGAAACGCATCCCGGTCGCTGTGCAGCAGATCTGTCCGCTCCTCAAACGTTAACCCGACCGGGCAGTATCCGCCGTTGTAAGCGTTGTGACACGAGGTTTGGTCGCTGAGAATGTCGATTGCAAACCCGCTCGCAACCGCCGCCTCCAGCAAATCTACGATATTGCCGTGGTAGGCAATTGAGACGCTTTGCTTCTTTTGACGGTAATCGTTTGCCAGGGCGAACACTTCATCCAAATCGGACGAAACGGCGTTCACCCAGCCCTGCGCGTGGCGGGTTTGGATGCGGGAAGCGTCCACCTCCGCGAAAATGCCCACCGCGTTTGCTATGTTGGCGGCCTTCGGCTGCGCGCCGCTCATGCCGCCGAGACCGGAGGAAACGAACACGCGCCCCGCAAGATCGCCTTCCGGCGATACGCCGAGATATTTACGCCCGACGCCGAGAATCGTGTTGAATGTGCCGTGCACAATGCCCTGCGGGCCGATATACATCCAGCCGCCCGCGGTCATCTGCCCATAGTTGGCAACGCCCATCTGCTCCGCAATTTCCCAGTCGTTGAGATTATCAAACATGCCGATCATCATCGCGTTGGTTAAAATCACGCGCGGGGCTGTCGGCCTGCTCGGAAACAATCCAACCGGATGGCCGGACTCGAGAACCAGCGTCTGTTCGTCCGTCAACTCTTCCAGATATCGCTTGATCAACCGGTATTGCAGCCAGTTCTGGCAGGGTTGTCCCGTTTCGCCGTAAGTCACGAGTTCGTAGGGGTAAAGCGCGATGTCAAAATCGAGATTGTTGTCGATCATCACCTGAAACGCCTTGCCGGCAAGACAGTTTCCTTTATATTCGTCAATCGGCTTGCCGTAAATGCGTCCTTCCGGACGATAGCGGTAGGCATAGATGCGGCCCCGCGTTTTCAGCTCATGCAAAAATTCCGGCGCAAGAGTTTCATGCAGAGATTCCGGCACATAGCGCAGCGCGTTTTTCAGCGCCTGCCGCGTCTGCGCGGGACTCAAACAAAAACCGCGGTCCGGCGCGCGCCGTTTGGTCGGATCAAATTGCGGCATGGGCGGCAGCTCCGCCCCGAGGGTAATCGTCCTAGCCTGCCGTATTTCTTCGTTCATCATACCCGTGCCTCCTTACTTAATTCAACGCGCCCGAAACAGCCTCTACGGCGGGAATCAACGTTCCCTCCCGCACAATACGCTCGCACGATTCCATGCGCTCATACATGACTACGTCCCGCTCAATCGGCGGCACCGCCCGGCGCAGCACATCAAACGCTGCGCGGGTTGCGGGCGCGAGTTTCTCCGCGCCCATCATGCCCGCCGCCTGACCGGCGGCAAACAGTTCGATGGCGAGAACGCGTTGTGCGTTTTTCAATATCTCCGCCGCCTTGCGCGCCGCAATCGTGCCCATGCTCACGTGATCCTCCTGATTGGCGGAGGATGGAATGGAATCTACGCTTGCCGGATGCGCAAGAATTTTGTTTTCCGAAACCAGCGCCGCGGCGGCGTATTGCGCAATCATAAACCCGCTGTTCAGGCCGCCGTTCGGCGTCAGAAACGCAGGCAGGTTATTGTTGAGATACGGGTTCACCAGACGTTCGGTGCGCCGCTCGGAAACGTTCGCAAGCTCCGCAATCGCGATAGCGAGAAAATCGAACGCAAGCGCCATCGGCTGTCCGTGAAAGTTGCCGCCGGAGATCACGTCTCCCTCGTCTGGAAAGATCAGCGGGTTGTCGGTAACCGCGTTGATTTCGCGGCTCACCGCATCATATACATATTGTATCGCATCACGGCTTGCGCCGTGAATCTGCGGAATACAGCGAATGGAATACGCGTCCTGCACCTTTCCGGGCAGGCACTCGTTAGAAAGTTTGCTGCCCGACAGCAGCGCACGCAGGTTTTCGGCGCAGGCAACCTGTCCTGCATGACCGCGCAGCAGATGCACCCGCTCGTCAAACGCGCTTGTGATGCAGCTCTGCGCTTCGCAGGTGAGCGAAGCGACGATGTCCGCCGTCTTTTCAAGCGTTTTTGCGTCGTGCACGCAGAGCGCGCCGATGGCGGTCATTACCTGGGTTCCGTTGATGAGCGCAAGACCTTCCTTCGCGGCAAGCGTTACAAGCGGAATTTCCGCGCGGCGCATCGCCTCCGCACCGGGTAGAATTTCGCCCCGATATTCCGCAATGCCTTCTCCGATCATCGGCAATACCATATGTGCGAGGGGGACAAGGTCTCCGCTTGCGCCGAGGCTTCCCTTTTCCGGAATCACGGGGTGTACGCCGCAGTTCAGCATAGAAAGTAGCGTCTCCATCGTGGAAAGCCGAATTCCCGAATATCCGCGTGAAAGCGCGTTGAGCCGGAGCAGCATGACCGCGCGCACCGCTTCCGTCGACAGCGGGTCGCCCGTGCCGCAGGCGTGGCTCACGATCAGATTTTTTTGCAGCGCTTCGGTGTCCGCATCCGCAATGCGCTTTTCCGCGAATTTGCCGAATCCTGTCGTCAGTCCGTAGACCGCTTCTCCGCTTTTTAACAGCGCATCCACCGCCGCGCGGGAACGGCAGATTGCCGCCTGCGCGACCGCAGAGATCACAACATTTTCTTTTTCGCGCGCTACGCGGGCCGTTTCTTCTATGGTTAATGTCGATCCGTTGAGTGTAATCATATTCCTGCTCCGTATCCGTTTGATAATCATTGGATACAGCAAGTCTATCTTGCATAATCATCCGCGTCAATACACAAACCAAAATTTTAAGAGTGCCGAATTTTGCCCGATTTATGGCTTTTTCCGTGCGCTGTTTTAACGCGCTAAAGTGCATAAAGTCGTATAATTCAGTTTTTTGTATTTGTCATGATATATGCGATATGTCGACTCTTCGCGAAAAAGAAAACCGGAATTTCGCTTAAATACTGCCGTTTTATCGATCGATTTCTCACTGTAACATAATCACGGTATCCAAAATGGTAATTTCGTACAATAATACCATCAACAGCAAAGGAGTAACTGCAATGTCCGTCAATGTCATCACAAAAGATAACTTCGATCAAGAAGTATTAAAAGAAAGCAAAACTGTCCTCCTCGATTTCTGGGCGAGCTGGTGTGGCCCCTGCCGCATGGTATCCCCCATCATCGACGAGATTGCGAACGAACGCGCAGACCTGAAAGTCGGCAAGGTAAATGTCGACGAACAGCCTGAACTCGCGGCAAAGTTTGGCGTAATGAGCATCCCGACGCTCATCGTCATGAAGGACGGCAAGATCGTCAACCAGACGGCCGGTGCCCGTCCCAAACCCCAAATTCTCTCCTTGATCCCGTAAGTGCAAGCAACGCAAAAACGCCGTCCGGCTCCACCCGGACGGCGCTTTTGTCTTATACTTTCATCTGAGGCTGCAACAGAAAAAATCTGTTAGCCCGCCATCGCGTCTAGTTTGTTGCGGTCTACAATCGTTACACCGCCGCGCGCAAGGGAAACCATGTTTTCCTCCTGAAAATACTTGAGCATTCTCGTTACGACTTCGCGCGCGGTACCCATATGATTCGCAATTTTCTCATGCGTAATTTCCAGCGTGTCGCAGTCCTCAATGGTGCTTTCTTCCAGAAGGAATGTCGCAAGCCGCGCATCAAAGCGTTTGAAGAGAATCTGATCCATCAGCCACATGACCTCGGAAAAGCGAGAGGCCAGTACCTGGCAGGTGTAATTCGCCAGCGGTGCGCTGCGTTCCATAACCGCGTGATACGTCTCCGTCGGAATCAGCCAGACTTCCGAATCCTTTTCCGCCTCAATCGTTACCTCAAAGCGGATGCTGGACATCATGCAAGCTGCGGAAAACAGGCAGATATCCCGATCCAGCAAACGATAAAGCGTAACTTCTTTTCCTTCGTCGGAAACGATATAAGCGCGAAGCTGTCCGCTCTTGATGACGAGTACGCCGACACAGTCGGCAGAGCCATTATGTAAAGTTGTCCCCTTAGGCGCGTTGCGAAGCGCCGTTGCCTCTTCCAGTGCGCGCTGGTCTTCCGGGGAAAGCTGCTTCCAAATTGGCAGATATGTTCCGAGTTCCATTTTTCCGCCTCCATTATTTTCTCTATGTTCGATTATAACGTGTTTTGCAATATTGTGCTTACTTTTGTAGCATTTTTCAAAAAAAACATTATAATAAAACTAGGATGTCTATATGTTGCTAACAGGAATTATTATTATATAGTGACATTTTTCATCCGAAGGTGTATTATACTTCTTGTAACCTGTATCTTCCCGCTCGGCGATACCTGAAAGAATTGATATGCATGAAATTCAATCATGTGCGCTCGGCGGCAAACAGAACCAACTCAGTACAATTTTAAAAAAACAAGGAGGATCTACATTATGATGTGTGAAACCAAATTCTTCCGCTGCGATATCTGCGGCAACCTCGTCGGCATGATTCATTCTTCCGGTGCACCCATGAGCTGCTGCGGTCAGCATATGACCGAACTCGTACCCGGCAGCGTGGACGCAAGCCAGGAAAAGCACGTTCCCGTCATCAAAGTGGACGGCGACACCTGCACCGTTCATGTTGGCAGCGTTGATCATCCGATGCTGGAAGAGCACCATATTGCCTGGATTTATCTGCAGACCACGGACGGCGGACAACGCAAGTGCCTGGAAGTCGGCGGAAAACCCGAAGCGACCTTCGCTCTCGGCGGCGCGAAAGTTGTTGCAGCCTTTGAATACTGCAACCTGCACGGCCTCTGGAAGGCAGACGCGTAACGCGCGAGTAGAAGCAATTTAGAAAAAGCCCCGCACCATTTGTGCGGGGCTTTTTTGCTTTCATCGGTCATCCGAATGTGAAGATGTCTGCTATGCCTAGTAAACTTATGCATTGCGCACTGTTCAATTGTTCATAAAACAGTTTTGTTACGTTAGATAACGCGTGCCCCGTAATCAATTGTAACGGAATTTCTGATAATTCATTTCTTTTGTTTGATGTAGATCGTTTAAAAACCGAATCAAATCCGAAAATAAAGTTAAAAAGTCGCTTTTCTATTGTATCGACAAGCTTGCACTGTTATAATCTGTTATAAGGGAGTTTGTCAATATATGCTTATTTTGGCAGAACCAAACTTCCTCATCGGGGGACTTATAGCATGCTGCCGCTGGTTGTGGCGATACTTTTAGTCGGCTGTATAGTCGAAGCAATCTTTATCATACTGGAACAAAAGAAGAAGCTGCTCGCCGCGCTCCTTTGTAAGAGTGCAGCGTCTTTTTTGTTTATTCTCGCCGGCGTTCTCGCCTTTCAGCAGGTCAAGCATTCATCCTATGCGATTTTTGTTCTGTTGGGACTGGTGCTGGGCGCCGTTGGCGATATTTGTCTGAACCTTCGTTTCCTCGTTTCCAAACAAGCAAAACTGATTTTTATGCTCGGAATTGCGGCGTTTCTTTTCGGTCATGTCGCTTATCTGTTTGCTTTAGCGGTGCGCTCGCCTCTGGCATTGCTCTATGCTCTGCCGGCGGCGGCTCTCCTTTCGTATTTTGTCATTCGTTTCGTGTTAAAGCGAGTTGAGGTGCAGGGCACAATTCGAACATTCGGAATTGTGTACCTTTGCATCGTCGTTCTGATGGCATCGTGTGCCGTCATTCTGTTTACGCTGGACCTGCGGGATGGCTCCCGCGCGCTCTTTGCCGCAGGCGGAATACTTTTTGCTGTGAGCGATGTGTTGCTCGTGCTGAACCAGTTCGGAAAGCGTCCGTACCCTGCGTTCCGCCCGTTGAATCTTTCGCTCTATTATCTGGGTCAGGCGTGCATCGCCCTGACCATAGCGCTCGCGCGCTGATTTTTACTTCACTTCCCCACAAGCGTATGCAACGCTTGCCTGTATATGCCCCGGCGACGCATAGCGAAGAAACGATCTCTTTGCATGTTGTGCCACGCCGCACCAATGAATTCAGGAAGGAAGCCAAACGGTTACTGGTATTATGAAACAAGAGGGATTGAAAAAGTCGTTCGTACACACGATGCAGCAAAAAATCTTTTCCGGCGAATATCAAGTCGGTCAGCAGCTGCCGCCGGAGCGGGAGCTCGCCGCCGAACTTGGCGTCAGCCGCTCGCTGGTGAACACCGGCATATCGGAACTTGCAAATCAAGGGTTTATTCGCATTATTCCGCGGCAGGGAAGCATTGTTGCGGATTACAAAAAGAACGGCACCTTGCAGGTGCTCAGCGCGTTGATGAGCTGCGACAGTTTTCGTCTGGATTATCCGCTGTTCTGCAATCTGGTCGATTTGCGAGTACTGATCGAATGCGAATGCGCGCGTTTAGCCTGCCTCAACGCAACGGCCGAGGAAATTGACACGCTAGGCGTTCTTTCGCATTGCATCAGGAACGCCGCCGACCCGCTCGACGCGGTCGAGCCCATTGTGCGTTTCCATTTTCTGATCACGCAATATTCCGGAAACGCCGTATACGCAATGACGTATAAGAGTTTCGAGTCCACCATTATACGGCTGACCCGACAGCACCTCACCCTCGCGCCGGACATGCCGAAAACCATCAAGTTGCACGAATCGTTGGTTCGCTCTTTGCAAGCTCACGATACGGAAGCCAGCGTACAAAACGCGAAGCTTTGCATTTTGCACGGCGCAAACGCGCTCAAAAAGCTTTATCGAACCACTTGAAATCGTTTGAATGCCACCGAATACATCATATTCGGTATCAATATTCCCCGTCTGCGGTCAACCGCGGACGGGGTTTTGCACACCGCCGAGCGGTCGGCGCGCTTTACAATCCGGCCCGAAGCGTGTATCGTTAGATTGAACATAGGC
The DNA here is from genome assembly GCA_003246365.1 of Clostridia bacterium. GTDB lineage: Bacteria > Bacillota > Clostridia > Christensenellales > CAG-138 > UBA7703. Next base: position 63,145 of record QKAN01000053.1, read on the forward strand.
CGAACAAACCAGAGCATTTCCACCGGTTTGCGAACTGCATTTTTGTAGACAGCTTTATCGAGAGCTTAATAGAGAGTTTATCGAACGAACGGATTTATTTACACATATGAAATTAAAAGTACTGGTCGTTTCCGACCACGAAAGCGAATTTATCTGGGATTATTTCGACGCAAAGGCCTTTGCTGGCGTAGACGTCATGATCTCATGCGGCGATTTAAAACCGGAGTATCTTTCGTTTCTCGTCACCATGATCCCCGCCCCGCTCTTGTTTGTGCGCGGAAATCACGACGCACGATACGTGCAGAACCCGCCCGATGGATGCATCGACCTCGAAGAAAAACCCGTCGTCATCAAAGGCGTTCGATTTGTCGGCTTTGGCGGCTGCAAGAGCGAACATTCCGCGCCAAATCAATATTCCGAACGGGAGATGAACCTGCGTGTACTGCGCGCAACACTCGCGCTCTCGTTAAAAAAGGGCATCGACGTTTTGGTTACGCATGCGCCCGCGGCCGGACTAGGAGACGGAGACGACCGCTTTCACGAAGGCTTTGAAACCTTCGTCAAACTCATCGACAAATACAACCCGCGCTATCATTTGCACGGACACCAGCACCTGACCTATTCCATCGGTTCCAAACGTGTTATTCAATATAACAACACGACGATCGTCAACGGATACAACTATTACATCATGGATATGGACTTTCCGGAGGAAACAACATGAGTCCGAGCGGTAAAGGAAACGAAGAATACGACCGCGCGAGAAAGCGCGGACAAAAAGAATTTGCCCTGCGCCGCGCACGCGGAGAGAGCGGTTTCATTCCCGTGCTCAACGCCAAACGCGAAGAAAACGGCGTTCTGGCTTTTATCGCGCAGCCGATGCGTGCCATTTCGCTCAACCGTATTGCAGGCACGTATCAGGCCAGCCGGGCAAACTCGTTTGCGGCAAATTTCATGCCGCTGCTCAGCGCCGACACGGAATTTGCCTACAAATGGATTAACCTGTGCGACGCGCATCTGGAAAGCGGCATCCGCGACCCGATTCGCGTTTATGAATATCTCTGGAAATATTACGTTGCGGAAGGCAACAAGCGCGTCAGTGTGTTGAAATATTTCGAAGCGAGTTCGTTTGAAGCGGAAATTATTCGCCTTGTCCCGCAATGGGATGAAACCGATCCTGAAATCGAGCGATATTATACGTTTCTTGCCTACAGCAAGAAAGGCGTATTTTCCGACATCGAGCTTTCCGAGTCCAGAAAATATGAGCGGCTCTATCGCATTGAACAGCGGCTGATTGCGGAGCTTGATCCCGTTTTGGACCCGCCGGATTACAATGCGCTGTATACGCGGTTCGAAATTGCTTATCTGCCGAGCAATTGCACGCTCTCGCTTGGCGATGCTTTTTTGGAGTATCTGCATATCTACGGATTCCCCGTCAACATTCTTCCGGAAGAACTGACCGCGCGGATCATCACGCTAAAACCGCAGTTGGATATTTTGGAGCACCCGCCCTCCCCGCACGTTGTTTCGGAAGAGGAAGCGGAGGCGGCAGAACCAACGCTGTTTGCGCGGCTGTTGCCCGTGCGCCGAAATCCGAAAGTGGTATTTGCCTATTCCGGCGAACGCGCACAAAACAACTGGCTTGGCGCGCATGAGCAAGGACGCCTCGCCATGCAGGCGGAGTTAGGTGAAAAAGTGGATTCCCGCGTACTGGATTTGCCGGAGCGGGAAGAAGCCTATGATTTGCTCGTGCAAGAAGCGGGCGATGCCGGACTTCTGTTTGTGACAACCCCCTCGCTCATGAATCCCGTGCTGCGCTTTGCGCTGGAACACCCGAACTGTCTTACGCTCGTATATTCCCGCATGCAGCACCATTACCGCCTGCATACCTATTTCGGGCGTTATTATGAGGCGGTGTTCCTCTGCGGCGTCGCCGCGGGCCAATATACAAAAACCGGTATTACGGCATATGTGACACCAAAGCTGAGCTATGCGCGATTCACTTCGGATATCAACGCGTTTGCGCTCGGCGTACACTCCGTGCGTCCGGATGCGCGCGTGCTGATGGTGACGCGCGATGTAGACCCCAAGGATACCGGCTCCAGTGCGCTCGGGGTAAAAGCCGCCGCGGAACTTGGGGCGGACACGGTGTTTACGCCGCATTATCCCGCGCTCTCACTGCCGGAGCTGCCATATAGCGTGTTTACCGCGCTGATTGCCGTTTCGCCCGACGGAACCCCTACGCGATATCTCGCCGCGCCGGACTGGAACTGGGAGCGTTTTTATACCGCAATCGTCAAGAGCTATCTCAACGGGAGTCTCAACGCACTGCTCAGCAACGACCAGGATGAATCACCGATTACAAGTTTCTGGTGGGGGCTTGGCGGCGGTGTCGTGGATGTCCGCCTTGGCAGTTGGTCCAACAGAACGCCGAATAACCTGATTCGATATTTGCGGGGCAGCATCTCCCGAAACCTCTACAACCCGTTTCACGGGCCGGTAATGGACACGGAAGGCGTTGTCCGCATTCCTGCGCATAGCGATGCGCCGCCCGCGGATATCATCAAAATGCGATATTTGGTGGAAGGGATCGAAGTGATCGAATAACCGAATGAAGATTTATATGGAGACGCGTATTTATTATATGTAATCCGGTTTGCGTTTCTCTCAAAATTTGATTAAAATGGTCTTTACTGTTTATATTCGCCACATATGCTGCGAAGCCAAAAAGGAGAACTTTCCTTATGCAGAAAAAAGATCCGCCGATTCTCATCACGCGTCCGACGCTGCCGCCGGTGGAAGAATATGAATCACTCGTACGGGATATCTTTGCCTCCGGCTATCTGACGAACGGCGGTGCGCAGCATGCGCGCCTGGAAGCGGCGCTTGCGGAAAAACTATCCGCACCATATCTGCGCCTGTTCACCAACGGACATCTGGCGCTGGAGTGCGCAATTTCCGCGTTCGGGTTTGACGGCGGCGAGATCATTACAACGCCGTTTACGTTTATCTCCACCACGCATGCCATTTCGCGCTGCGGGTTGACCCCTGTGTTCTGCGATGTGGAGCCGAATTATTTTACGATTGATCCCGCAAAAATTGAAGAAAAGATCACGCCGCGCACACGCGCCATTCTGCCGGTGCATGTATATGGCAATCCCTGCGACATGGATGCCATCGGCGCTATCGCAAAAAAGCACAACCTGCCCGTGCTCTACGATGCGGCGCACGCGTTCGGCGTAACCGTTCGCGGACGGGCCGTCGCGGAATTCGGCGATGCGTCCATGTTTAGCTTTCATGCGACAAAATGCTACAACACCATAGAAGGCGGCGCTGTCATCTGCAAAGACACGGCGTTTGCGGAGCGGCTCAACGGCTATAAAAACTTTGGGTATCACCCCGACGAAGAAATACGAGAGGTCGGCGGCAATGCCAAGATGAACGAATTTCAGGCGGCGATGGGATTGCTGAATCTAAAATACTTCGAGCAAAATATCGAAAAGCGCGCGGCAGTATCCGCGCGATACCACAAAAATCTTTCCGGCATAGACGGCCTCAGCTTCCGTCCCGTTCCGGAGGGCGTTCAGCAGAACTATGCATATCTGCCGGTCTCGTTCGATCCGGCAGTATTCGGCGCTTCCCGCGATGTGGTGTTTGAAACGCTAAAATCCTTCGGGATCATTGCACGAAAATATTTTTATCCGCTTTCCAGCGAAGCCGCGTGTTACAAAGGCGCGTACTCTCCCGAAGATACACCCGTTGCGTTCACCGCAAGCCGGCGCGTTCTCACGCTTCCGATGTATCCGGATCTTGCGCTCAGCGATGTGGACGACATCTGCGAAATCGTCGCTTCGTGTCAGCGATAATCTTTCAAGCAAAAAGCTAAAAAAAAAGGGCAAGTGATCTTGCCCTTTTTGTTTGCTTAAATCTAGATATCATTGAATCTTAAATTCGTGATTTTTTATTCAACCAGTGTCACGGTCCCGCCGGGCAGGCAGTTTAAATCGCCCGAACCCGAAACGATTTGAATGTTGCTGCCGTTGATCTGCACCTGATTGGCGATGACACGTCCGTTGATAACGATATTTGCGCCGTTGATTTGAATATATCCATTGGGCGCATATAGCACGCCGTCAACCTGAATGCTGGAACCGTTGATCTGAATGTTTCCGTTTTCGGAATACACGCATACGGACGAGGAAGAGGATGTTTCGATACAGCTTCCGTTAAACTGGATGTTACCCGACGCCAGCATAATACCGGTTCCGGTAAACGAGCTTCCGGCTACCGTAATCGTGCCGTCGACATAGATTGAATTATCAACGTTGATATTTGTCCCGTTAAACAACTGATTTCCGGTATATGCGGTTCCGTTCGCCGTCGCTTCCGCTTCCGCAATAGCGGAAAAATCCGGCATATCGATTACCGAAGCCGCGACTGCCAGCGTATTGGCAATGCTGATCGTGCTCCCGTGCGTCGTTATCGAGGACCCCTGCACCGTTCCGGTTATGGTAATGCTGGATCCGGCGGCAGTATAGCTGGATGCCGCTTCGACGTTTCCATTTACCGTCTGGCTGGAACCGTTCATTTGTATGCTGTTGTTTCCGTGGATATCTCCCGTGACATTCAAACTGCTCGTATACAGGCCAAGCAAGGATGAACTGCTTCCTGAAAAGATGGCATACCCGAACGCGCCGCCGCTGACGCCCGATTTTTCCGCTACAGCACGCGCCGAAACGGTTGTTGACGTTAAACCAAAGATACGGGCGAACGTGTATTCCACCGTTTTTGTGCAAACGACCTCGACCTGTTTTGAATTTCCGTTATAGGGCGATGTCGCGGTTACTTCGGAGGCTTCCATTCCGTTCATCTGCGCATAAGAAACCGCTGTGCTGACGGCGCTGGATGCACTCGGCAGTTCGTGCGCGCCGGCCAGAGCCGCCGCATCGGCTGCGTTCTGTAGCTGCCCTTTGTCGACAGCAACCGTGCCGATATCAACGGCAAGCGCCGCAAACCCGCACAGCATGACGAGCGACAAGGCAACCAAAACAGCCGATTGTCCCGTTTCGCTTATCAGCCGCCTGATGATCGCTCTCATACAAATTCCTCCATGATCAATTGAAGATGATTATACTATTATAAAAATAACGATTATTTTTCATCTGTCAAGAGGATTGAAAAAATTAACATTTGTTAAGTAAAAAACACAAACTCAATTAAACATAAATAACGCTCTGTGTTGTAAAAATCACAGAGCGCAAGTAGCTCATTCAGAATATTCCGCTCATTATCGAATTTTTACGACCACCCGGAATTGTTATGATTTTTTATCCGGCAAGCAGAACGCCGTTAACATAAACCGAAAACCCGTTTGTCACAATTCCGCTGATGCGTCCTGTAAACGCGGTCAGATATGCATTGCCGGTCAGCGTCCAGGTTGCATCATCGTCCAGCGTCACTTCCGCCGCAAGAGCTGTGTTCGCGGTATTGATTGTGCCGGTATAGCTCGACTCACCATTGAGCACCACAGAAACAGATGACAGATCATCCACTACGATATCGCCTGTCAACACTTGATTCTGCGCGGTCAGAGTGCAATCCGCACCGTTGCTTCCATCTTTCCCCCAACCAAAGGAACCGTCGTTTCCGGTCACCCGGAGCAGCAGACAATCCTCATCCAGCGTGAGAGAAACTTCCTCCAGGTAAATGCTTGCATTCGTATTGGTTGCGTAGAAAAGATCCCCCGTCAGCGCGGTGAGCGCACCGCGCGTCATGTTGAATGTGCTCGTATTCCCACCGGTCGGCACGTCCGAATAAAGCACAACGCAGTACGGCTCTACGAGCGTATCCACACTGACAACGTCGCCCATGCGGCCGGACACGGCGCAGTCGGTCAACGAAACAGTGCCGCCATTGACGCAAATTGCCTCAGATTGATTCGCTCGCAGTGTTGCGCTCGTGATATCTACTCTGCCCGCGGCGGACACGACAGGCGAACCTTCGCCTCCGGTTATCGCTGTGCCTCCTTCCAACGAGATGCTGCCGTCCTGCGCGGTAAAGAGCGCGGCCGAATCTGCACCTTGTGTCGAAATAGACGTTTCATGCGCGATAACGCCGCCGGATGTCGCGGCAACGCCAAACGAAGCTTCTCCGCTGGTTCGTACGCTGCCGCTTTGCAGCCGCAGCATGCCATCCTGAACAAAAACACCGCCCGCACCCAACGCATTGCTGGTAACTTGCGACTCGATCAAATCCAGCTGCGATTCCGCGCGCACGAGAACGGCCGCATTTAACCCGTATGCCATCGTATTCTCCAAGCTGGAGGCATCTCCGCTTCGTTTTTCTACGGAAGCGCCGTCAATGCTTGCTACGGCTGCGTTTTCTATGCGAAGTGCGTTTTCATCCGCTTCTTCGGAATAATAGGTTTTCTGGCTTTCACTTGTATCCGCGGCAATGGTATACGCTCCCGCGCCGTTGGGTTCTTTGGTTTGTTCCGCGCTCGGCGTTTCGCTTGCAATCGGCGTTTGTGTAATCGACGGCGTTTCAGTTTGAACAGCCGGCGTTTCGGCGGGCGTCGCGCTTTGCGTTGAAACAGGCGAGGGAGAACCAACGCTGACAACAGGATCGGTCAGGTCGCATCCGGTGCCTACTAATAAAATCACCATGGTCAGCATCAGCAGTCCACGTCTTGCCAAATACCCCGTTTGTTTCATGCGTTCGCCTCCTTCCGGGTTATGAAAACCGAATCTCATAAAAAGGATTTTCATCCGATTTTAAACTTTCCCAGAGAGTATATCTTACAGGTTTGAACGAACTATAGAACAAATGTGAACTCCTTTGCCTCTTTCACGAATAAAAACGTCAACCGACGCGTTTTTTCGCCCCGGTTACCCAAATCCAGCAGCGATGATGGAAAGCGCCGCTCTTGTGTTGATTTTGCAAACATGGTATGCTCATACTAATAAAAATAAGAGAAGAAGAAGAAAATCAGAAAGGAAATTCATGGATACCTTAAGAAGCAAAAAAGGGTATATTTGCGATATGGACGGCGTAATCTACCATGGCGAACGGCTTTTGCCGGGCGTCAAGGAGTTTGTCGACTGGCTATATAAAGAGAACAAACAATTTCTATTTTTAACCAACGCAAGCGGAAAAACGCCGAAAGAATTGCAGAGCAAGCTCGCCCGCATGGGGCTGGACGTTGACGAAAGTCACTTTTATACAAGCGCGCTCGCTACGGCGAACTTCATCCGCACGCAGGCCCCCGGCAGCAGCGCTTATGTCATCGGCGCACCGGGACTGTTTAACGCCCTATACGAAGCGGGCATCATGACCAATGGCGTTGATCCGGATTATGTGGTCGTCGGCGAAACGAGCAACTACAACTACGAGAGCATTCTAAAGGCCGTGCAGCTTGTCCGCAACGGCGCGAAGCTCATCGGCACCAACACCGACATGACCGGCCCTTCCGAAACCGGCATCATTCCCGCCTGTCGCGCGCTGATTGCCCCGATTGAACTCGCAACCGGACAATCCGCCTACTTTGTCGGCAAACCCAATCCGCTCATGATGCGTACGGGGTTAAGGATGCTGGGGGTTCACTCCAACGAAGCGGCAATGATCGGCGACCGCATGGACACGGACATCGTTGCCGGCGTAGAAACCGGACTCGACACCGTGCTTGTGCTCTCCGGCGTGACCACGGTCGAAGAAATGAAGAGATTCCCGTATCGCCCGCGCCTCGTGCTCAACGGCGTCGGCGACATTCCCAAATAATAAATCAAATTGCGAAAAAAACTCCCCGCTTTCCAGCGGGGAGTTTGCTTGTTGCGTCTAATTAGATCGCCCGTTCGTAAATTGCTTTCGCGTCCGCTTCGTAGATCTTTTTTAGTCCACCGACGGGCCGGTCGGTTCCATCCGGCAGATGCGTTACCTCGCGCGCCATATCCGCAAGCTGCGCCGGATCGACGCCAAGCTTGATCAGGCGGCTCGGCAGACCCATGCGGGAGAAAAACGTCTCCAACGTGGAAATGCCGCTTTCGATGGTTGCCGCAACCGCTTCCGGCTGGTCTTCTTCGCCCATGATGCGAACGGCGAAGTTATAAAACCGCTTCGGGTTCACGCGCCAGACATGCCGCATCCAGGCAGGCGTCAAAATCGCGAGGCCCGCGCCGTGGGTAACGCCGAAGCGGGCGGTCAATTCGTGATCCAGCTTGTGGCAGGCCCAATCCTGTTCCCGTCCAACGCCGAGCATGTTGTTGTGCGCAATGTTTCCGCTCAACGCAACCTGACACCAAGCGTCGTAATCTTCCGGATTTTCAACGACTTTCGGCCCGAACTCAAGCAATGTGCGTATCGTAGCCTCCGCCAGTGAATCGATCAGTTCCGTGTGTTCCGTGTTCGAAAAATACCGTTCGAAGATATGGCTCATCATATCCGCTACACCGCTGGCGATCTGGAACTTCGGCAGCGTCGTAAAGAGCGTCGGGTCGATTACAGCCAACTTCGGGCGAATATATTCGCGGTTGTAACCGCATTTTTTATGGAGCTGATAATTGCTCACCACGCTACTATTGCTGGATTCCGAACCAGCCGCGGGGAAGGTGAGCACACAGGCAATCGGGTAGGCCCCTGTTGTTTCGATGCCTTTTTCATACATATCCCAAAGATCGATCCCCGGATTTTCCAACCCGAGCGCAATGCCTTTGCCGGAGTCGATGACCGAACCGCCGCCAACACAAAGCACCAGCTCCACGCCTTCGCGTCTGCCCAGTTCAACCCCCTGTTTCACAAGCTCGATATCCGGATTCGGCCGCACGCCACCGAGCATAACCGAAGCTACACCCGCTGAAGATAGCGAATCCGTAATGCGCTTGATCAGCCCGCTCTTTTCAACACGGTCGCTGCCGTAATGCACCAGTACTTTTTTTGCCAGCGGGGCAATCTGCGCTCCGATTTGATCCGCCGTGCCTTTGCCGAAAACAATGCGCGTCGGGCTATAAAATTCAAAATTCAGCATAGGATGATTTTCGTTCCTCCAAAGATGTAAAAAGATGTGAAACGGCGATTGCTTCCGGTTCGCTCCCGATTGTTTGCTTTTGTCCGCCGTTTCATTTATTATATCAGCTTCTGTACTTGTGCGCCAGAAAAACGCCATCGTATTGCGGAATTCTTGCAAATGATTTTTGTAATTGTTATACTGTAATATATACAATTAGTGATCGTGGAGGTAGCGAATGGAAAAGAAATCGACCGTGTCTGACGCGGCAAAAGCGGAAGCCGCCAAAAAGGCTGCAGCAGCGAAAAAGGCCGCAGCCGCAAAGAAAACAACGACAAAATCTGCACCCGCAAAACCGGCAACAAAGAGCGCGCCAAAGAAAGCGCCTGTAAAAGAAGTTGCAAAAGCGGAAGAAGTAGAAGAAGTTGTTGAACAGGAAACCGAAGCCCCCGCTTCCGGCGGAAAAGGTTCCGTCAAGGGTCTGCGTATTGGCGCGATCATCCTCTGGGTATTAGCCATTGCGGCGGAAGTCGGTGCGTTCTTTGCGTTTAGTTATGCAATTCGCAACGGCGCGCAAAACTGGAATGATCCGGAATTCCTTCTCATGATCGGCGCTCTGGTGCTCGACGCAATTTTCTGCATCGTGGCCGCGCAACTCTGGAAGAAATCCAACCGCATCCGTCCGTGTCTGGCGGACAGCAAGCTTGTGCGTACGCTCTGGCATCAGCTCGGCGTTATCATGGTTCTCGTTTGCTTCCTGCCGATCGGCATTTTCCTACTCGCTAAATCCGATAAACTGAATAAAAAGACAAAGACCATCCTCATCGCAATCCTCGCTGCGTTGCTCCTCAGCGCTGGTACCGCCTCCGTGGATTTCCAGCAACCGACCGAAGCAGAGGTTCAGCAATTGCAGGAAGAAGCGGCAGCGGAAGCCGACTATACCGGCACCGTTTACTGGACACGCTACGGCAAGAGCTATCACTTTGATCCCGATTGTCAGGCGCTTTCGCGCACCAGCCCTGAAAACCTCTTCAGCGGCACGTTGGACGAAGCCTTTGCGGCAAACCGCTGGGATCCCTGCGATTTCTGCGCCGGCGGAGCAGAAGCCAAGCTGGACGAAGCCGCAGCTGACACAACCGACACAACCGACACGACCACTGATACAACGGATACGACAACAGAAACCACAACCGATTAATCGGCGGGTTCAGAAACGCAACACAAAAGGAACCGTGAAAAACGGTTCCTTTTTTTGTGCAAAAGTCTTTTACAGAGTATCGATAGTCTTAATTTTGCTGCCTTTGCTTTCGTAGTAATGCAACATTTCGTCAATCTTTCTCTTGTCATAACTGGTGATGCAATCCTTTAAAACAGTTACATCATAGCCCGCGGTACACATGTTATAGCAGGTTGACTTGACACAGGCAACCGCATCCGCGCCCGCAAGATAGAAAGCGTGAATTTCATTTCTTCGAATAAACTCCGCGAATTCTTCACTGGTCAGCGCATTGCCTTTATACTTCGTAAAAACGTTATTTGATACGATTTTCAAATCCGGCGCCAATTCAGCGCCAAGTGTATTTGGCTTAAACGTTCTCGTGCCGGACGACAAATTTTCATGTCTGATATAGACGACATACACATCGTTTTCCACCGCCCAGTCGATTGCTCGATTGATATTGCCAATCACGTCTTTATAGTTTTTTGTGATGTCGTTTTGAATATCGATGACCACCAAGGCTTTGTTCTGCATTTTCGTTTCTCCCGCCGCTTGAATTGTTTGATGTGCTTTCATTCTATCGTGCAATCGTTGACATAAGTATGGCAACAATCTATGATAAAATTCGATAAAAGATCGAGAGGAGGTTGCAGGATGAAGGTTGACAGGTTGGTCAGTATCATCATGATACTCCTCGATAAAGAGCGCATTGGCGCGCAAGAGCTGGCAGAGCTATTCGAAGTATCCCCGCGCACCATCTACCGCGATATCGACTCGATCAATCTGGCGGGTATTCCCGTTCGCTCTGTTTCGGGGGTCGGCGGCGGTTTTGAAATCATGCCGCAATACAAAATTGACAAAAAGGTTTTTTCGGCTGACGACCTTTCCGTTATTTTGATGGGGTTGTCCGGTCTTTCCGATATGATGCGGGGCGACGAACTGATCCACGCGCTTGCAAAAGTGAAAAGTTTTATTCCCGCCGACAGAGCAAGAGAAATCGAGTTGAAAGCAAATCAGATACACATCGACTTAACGCCTTGGATGGGAAACAGGAACATTCGGCCATACTTGAATATCATTCAAACTGCGATGCAGGTAAGAAAGTTGCTTGCTTTTGACTATACCAACCGCTACGGAAACAAAATCGCGCGAATTGCCGAGCCATACCAATTGGTGCTCAAAGGCAGCCAATGGTATTGGCACGGATATTGCCAGACAAGAAAAGATTTTCGCCTGTTCAAGCTATCCCGCACATCCAGCCTGCAAATGCTTGACGAAGCGTTTGTGCCACGTGATCATCCTAGTCCGCAGTTAGACGCTTCCGAGATTGCAGCAAACTTACAAAGTAAAATCAAACTCCGTATTCATAAATCTATTTTGGAGCGGGTGCTGGATTATTGCAATGAAGAAGATATTTCGCCGGATGGCGACGAACACTATATCGTTCAATATCCTTTTATAGAAAATGACTATTACTATGATATGTTGCTCAGTTTCGGGGACAAGTGCGAGTGTTTGATGCCGACACACGTTCGCGCGGAGATAAAACGGCGCGTCAACAGCATGGCTGCCTTGTACGAAAATTAAAAGAAATAAGATGGCTTAATCAAAAAGGAACTGCAACTGCAGTTCCTTTTGTGATAGCGCGTCAGTTTTCTTTGTCTTCTTTCTTTTTCAAAAGAAAGAAGGTTAACGGATTTCCGTCTTATTCCTGAAATACGGTCTCAATGCCTCGGGAATTGCGACGCTGCCGTCTGCACGGAGATTGTTTTCGAGGAACGCGATGAGCATGCGCGGGGGCGCGACCACCGTGTTGTTGAGCGTGTGCGGAAAATAGTTGCCCGTTTCCTTGTTTTTCACGCGGATGCCGAGGCGGCGTGCCTGCGCGTCGCCAAGGTTACTGCAACTTCCTACCTCAAAATACTTCTGCTGACGCGGAGACCAGGCTTCCACGTCTATACTCTTGACCTTGAGGTCGGCAAGATCGCCGGAGCAGCACTCCAGCGAGCGGACGGGAACATCCAGCGTGCGGAAGAAATCGATGGTGTTTTTCAGCATCTTTTCAAACCAGTCCATGCTCTCTTCCGGCTTGCAAACCACGATCATTTCCTGCTTTTCAAACTGATGGATGCGGTAAACGCCGCGCTCCTCAATTCCATGCGCGCCGACTTCTTTTCTAAAGCACGGCGAATAGCTCGTCAGCGTCTGCGGCAGTTCGCTCTCTTCAAGGAATGTATCGATGAATTTGCCGATCATGGAGTGTTCGCTGGTGCCAATGAGGTAGAGGTCTTCTCCCTCGATCTTATACATCATGCCTTCCATCTCGGCAAAGCTCATGACGCCGGTTACCACGCCGCTGCGAATCATGAACGGCGGAATATAATAGGTAAATCCGCGGTCGACCATGAAATCCCGCGCATACGCTAAGATCGCAGACTGCAAAAGCGCGATATCGCCGCAAAGATAGTAGAACCCGTTTCCGCTGGTTTTGCGCGCGGCGTCGAGGTCGATCCCCTTGAATTTTTCCATGATTTCAACATGATAGGGCACCTCGAACTCCGGTACAACCGCCTCGCCAAAACGCTGCAGTTCAACATTTTCCGAATCGTCTTTGCCGATCGGTACGCTGGCATCGATGATGTTCGGAATCACGAGCATGCGCTTTCTGATTTCGGCGGTGAGTTCATCCTCCCGCACCGCAAGCTGCGCCATCTCGTCCGCCATGTCGTTGACCTGTTTCTTGGCGGCTTCCGCTTCTTCCTTTTGGCCTTTTCCCATCAGCGCGCCGATGGATTTACTGATGGAGTTACGCTGGGAGCGCAGATAGTCCGCGCGCGTATGCGCCTCGCGGAATTCTTTGTCCAGTTCCAGAACCTCGTCCACAAGCGCGAGCTTTTCAAACTGAAATTTCTTTTTGATGTTCTCTTTTACAAGCTCCGGTTGCGTCCGGATCAGTTTAATATCCAGCATACGATCCCCCTGTATGTCGTTTCGTTTCGAATAAATTACATGCGCTCCGGCGCGGCAACGCCGATGAGTCCGAGGCCGATGGCGACGACCCTGCGCGTTGCATCGGTCAGTGCAAGGCGCGCCTGCCGCACGGCGGCGTCGTCCGCCATGATGCGCTGTTCATAATAAAACTTGTTGAACGCGGCGCAGATGCCGATGATGGAGCGGGTTACGAGATATGGCTCGTTTTTCTCCATCGCCTCGACCACCGCATCCGGAAATGCGCCGAGCGCGGAGATGACCGCGGCGGATTCCGCATCGGTCAACACGCTGTAGTCCACTTCGGCGGGCGCATAGTTCGCCTTGCGCAAAACCGAGCAGGCGCGCGCATGCGTATACTGCGCATACGGTCCCGTTTCGCCGTCAAAATTGAGCACCGCGTCCCAGTCGAACACAACGTCCTTGATGCGTCCGTTATACAAACTGTTCCAAACCAGCGCGCCGACGCCGACTTGTTTTGCGATGGTCTCTTTGTCCTCCAGATCGGGGCTCTTTTCGCAGATGATGTCATAGGTCTTCTCGCAGGCGGCGGAGAGCACATCTTTGAGTTTGACCATGTTGCCCTTACGGGTGGAAAACGCGCCTTCGGTTCCGCTGACCATGCCGAACGAAACATGGATTAAATCCTTCGCCCAGTCGTATCCCATCAGCTCGACAACCTTGAACCACTGGCGGAAATGCAGATCCTGCTGATAGGCGACAACATAGAGGCACTTTGCAAAATCGTAGGTGTCTTTGCGATACAGCGCGGCGGCGATATCGCGGGTTGCATACAGCGTTGCCCCGTCGGAACGAAGAATGATGCACGGCGGCATTTTATATTCGCTCAGGTCTACGATCTGCGCACCCTGATCGAGTTTCAATAGATTTTTTTCGCGCAGCTCGTCCACCACGCGACCCATCTTGTCGTTATAAAAACTCTCGCCCGCGTAGCTGTCGAATCGGATGCCGAGGATATCGTAAACCTGCTCGACCTCTTTGAGCGTCAGCGATTTAAACCATTCAAACAGCGAAAGCGCTTCTTCGTCTCCATCCTCAATGCGCTTAAACCACGCGCGCGCCTGATCGTCCAGCGACGAATCGGTTTCGGCTTCCTGATGGAATTTCACATAGATTTTGACCAGTTCGTCCACGCCGCCCTGCTCGATGGTTTCTTTTTCGCCCCAGAGCTTGTAGGCGACGATCATCTTGCCAAACTGCGTACCCCAGTCGCCCAGGTGGTTGATGCCGACGGAGGTAAATCCAAGGTGGTTATAGATGCGATACAGCGCGCTGCCGATCACCGTTGTTGGCAGATGGCCGATGTGAAACGGCTTGGCGATGTTGACGGAGGAATAATCGATGCAGACGTTGCGTCCCTGCCCCAGATCGGAGCCGCCGTAACGCGCGCCTTCGATAAACACTTTTTCGAGAACCGCCTTTGCCTGCGCGGATTTATCCAGATAAAAATTGACGTATCCGCCCGCCGCTTCCGCGCGGACCACACCCGCCGGCAGCGCCAGCGCGCCCGCGATCTCCTGCGCGATGACCGGCGGCGCTTTTCGAAGCGTCTTTGCGAGTTTGAAGCAGGGGAACGCATAGTCTCCCATCTCCGGCGAAGGGGGCGTTTCCAGCCATGTATTCAGTTCGTCCGCGCCAAGCCCCGCTGCGGCGGAAAGCGCGTTGGCGATCGATTGTTTAAAGTCCATGATTTCGAGTTTCCTTATGCTTTTTAATTCCTGTTCGTAATTTGGTATTATATCAAAGAATCCCTTCTATGTTAAGTGGAAAAGCGCGGATGCAGGCTGTTTCCTCTTTACAAATTGCGAAAAAACGGCTATACTTCTCGTGTTACAGCGTTGAACGGGACAAACCGGTGTCCTTTAAATCCGCAAAAGCGAGCCGCGTATGGTGCAAGGCGGCGGCGGATCGGAAACCCGGCATCACCCGCGAGCGCGCGCGCCAAAGGCAAAACCTTGCCGAGTAACGCGCGACGTATCCCCCGCGTTAAGGGGGCTAAAGCGGACGGCGAACACGCCGTCAAGCAGGGTGGTACCGCGCAAAGCAGATTTGATTCGAGCTTTTCGTCCCTTATTATTCTTGGGGCGGAAGGCTATTTTTTTACCGAAAACAAGGAGCAGCAAGTATGTACAAAAAAGTATCGAGCGACCTGAACTTCGTGCCGCGCGAAAAAGAAATTCTCGCGTTCTGGAAAGATCGTCAGATTTTCCAGAAGAGCGTGCGCCTGCGCAAAGGCGCAAAACCCTATACCTTCTTCGACGGACCGCCGACGGCAAACGGAAAGCCGCACATCGGCCATGTGCTCACGCGCTCGATCAAGGATATTATCCCGCGCTATAAAACCATGAAGGGTTACGACGTGCTCCGCAAAGCCGGTTGGGATACGCACGGCCTGCCGGTTGAAATCGAAGTGGAAAAACAGCTCGGTCTCGACGGCAAAGAGCAGATCGAGGCCTACGGCATCGAGCCGTTCATCAAAGAGTGCAAAAAATCGGTTTGGAAATACAAAGCCGAGTGGGAACACATGTCCGACCGCGTCGGGTTCTGGGCGGATATGGAAGACCCGTATATCACCTACGACAACAACTATATCGAGAGCATTTGGTGGGCGCTCAAAACGATCCACGAAAAAGGTCTTCTCTACAAAGGCCACAAAATCGTGCCATACTGCCCGCGCTGCGGCACCGCGCTGTCGAGCCACGAAGTTGCGCAGGGCTATAAGGACGTAAAAGAAACCTCCGCAATCGCAAAATTCTTCCTCAAGGACGATCCTTCGGTTGCGATCCTTGCCTGGACGACCACGCCCTGGACGTTGCCGAGCAATGTCGCCCTCTGCGTCAACGCAAAGGAAACCTATGCCACCGCGAAAAAAGGCGACGATACCTATATCCTCGCGGAAGCGCTGGTCAAAAACGTGCTCGGCGAGGATGCCGAAATCATATCCACCTGCAAAGGCGAAGATCTGATCGACACGGAATATGTGCCGCTGTTTGATCTGCCGGTCAACTTTGGCAACCGCGTTGGATATCGCGTGGTTGCGGACGATTACGTCTCGCTCGAAGACGGCACCGGCGTTGTCCATATCGCGCCCGCTTTTGGTGAAGACGACTCCCGCGTGGGCAAAAACTGGGACCTGCCGTTTGTGCAGCTGGTCAACGCCAGCGGACACATGGTCGGCGGCACGCCATGGGACGGTCTGTTCGTTAAAGACGCGGACAAGCCGATCTTAAAAGAGCTCAAGGACACAGGCAAGCTCTTTGCCGCACTGCCCTTTGAACACAGCTATCCATTCTGCTGGCGCTGCGACACGCCGCTGATCTATTACGCCAGAGAAAGCTGGTTTATCAAGATGACCGCGGTGAAGCAGAAGCTTATCGCCTTCAACCGCAGCGTCAACTGGATTCCCGAAACGATTAAGGAAGGCCGCATGGGCAACTTCCTTGAAAACGTTATCGACTGGAGCGTCTCCCGCGAGCGTTACTGGGGCACGCCGCTGCCGGTTTGGATGTGCGAATGCGGGCATGTGCACGTAGTCGGCTCCCGCGCGGAACTGCAGGAACTCGATCCTTCCGTTTCACCGGACATCGAACTGCATAAACCATATATCGACGAAGTAACCTTCCCCTGCCCGAAGTGCGGAAAGCCCATGAAGCGCGAGCCGGTCGTCATCGACTGCTGGTTTGACAGCGGCGCCATGCCGTTTGCGCAGTGGCACTATCCATTTGAAAACAAAGAAGAGTTCGAAAAGCGCTATCCCGCGCAGTTTATCAGCGAAGCAATCGATCAAACGCGCGGCTGGTTCTATTCTTTGCTTGCCATCTCCACTTGTCTCTTTGACGAGGCCGCGTTCCAGAACTGCATCGTCATGGGTCACGTGCAGGATATGGAAGGCCGCAAGATGAGTAAGCACCTCGGCAACGTGGTCGATCCCTGGACCGTTTTGGACGCGCAGGGCGCGGATGCGGTGCGCTGGTATTTCTACATCGGCTCCATGCCGTGGCTGCCGAGCCGCTTCTCAGCGGAATCCGTCAGCGAAGCGCAGCGCAAGTTCATTGGCACGTTCTGGAACACCTATGCGTTCTATATTCTGTATGCGGAAATCGACAAGTTCGATCCAACGCAATACCGGCTTGAAGACTGCCAGCTTTCCGAAATGGACCGCTGGGCGCTTTCGCGGCTCAACACGCTGGTGAAAACCGTGGACGGCAACCTCGACAAGCTGCGCATCACCGAAGGCGGCAGAGCGCTGCAGGCATTCTCGGACGAGCTTTCCAACTGGTATGTCCGCCGCTGCCGCGACCGTTATTGGGGCAGCGAAATGACGGAAGACAAGAAAGCCGCGTATATGACGCTATATACCGCGTTGAAGACGCTTACCCTGTTGTCCGCGCCGTTCCTGCCGTTTATGACGGAGGAAATCTACCAGAACATCGTACGCAGTGTGGACAGCGACGCGCCGGAAAGCGTGCATTTTTGCGATTATCCGGTTGCAGACGAAAGCCGCATCGACGCGGATCTGGAGTCGAACATGGCGCGGGTACTCGACATCGTAACCCTCGGCAGAGCCGCGCGCAACGACGGCGCGGTCAAAACCCGTCAGCCGCTCTCGCTGATGTATATTCAGGGTGAACCGATGAACGAGCGCTATGTAAGCATCATCACCGAAGAGCTGAACGTCAAAAAGGCGGAATTCGTCAATGACGCGTCCGGTTTCCTGAGCTATCAGGTTAAACCGCAGCTCAAAACACTCGGGCCGCGTTACGGCAAGATTCTGCCGAAGATCGGCGCGCATCTTGCGGAAACAGGCATTGGCAATCTAGTTGTGCGCGCGCACGCAGCGGGCAGCAACTACGAGGTTACAATCGAGGATGTCTATGTCGTGCTCGGGCCGGAAGATGTGCTCGTTTCCACCGGCAAGACGGACGGATTCGTCGCCGCGACGGACAACGACAACATCGTTGTTCTGGACACGAAACTCACACAGGAGCTCATCGACGAAGGGTTCGTCCGCGAACTCATCAGCAAGGTACAGACCATGCGGAAAGAAGCCGGCTTTGAGGTGAGCGACCATATTACGCTTTCCTATCAGGGCAGCGCGAAGATTGAAGAAATCTTCTCCCGCTTCGGTCAAGACATTCTATCCGAAACGCTCGGCGACGCATTGGTAAAAGGCGCGCAGGGTTACACAAAGGAATGGGACGTCAACAAAGAGTCCGTCACACTCGGCGTCGAAAAGAAATAAGCGAGTTATGAACAAGACGGACGGGTATACCCGTCCGTCTTTTCCTATCGAAATGCAGATTCTGTTTCTTTCCGTAAAGTTGCAAGATTTATATCTTTTCTGTTTGTAAAGGCGTATAATCATACGGAATCTCAATCAAATATCAATTCATATG
>QKAN01000199.1 GCA_003246365.1 Clostridia bacterium
ATAAACCCGCTGCAGGCGGCGGATTTGAAAAAGAAAGTCCCATGAAAACGCATGAGGATGCGATTAAGCTGGTTCTCGAAGCGTTGACCAACAAAGAGAGTGGCGTAATCGAAGACATGAGCTGCATCGAAGCAGTTGGTCACCGCGTTCTGCACGGCGGCGAAAAATATTCGGCTCCTGTCTTGATCGACGATCAGGTGCTGGAAGCAATTGAAGAGTGCATCCCGCTCGGCCCGCTGCACAACCCGGCAAACCTCATGGGAATTCGCGGCTGCATGGCCGCCATGCCCGGTGTGCCGATGGTTGCCGTGTTCGACACCGCATGGGGTCAGAGCATGCCGAAGGAAGCATATATGTATGCACTGCCATACGAGGCATACAAGGAACACCGCGTACGTCGCTATGGATTCCATGGCACCTCGCATCGTTATGTTTCCGGTCAAGCGGTTAAAAAGCTTGAAAAGCTTGGAATGAAGAAAGAAGATACCCGCGTAATCACATGCCATTTGGGTAACGGTTCCAGTCTCTCTGCCGTAAAAGGCGGAAAATGCATGGATACTTCCATGGGTCTTACGCCGCTGGAAGGCGTACCGATGGGAACCCGCTGCGGCAGCATCGATCCCGCAATTATTCCGTATCTCATGGGTAGAACTGGAATGAGCGCGCAGGATATCGACAGCTATATGAACAAAAAGAGCGGTATGCTTGGTATTTCCGGAATTTCCAGCGACTTCCGCGATTTGAAAACCGCTGCCGATCAAGGAAACGAGCGCGCCGCGCTTGCCAGAAAAATGTTCTGCTATCGCGTACGTCAGTATATCGGTTCCTATGCGGCAACGCTTGGCGGCGTTGACGCTATCGTCATGACGGCGGGCGTCGTTGAAAACGATGCATATATCCGCGAAGGCATTCTGCAGGGATTAGAATTCTTAGGCATGGATATGGACTGGGAATATAACATGACCTGCCCGCGCGCGACCGATCTGGAGATCACAAAACCCACGAGCAAGGTTCATGTGTATGTCATTCCTACAGATGAAGAGATGACCATCGCAAGAGACACTGCTGAGCTTGCGCTGTAACGCAAAATCGTGTATAATCACGCCAGTGATAAGTTATTCGGAGGAATTCAGTTATGAAGCATATTGAAACCGTCCAAAAGCCCTGCATCAAGGCGGGTAAAAACACCGCTTGTGGCGAATGCCAGGCAAGCTGCCAGTCGGCGTGCAAAACGTCTTGCACAGTTGCCAACCAGAAGTGTGCAAAAGAAGAAAAGTAATTTTGGCTATATAATCAGCCGATCCGCAAAGAAAGGCCGCTTCGGCCTTTCTTTGTCTTCGTTTTTAGAGAAAAATATAGGTAGGAGAACGCATTGATTCACTCGTTTCGATTTCAAAACCATTACGTATTGCTGGACGTTGAAAGCGGCGCTATCCATGAATTGGATGATGCGGCGTTTGCCGTTGTTCAGGCAATTGAACTAGGAAACGATCCTTTTTCAATAGGTGTAGACGCCGATACTGTGCGCGAAATTCAGGCGGATCTGGAAGAACTCAAGTCAGTTGGTTCCTATGAAACAGAAACGCCGGTAGCGCCGGAAATTGCTGGCGGAAGCGCGATCAAATCCATGTGTTTGCATGTTGCGCACGATTGCAACCTGCGTTGCCGCTATTGCTTTGCTGCAACTGGTGATTTTCATGGTGCTCGGATGCTGATGCCGCTGGAAATTGGCAAACAAGCGCTGGATTTCTTGATGGAACACAGCGGAACGCGCAAACATCTGGAAGTTGACTTGTTTGGCGGCGAACCGCTGATGAACTGGGACGTTTGTAAACAGCTCGTCGCTTACGGCAGAGAGCTGGAGAAAAAATTCGGCAAGATCATTAACTTCACGATTACAACCAATTGTGTTGCGCTCGATGATGAGAAGATTGATTTCATAAACCGTGAAATGCACAACGTTGTCATCAGCCTTGACGGGCGAAAAGAAATTCACGATGCGCTTCGCCCAACGGTGAACGGAAAAGGTTCTTTTGATATCATTTTGAACAACGCAAAGAAACTCGTTGCGGGACGCGGCGACAAGGAATACTATATCCGCGGCACGTTCACGAGAAAAAATCTTGATTTTCTGAAAGACGTAAAGGCGCTCACAGGATACGGTTTTAATCAGATTTCGATTGAACCAGTTGTGCTGGCAGAGGAAAGTCCTTATAGTATTTTGCCCGAGCATTTAGATCGAATCGGGGAAGAATATGACGTTCTTGCGGATTATTATATTGAGTCGCGAAAAAAGAGCGAAACTTGGTTTAATTTTTTCCACTTTATGTTTGATCCCGACGGAGGTCCCTGTCTAAGGAAACGAATTAACGGCTGCGGAGCTGGAACGGAATATGTTGCCGTAACGCCGGACGGAGATTTATATCCGTGCCATCAGTTTGTTGGCATGGAAGAATGGAAGCTCGGCAGCTTAAACAGCCCGGAATTGCGAACTGATTTGCAGGATTCGTTTCTCGGCTGCAATGTTTGCACAAAGGATACCTGCAAAAATTGTTGGGCAAAGTACTATTGCAGCGGCGGTTGCATGGCAAATGCCGTACTCTACGGCGGTGCGCTGGAAACACCGCATGAGATTAGTTGCCAGCTGATGCGCAAGCGCATTGAATGTGCAATTGGCATTTATCTGAGTGAACGATGAATAATCGACTCATCGCGCGCGAACCGGAATTATGTGATTCGGCTCTCGTTGAAACAATCACAAATGAATTTCATTGCTCTTCCATGATTGCAAGAGCACTCATTCGGCGCGGCGTTTTTTCGTTGGAAGAAGCGAAGCGCTTTTTATATCCGGATGAATCGGCGTTGTTTGACCCGTTTTTGCTTCCGGATATGAAAAAGGCGATTGAACGCATTCAAATGGCAATTGAACAAGGCGAAAAAATCTGCGTATATGGAGATTATGACGCGGATGGCGTTTGTTCTACGGCAATGCTTACCAAGCGCCTCAGAATGATGGGAGCGGATGTTGATTACTATATTCCGCATCGTCATGACGAAGGTTACGGAATGTCGGAAAACGCCGTACGCAAACTAAAAGAACGCGGGATACAACTCATTGTTACCGTTGATAACGGGATCTCGGCGTTTGATGAAATTGCGTTATGCTCCGCAATCGGCATTGATGTGATCATAACCGACCATCACAGCGTCGGTAAAACGATTCCAGAATGCGTCGCCGTCATCGCCGCTTCACGTAAAGATGCGACTTATCCAAACCGCTATCTATGCGGCGCGGGAGTTGCGCTGAAGTTGATTCAGGCGATGAATGGCGGAAAGTATTCCGAAGAAGAGCTGGCGCTTGCTGCGGTTGCAACGGTTGCCGATGTTGTTCCGCTGGCTGGCGAAAATCGAGCGATCGTTACGTTAGGCATGCGTTCCATTCAACAGATTGTGGGGTTATCTGCGCTTCTTCGCGCCGCCGGTTTTTCACAACCGCGTATAGACGAAACGACGGTTTCCTTTATGATTGCGCCCCGGTTAAATGCAGCCGGCCGCATGGCAAGCGCGCAAGAAGCGGTGCATCTTCTCTTGGGAGAAGATGAAACAAAAGCAGACACTTTTGCGCATAAGTTAAACGGCTACAATCAGGATCGCCGAGATATTGAAAACGAAATGCTGGAAGAAGCGGAACGACAAATTGAAGCGCTGAAAACAACCGGACACGTGTTAATCCTTTCGCATGAAAGTTGGAACGCTGGTGTTATCGGAATTGTTGCTTCCAGACTTTGCGACAAATACCATATTCCGGTGATTTTATTTGCGGAGCAAAGCGGAATACTAACCGGCTCAGGAAGAAGCATTGAAGGCGTTGATCTATTCGAAAATTTAAGCGAGTTTTCTCATATGTTTATTCGATATGGCGGGCACGCGCGGGCGGCAGGCGTTACAATTTCGAAAGATCGTTTTCCAGAATTTATAACACAGTTTTCGAACCATATAGAAGAACAGTATCAACCGGAAGATTTTTATCCGTCGTTTTCTTATGATGAGACGGTTCAAATGGAAGAATTAACGGTTGAACGCATCAAAGAATTGCGCTTACTTGCACCATATGGTGAAGGAAATCCGGAGCCGGTATTTCGACTAAATAACGTTCGATTTGCGTCTTTGCGTACAATTGGAAAAGACGATAAACATTTCTGTGCAAGCGCAGTGCAAAACGACCGCGTGCTTCGCGTGGTTGCGTTCGGTAAAAGCGAGCTCATCGATCCGCTCAATTCTGCGGCAGACTGGGATCTATTGGCAAGGCCTTCGATTAACGAATATCGCGGCAGCGAAAGCGTTGAACTCTTCTGGCTCTGCGCGAATGCTTCGGAAGAAAAAGTTGCTTTTTTTAATGCTTTTTTCGTACAAAGATTGTATAATGGAGACTGTTCTTGTGAGAAGATCTCCGCTTGGTTTTCCGGATTTTACTCAAATAGAGTATTTGACTGGAACGACAGCGCAATGCGAAAGCATTATCGAACGCTTCAAACGGCGATCGGCGAGGAAAGCACAAAGTTGCTCTCTTTGATACGTTCACTGAAAGCGGAAGAATTGTTGGCTCTTTGTGTCTTTGCGCAGCTGGGATTCTTTTCATATGACACAGAAAAAGAGGAAATCGTTCGAACCAATGGATGCGCTCCCCGCACATTGGGCGAAAGTACGCTCTACAGATTGTTAATTGAAACACAGGAGGCGTGATCATGGATCTAAAAGAAAAGATTCGCAACATACCGGATTTCCCGATTAAGGGCGTATTATTCCGCGATATTACCACGCTGCTTAAGGATAAAGAAGGGTATCATGCGCTCATCGAGACCATAGCCGATTCTCTGCGTGATCGTCAGGTCGATTTGGTTATCGGGCCGGAAGCGCGCGGCTTTGTCATCGGGGCGGCATTGGCATATGCGTTGAATGCCGGATTTGTTCTTGCAAGAAAGCCCGGCAAGCTTCCCTGCGAAACCATGCGCTATGAATATGGCTTGGAGTATGGTTCGGATGTTTTGGAAATCCATAAGGATGCAATTCAACCCGGCCAGAAAGTCGTTATCGTAGACGATTTGCTTGCAACCGGCGGCACTTCGCTGGCAACGATCAAGCTCGTTGAACAAGCGGGTGGAGAAGTAGTCGGCGTGCGATTTGCAATTGAACTTAGTTCCGAGTTTGACGGACGGGCTATGCTGAAAGGTTACGACGTCCAGTCTGTTATGCAATATTAAGACTCAACCGAGGAAGAAAACGATCAACGGTTCGCCGTTGATTTTTTCTACCCAAATGAGAACGGATATAAAATATTACAATTTGTACGCAAAAATATTAAACAAATTAGCTATGACGCGGTTGACTTCTTCAGGCGAAAGAGGGTATTCTAATGCCTGATACCCCTGCGTGAAAAATGTATTCAATTATGTTAATGAATCGCGGGAGGAGGTGTGATTATGGAAATGCAGGAACTCGTACAGGAATTTTCCAAACGGTACACTCCGGAACAGACGGAGCTGTTTGCGCGCGCCGTTGATTTTGCGTATCAAACGCATTCGTCGCAATTACGCGAGTCCGGCGAACCATATATCATTCACCCGCTTGAAGTTGCACGTCTTGTCATGGACATGGGCATGGATGCGGCGAGCGTTACCGCGGCCGTTTTGCATGACGTTGTAGAAGACGGAGACAATATTACTGTTGCGGACGTAGAGACAAAATTCGGCGCCGATGTCGCAAAACTGGTTGACGGCGTTACAAAACTGACAAAAAGCGGTCAGCAGACATATATTACAAAAAAGCAGGAGCAGTCAGAAAATCTAAGGAAACTCTTTCTTGCAATCGCCGCTGACGTGCGCGTCGTTATCATCAAGCTTGCCGACCGACTGCACAACATGCGGACGTTGGCTTATTGCAATCCATACAAGCGCATGCGTAAAGCGAAAGAGACGCTTGAAGTGTATGCGCCGCTCGCGCACCGCTTCGGCATGGGCGCAATTAAAGGCGAGATGGAAGACCTCTCGTTTATGTATCTCATGCCGGAAGAATACGCCGAGATCAGCAGGCAATTTCGGGAGAAACAGGCGGAACGGCAAGAAACGCTTGACAACGCGAAACGTATCATCGGCGAAGAACTCAATGCCGCGGGTATCGATGCGACGATCAGCGGGCGCCCGAAGCATCTTTACAGCGTTTATAAGAAGATGCAGCGGCAAAACTCAAGCATCAATGAAATTTACGACCTGATTGCAATTCGCGTCATCGTGGATTCGGTCAACGATTGTTATGCAGCATTGGGCGTTATCCATGCAAGCTGGAAACCCTTACCGGGTCGTTTTAAAGACTATATTGCAACACCGAAACCGAACATGTATCGCTCGTTGCATACGACTTTACTTGCGCCAAACGGCATCCCGTTCGAAGTGCAGATTCGCACTAAGGAGATGCATAAAACAGCGGAATACGGCATTGCTGCGCACTGGATGTATAAAGAGGGACGAAGCGTTCAAAGCCTCCTGGACCGGAAAACCAGCTGGCTGCGTCAGGTTATCGAAGCGAAAGACACGACAGAAGACAGCAAAGAATTTGTCGACAGTATCATGAAGGATTTCCTCGGCGAGTATGTTTTCGTGCTCACGCCGAAAGGAGAAATCATCGACCTGCCGCGCGGATCAACCCCGCTTGATTTTGCATATCGCATTCATACCAACATTGGACACCATACGCAAGGCGCGAAAATCAACGGTGCGCTTGTTCGCTTGGACTATAAACTTAAGACGAACGACGTTGTAGAAATCGTAACTTCCAACAGCCAACCAGGGCCGAGTTTAGACTGGCTCAAAATCGTTAAGACGCAGGCTGCACGAAATAAAATACGGCAATGGTTTAAAAAAGAGAACCGCGAAGGAAACGTTGCGCGCGGACGCGAAATGTTGGAAGATGCGGCGAAACGTCAGAACCTTGTATTCAATGATTTGATCAAGCCCGATTTCGTAAATCCGTTGATTCAACGGTTGAATGTCAGCGGAATTGACGACATTTATGCGGCGATCGGCTTTGGCGGCATGTCGGCAAGTCAGGTTCTTCATAAGTTGAGCGACATGAAGAAAAAGGACGACAAAGCGGCTGAAATCGCGGAGAAGATACGCCGCGGAGATGCCGACGATACAACAAAAACACATGTCCCGGTAAACGGAATCATCGTGAAAGGCGACCCGGGCATGGCTGTTCGCTTCGGCAATTGCTGTAATCCGTTGCCCGGAGATCCTATTATCGGTTATATTACGCGTGGACGCGGTGTGTCTGTTCACCGTGCGGATTGTCCTAACGTGACCAACCTTCAATCCGATTTGGATCGTATTATTGAGGTTGAATGGGCAATCAACACGAAGAGCGCGTTTAACGCTTCTTTGCAGATTGAGGGAGACAATCGCCCCGGCACGCTTTCTGCTATTTCGGCGCAGATTTCCAGCCTGAACGTGAGCATTCAATCCATCAGCGGCAGGCCCATGCCGGACGACCGATATATAATCGAAATGACTTTTGAGGTTTCCAATACCGAACAATTAAATGTCATTATTCGAAATTTGAAGAAACTCAAGTGCGTCAGCGATGTATATCGTATGAATCGGTAACAGGAGAAACAT
>QKAN01000244.1 GCA_003246365.1 Clostridia bacterium
TGTTCCGCCAGATGAGAAAAACAAATTACTCCTTCGTTGTCATCGGAATGAATCAACGCATATTTTGATTGACGATATCGCTGCGAAAAAAATCGAAATCCTGGGAAAGTATCGCAAATGCCAAACCGAATATTTTCTTCTTCATTGATCAAGCGTAGTTTTCCTTGCAAAGCTTCTGTTTCCGAATATTTCATTTTGACGACGGCAATAACAGCAGCCTCTGTTGCAAATGCACAACAGTCAGAAAGACGAGATTCTAGTAATAAACAAATAGACTCCACTTCCACCGATCGAAGAACGCCGTTGTTCGAGTCAGCGGCAATAATAGCATAAGAATCCTCTTCATGCCATCCAGACTGACGAATCTGATCGAGCGTGGTCTGGTCCGGTTGTTTTTGAAGTAATAATGTACGCAGTGCTTCTTCAAGAGAACTGTTGTGATTCGTTCGAATCTTTATCCCTGTATAGAGCTTCTGTTCGGACAACATGAGGCGGATATGCGCACTGAAAGCTTCGAACACAACTTCATCACTTCCATAGAGCGGTCTTTCTTTCGCAATGACAACGAGTTTAAACTGCCGATCTCCCGTTGTGATATGCGATACTAAGGCATCCTCTCCGCTTGAAAAAGATACTCTAATAATTGAATTTTGCGCTTGATTGTTTGCATCGTGCATTATATCCGAAATATTTGGCATAACACTGGCAATATCCGAAAAATCGGATTGTGCGACAAGATGATTTAACTCATCGATCAAGAAAATCGGGTTTTGTATCATTTCAGCCACGACGACAAGAAACTCATCGACATTCTCAACAGATTCTGCAGACAGTTTTAATTCAAGAAGCCATTCGTCTAAGCGATCGAAAAGACGTTGAACAAAATTCAGGATAATAGAGACGTGCTCTCCATCCGGCAAAACAAAAACATCAAGAATGTCCAGGACTTGTTGATTTGGCATCCCGATACAAAGAAATAAAGGTTCATCTAGATGTGTTAGCCGCGAGCGGTTTAGTTCGTCTGCTGTGCATACGATAACATGCGCGCCGGAATAACGGCCGTCATTTTCGAAAATCAGCGGGCGACCGACTTGTAATGTTGGATGATGAATCGTACCCGCGATCTCCGGATAACGATATTTTAACTCATTTACGATAAATTCTTTTCGTATCATAGTTGTTCCTCTGCTACATAGTGTATGAATGCAAAGTGCAAATGTCAATCATTTGTTGTATATCACATCGCTGTTTCAACTGATATGATATCGAAAATATCTGAATTTGAAGACTTTTTCAAGAGGAAACTTAACATGTTATTGATCGGAGAAAAATTAAACGGATTCATACCTTCTGTCGGAAAGGCGATTCGTGCGAAAGATGAAGCATTCCTGCGCGATCTTGCTGTGCGGCAAGAAGCCGCAGGTGCGGATTATCTGGACGTTTGTGCGGCTGTAGACAGCGAAATTGAAGCAGACACGCTTCGCTGGCTGGTTGAGCTTGCGGAGGATGCTTCTTCCCTGCCTTTGTGTATTGACTCTCCGAACCCGCAGGTTCTTGCTAGCGTGTTGCCGTATTGCAAGCGTGTTGGAATTATCAATTCCGTATCAATGGAGAGCGGCAAAATCGAAACGCTCTTTCCCCTGATCGCCGACACAAATTGGAAAGTAATTGCGCTGCTTTGCTCAAACGCCGGTGTTCCGGAGCGCGCAGAGGGGCGCTTGGCAATTTTCGCGCAGATTCGCGCTGCTGCTAAAGATTACGGCATTTCGGAAGATCGACTTCTGATCGATCCTATTGTTCATACGCTCTCTACGGACGAAACTGCGCTTTCCACTTTTGCTGAATGCGCCGGAGAAATCCGCAAACGGTCTTCTAAAGCACATGTTGTCAGCGGGCTATCGAATATTTCATACGGGCTACCGGTGCGTCCGCTGATCAACCACGCATTCTTGCTTTATGCGATGCAGGCAGGAATGAATGCTGCAATTTTGGACGTTCTGGATCGTGAAATGATTGGGTTGATGCATGCAGGCGCGGCACTTCTCGGAGAAGACGAGTATTGCATGGATTATATTACGGCGTTTCGCGAAAATCGAATCGGCCCGTTAAAAGACTAAGTGAACTATATTCGGAGGATTTATGTCATACATCAGCGATATCTCAGGCGCAATTGAAACCGGGAAAATCAAAGTAATCGAAGAGCTCGTGCAAACCGCGATTGATGCGGGCTTGCCGCCACTCGAGATTTTAAACGACGGCATGGTTGCCGCGATGACGGCAATAGGAGAACGATTCAGCCGCGGTGAAGCATTTGTGCCGGAGATGCTGATTTCCGCACGTACAATGAAAAAAGGCGTTGATATTTTAAAACCGCATCTGACCAAAGAAACCGCGAATGCACTCGGCACTGTCGTAATCGGAACGGTTCAGGGTGATATGCACGATATTGGTAAAAATCTTGTTGCCATGATGATTGAAAGCGCAGGATTCCAAATCGTCGATCTTGGCGTTGATGTGTCCTTGGAACGGTTTCAGGAGGCGATTGACAGCAATGATAACGTGCGAATCGTTGCGCTCTCTACCCTGCTTACGACGACGATGCCGTCGATGAAACGTATTGTTGCGGAACTGAATGCGAACGCGCAACGAGATTCGTTCCATATTATCGTTGGCGGCGCACCGATTACCGCAGAATTTGCGCAACAGATCGGTGCGGACGGTTACTCGCCAGACGCTGCGGCTGCGGCAGTGCTGGCAAAGTCGTTTTCCTGACTAGGCACAGAATATGAAAATTATCGATCGAATTCTGAAAAAACAAACGCTTTCTTTCGAGGTGTTTCCTCCCAAATCGGATAAGCCTCTGGAGCCGCTTATGTCAACACTCGAACGGCTCTATGCGCTTTCGCCGGATTTTATCAGCTGCACTTACGGCGCAATGGGATCGAACAAGGGCAGAAATTTGGAAGTAGTTACCGCGATTCAAGAGAGCGGCGAGTGCGATGCACTCTCTCATTACACCTGCGTTGGCAATTGCAGATTAGATGTTGAGGATGCTTTAGCGGACTATTCAAACGCTGGCGTGGAAAACCTGCTTGCGTTGCGCGGAGATTTTCCTGCAGGAGTTGTTGGGACCGACGGAGACTTTTCACATGCTGACGGATTGATTTCGTTTATCCGTTCAAAAACGGATCGTTTCTGCATTGCCGCAGCTTGTTATCCGGAAAAACACTTGCTCGCGGATTCGCTGGATGCAGATATAGATGCTTTGTTGTTGAAGCAGGAAGCCGGTGCATCCTACTTTATCTCTCAACTTTGTTACAGTGTTGAAAACTACCTGCGCTTTGTTGACAAAGCACGCAAACGCGGCGTTACGCTTCCGATTATTGCCGGTGTGCTCCCGTTGTTGAAAAAAGACGGCTTGGTACGCATGACGCTGAGCAACGGCTGTTCGATACCGGCCGAAGTAGCGGCGTTAGTTGGTAGATACGGCGAGAGCGAAGAGAGTTTCCGAGCGGCGGGTCACGAATTTACGGTTTCATTAGTTCGCCGTTTTTTAGCAGAAGGTGCTGCGGGAATCCATCTTTATACGTTAAATCGCTATGAGGACGTAGCAGATGTCGTTCTAGACGCGGGAATTCGATGATTCGCGTATCTGCATCAGATTCTGCTTTTCGTTTCAAATAGAATAGGTTATAATCAGAGCGTTCTTCAGGAGCTCTGAAGAATGACAAAAACACTGGTAGAGTAGATATTGCGCGTTAAGTGGCAGTTGGATGGGAAGTCGCCGCTGCACGAAAAGCGCCCCGCGCTTGCGGTGCAATATCGCGTCCGCTACTGCACTTATCGGGATCATCCCTCGTTTTGAGGCGGTTCTGCCGTTCGTGCAGCGCATGAAGAAATGAGGTTTGAATCATGAAAACAATCACACCAAAGCGGCTCTCTCTGATGGCGATGTTCATCGCCCTGCAAATTGTTCTCTCAAAATTTCTAATGTTGCAGTTGACGGATTCAATCCGTCTGAGCATTGACAGTGTGCCGATACTGCTCTCCGGTATCTGGTTTGGCCCGATTGCGGGTGGAATCGTCGGCGCGTTTGCAGACATGCTGGGCACTTTACTGTTTCCTACAGCAGGCGCATATTTCCCGCCGCTGACCATCGCATTTTTTCTGATCGGTTTCGTAGCCGGTATTGCATCTCATATAGTAAAAACAAAACGACTTTTTCTGCGTGCGGCGCTTATCGTGATTCCTGCTGAAATAATCGGGTCCTATTTGTTTAAAAGCTTTGCGCTTTCGCTATTAATTGGCGTACCAATGCCTGTGCTGCTCGTTTCGCGCGCGCTGCCGGTTGGATGCGTCATGATCGCGAATACGATTCTGGTTGCACTACTCGACCGAATGCTAAGCGATAAAGCACTAAAAGAGCGTACACCGGGCGAACTCAAAAGCCAGAACAATATCGCCAACTTTCAACCGATGACATATGATGACGCTTTGAACTATATCCATCATGTCACGTGGCGCGGCAGCCGACTCGGATTGGAGCGAACCAGAGAACTTCTGGATCGAATTGGAAATCCGCATCAGTCTCTCAAATATGTTCATATTGCCGGTACAAACGGAAAAGGTTCTTCCGCAGCGATGCTTTCGAAGATACTTTCGGTTGCCGGATATCGCACAGGACTATATATTTCTCCGTATATCATCCGATTCAATGAGCGCATGCAAATTGACGGAACGTATATTTCCGACGAAGAGCTCGCCGAAATTACGGAATATATTCGGCCATACGCGGAAGCAATGGCAGACCATCCCACCGAATTCGAGTTGATCACTGTAATTGCGTTTGAGTATTTTAAGCGGCATAACGCGCAGATCGTCGTACTGGAGGTTGGCCTCGGTGGTGAGCTTGATTCAACAAATGTGATAGATACGCCCGAACTGGCAATCATCACGAATATCGGACTGGATCACACACGAGAACTCGGTTCAACAATTAGAGAAATTGCAAAAGCGAAAGCTGGCATTATTAAATCTGGTGGCGACGTAGTTATTTATGGTCAAAACGCGGAAGCTGACACGGTATTTGAACAAGTTTGCAGCGAACGCAATGCGAACCTGACCATAACTGACCATAGCCGAATTTCCAATGTTTCAACTTCGTTGGATGCGTTGCGTTTTACGGTTGAACCATATGGCGAACTCTCTTGCGCTCTCACAGGTACGTATCAAACAAAAAATGCGATGGTCGTTATAACAGCCGTAGAGGCTTTAAAGAATAAGGGCTGGAATATTTCTGAGCAGAACCTGCGGGACGGTCTTTCGTCTGTACAATGGCCTGCGAGATTTGAATTGCTTCGCCGCAATCCGATTTTCATTGCGGATGGCGGACATAATCCACAGGGAGTTACAGCAGTAGCAGAAAGTTTAAGAGAACATTTCCCCGACCATAAAATCATATTTTTACTCGGTATTATGGCGGACAAGGACGTCTCAAATATGATTGATCAACTTGCACCGCTAGCAGAAATGTTTATCACAGTAACCCCGAATAATCCGCGCGCAATGGAGGCTTCTGCTCTTACTGAACTGTTGCGGGACGAAAAGTTGCCTGCCGTATCGTGCGAAAGCATTTCAGAAGGCGTACGCCTCGCGATCAAGCAAGCAAGTGAATCAGGAATTGTGTGCGCTGTCGGCTCACTATATATGTTAGGGGACGTAAGAAACGCGCTTGCCGAAATTGCGACAAAAGGATAAAATCAGGAGGAATCCATGGCTTTTCAGAACAATACAATTGAATCATTCATGAACGACCTCTCCTCAAAGGCGCCTGTACCCGGCGGAGGCGGAGCAAGTGCACTCGTCGGCGCGCTTTCCGGCGCATTGACGCATATGGTGGCGTCTCTTACCGTCGGCAAACCAAAATACGCTGCGGTAGAAGCGGAAATGAACGACCTTCTCGCGCAATCGGACGCAATCACAAAAAGATTCCTCTCCTTAATGGATGAGGATGCCATTGCGTTTGAACCGTTGGCGCAGGCGTATCGACTTCCAAAGGATACGGAAGAGCAAAAATTGGAAAAAGAACGCGTGATGGAAGAAGCGTTGAAAAGCGCTGTGCTGCCGCCACTCAGAATTATGGAAATATGCGCGGATGCTGTTTCGCTGATTGCTCTTTGTGCCGAAAAAGGCAGCGTTGTTGCCGTAAGCGACGCAGGGGTTGCCGCCTCGCTTTGCAGAGCGGCGCTGGAAGGCGCAAGCCTGAACGTATTGATTAACACGCGAACGATGCGCGACCGCGTGTATGCGGAAGAACTCAACAATAAGGCGCGGCAATTGTTGGAGCAAGTCTCCACTGCTGCCGATTTGATCTATCAACAAGTTTCCAAACGGCTCGGCGCGTAAAAAACTCAAAACATTGCGTAACTTGAATTCCAGGTTATAGTTCATTTAAAAAACGATATTTATCAGTGCCGATAAAAAAACTAATGTGAAAGGAACGCAGCATGAAAATCTGCATTCTCAACGGTAGTCCGCGCCTGAATGGCAACACGGCTGAGTTGCTAAAACCATTTCTGGAAGAACTTGCCGCCGTCGGCGCAGAAACGACCTTGTATACCCTCGCATCGATGCATGTCGCTCCTTGTAAAGGATGCTATCATTGTCAGGATATACAGGATGAATACGGCTGCTTTCAGCAGGACGACATGCACAAAATCGCAAAGGCGATGCAGGAGAGCGACTTAATTGTTCTTGCAACACCGATATATACTTGGTTTTGCACATCCGAACTCAAAGCCGTTTTAGATCGTATGTTCGGTCTGGCAAAGTATTATCGCACCGCAAAAGGGAATTTGGTAGAAGGAAAGCGAATTGCTATTCTCGCGACGCATGGCTACGATGCAGCCTATGCGGCGGATCCGTTTGTGATCGGGATTCAGCGTATGTGCGAACATTATCATCTTCAATATGACGGCATGTTTTCCGTGCGCGATGTTGACGATATCGCATCCTTCCAAACAAAACAGGCTACATCCGGCGCGCGGGATTTCGCAAGATACTTATTACAAAAGAAGGCGTAACGATGGCCGCACCAAAGAAAGACAATGGAAAAGAGAAAATTTTAAACGCAGCCGCCGCGCTTTTTCAGGAGAAACATGACGTTTCTCTGGCGGAGATCGCAAAGGCGGCGCATGTTAGTAAAGGTACGCTCTTTTACCATTATCGCAGTAAAGCGGAAATCTACCTCGATCTCGGCGAGCTCTATTGGAGCAAACTCTCGGACGATCTACTAAGCTGGGTGGACAACCGCGAAAAGGATACATCCCTTCCCCGACTCGTCCGCTACACTTTCATACGCGGCGCGTTTGATGAGAGCGGTCAATTGCGGTTGCGGCTGTTTGTAGAATCGATTTCCGGTGAAGAAGAAAGCCTGATTCGTGAACGACTCAATGAACAATATGCGCATTTTAAAAACATACTCAAGTCCCGTATTCTGGAGCGGGCGCCGGGATCGGACGGAGAGCAACTCGCATGGCTTCTGCTCACCCTGGTAGACGGATTGATGGTGCAAAGCACCATGCAGAACG